>JAQVQU010000060.1 GCA_028701415.1 Clostridia bacterium | reverse complement strand
TTCCTTTAATTGTAGAAAAGCTTTGCAATTATGGATAAATGGTTGATTCAGCGGTATTTGACATATTAAGTATATTTTTAAAAAATATAATTTGAATTTGAGAGATTAGAAAAAACGAAACTCATAATTATCAAACACATCGTGGGTTTTTAGTGTGTTTTTAATTGACATATGTAATTTATCGTTGGCAATTCATCCCATGCCTAAAGTCACAGGTGTTCTTGCTATATTGAATAAAAACACATTTCTATTTAATAACAGAATTCTTGTTTCTAGTCTTGAAATTCACTATCTCTACCGAGATGAAAAGTAGAGCTGCCATTGCAACCAATACAAAGGGGAATATTGTCCAAGTTGTTCGGGTGGCTACATACCCTAGAGTTAATTGAGCAATAAAGGCTCCAATATAGGCAAAGCCCATTTGGAATCCAATAATGTCGGCTGAATATTTTGGATTAAATCTTAACTTTGTGGAGTCTATGGATGTTGGGAATATAGGGCCAAAACCAATTCCAATTAAAAGCATTCCCGGAAGAGCTAGAACATCTTGTGGGATTGCGAGCAAAACGACTCCTAGTAGACAAATGACAGTCCCCCCTCTTATCAATATCTTATTTGATAGTTTTAGCGTTAAAGCGCCTGTCAGGAACCTCCCTGCCATTATTCCACCGTAATATAGGGAAACATATCTAGCGGCAACTGCTGGGGAAAGAAAACGCGTGTTTACGAGATAGCTTGCCCCCCACAATCCAACTATATACTCCATTCCACAGTACAGGGCTAAAGCTATTCCGGCAAAAATGACCCCTTTTTCTTTAAAGATGTTAAATCTCTTCTTCTTTTCACCAGGGGTTGTTTCCGAGTCTATTTCTTCTACAGTTTTTTCATTTTTCTCGAGTTCTTTATCTTTTATCGCTTTGTCTTGTTTATCATGAATAGCTCTTACTTTTCTCCATAATGGAAGGGAAACAAACATAATAGCAGCAAGACCAAACTGGATATATGACATTGTCATGTATCCCCCTCTCCAGCCTCCCATTTCAAGAAATATTGACATAATCAAAGGACTAAGTGTAACACCAATACCCCAGAAACCATGCAGCCAGCTCATGTGCCTGGCTTTATAGTGTTTTGAAACAAAATCGTTAAGTGCGGTGTCGATCGCGCCTGCCCCTATTCCCAGCATTATGGCAAAAATCATCATTATCCAAATGTTGGGAGATAAACCTATTCCTAACATACCCACTGCAGTCAAAGTTACTGATACAGAAGTAACCCACTCAGTCCCAAGTTTTCTGATTATGGGCCCGGCAAGAAAGCTGACGCTTGCAGTACATACCCCGACTATCAACATATATACGGCGGCAAACCCTTCATCTAGATTAAGATCCAGATGCATCAAAGGCCACGAAACACCAAAAAGTGAGTCAGGAAGACCCAAGGAAATAAAGGCTAAATATATAACCGCTAAGAGTAAAATTGCCATTACAATATACTACTATTTTCTATTTCTTTTAGCAAACTTAATGTAGACTTAACCCGCCGTAAATAGAGGGCGCAAATAGAACATGCAAGTATTTAATCACATACATAAATAGGTTGATCTTTTCCCCCATAGAACAAATCCGCTATCTTGCTAAAATGGTTAAATTAAATTTATTCTTAAACCCTTTAGTGCTATCATTAACTAATGAAAAGAAATCAACAAAAATTTAATTTATTAGACCCAAACACGACTGAAAATCAGCTTAAAAAGAAAGCTGCAGTTTTTTTATTGCTACTCGGGTTTGTAAGCTTCTTTTCCGATTTCACTCACGAGGGTGCGCGAAGCATGTATGGACAATATTTAAGTCTACTCGGAGTAAGTGCCTTTTTCGTGTCATTCATTGCAGGACTTGGCGAGTTTATTGGCCATTCGCTTCGACTAGCAACGGGATATATTGCTGATAAAACTGGCAAATATTGGCTAATGATGATTCTAGGATATAGTGTCAATCTTCTTGCAATACCACTGCTTGGTTTTGTTAATCCGAGCTTTTGGCAAATCGCACTAGTGCTAATTGTTCTTGAGCGTGTTGGGAAAGCTATTAGAGCTCCAGCAAAATCTGCCTTAACTAGTTTTACGGCCCCTTATTTTGGAGCCGGAAAAGCATTCGCGATTAATGAGATGCTCGATCAACTAGGTGCATTTTTGGGCCCTCTTATGGTTTTTTCAGTTTTATCTTCTAATTTAGGTTCATCTGAACTCAAAAACTATCAATATAGTTTCTTTATCCTTGGAATCTTCGCAGTAGTTACCATAGTGATACTATTTTTTGCCCGGTTTAAATATCCTCGCCCAAAAGAGTTTGAAGAGCGTAAAGAACTCCCTACATTATCCATTAAAAAGAATGGAAAGTTTATTATTTATTTGATTTGCATTTCATTTTTAGCTTTAGGTTTTGTTGATTTTCCCTTTATCTCTTATCATGTCACTGCACTTAAGCTACTTGATTTGACATATATACCCCTCATTTATTCTATAGTAATGGGAATAGATGCTATCTCAGCCCTGTTTTTTGGATATTTATATGATAAAAAAGGATTGTTATCATTATGCATCGCAATTATGTTTTCACTGTTTATTACTCCCCTTGTTTTCTATGGCAACAATATCTTTATGATATTTGCAGGAATTTTAGTATGGGGCATATGTATGGGCGCACAAGAGTCTATATTTAAAGCAATTGTTTGTAGATATGTGGATAAAGATAGAAGAGCTTCAGCTTATGGTGTTTTTGGTGCAGTATTTGGCACAGCATGGTTTATCGGAAGTACGATAGTTGGCTTGCTTTATGATGTTAGTAAAATAGCTATAATTATATTTAGCTCTTTAGCAATTGTCGTTTCTTTAGTTAGTGCTATATTTTTGATTAAAAAAGAAAAAACTACCAGTATTTTATAATCTAGGAAATTTATTATATATGGGCGAAATAGTATAGGATCAAGTTTGCTACCAAAAAAGTATCGCAGTTTTATAACTTTTTCGGCTATAACGACTTAAATTTTACTTCCAAGCTTGCCACCAAAAAAGTATCAGTATTTTACAACTTTTTCGGTTATAACCACATAAACTATAGAAATCTTACAACTTTTTCGGTTATAACCATATAAACTATTGTACTTTATGCATTTATTTGGTATGCTTTAGGTATAAAAAGAGGTGCAATATGATATTAAGACCTGATTATATGAATGCGATTAAACCATTCATGGATGTCAAAATAGTAAAAATTCTGGCTGGCGTACGGCGCAGTGGCAAGTCCACAATATTCAATATGATAAAGGACGAACTTTGTCTTAAGGGAATCCCTTTGAGTAATATAATTATAAGAAGATATACTGATAATATTCATGAAAGCTATAATGCGACTCAAATGTATAACGATTTAAAGGAATCCATAATCAGTAAAGGAAGATGTTACTTATTATTGGATGAGTTGCAGGAAATAGTTGGCTGGGAAAAAGTTGTTAATAGCCTTTTCGAAGATGAAGATGTTGATATATATATCACTGGATCAAATTCAAAGCTAATGTCGAGTGAGATATCTACATATCTATCTGGTAGATACATATCTATTCCTGTATATACTCTTTCTTATGAAGAGTATTTGACATTCAAAGGCTTTTCGAGGCAAGCCCAAAATGATCTTTTGATGGAATATATACAATATGGTGGATTTCCTCTTGTTGCATTAAACAACTTTGATACACATTCAGCCTATCAAGTTGTAGAGGGGATATATTCAAGTGTTATATCAAGAGATATCGCTAAAAGACATGAGATCCGGAATCAAGATTTATTTGATCGAGTTGTTAAATATATTATTGAAAATGTAGGGAAGACCTTCTCGGCAAACACAATAGTCTCATTTTTAAAAAACGAAAAAAGGACTATATCGGTCGAAGCAATATATAACTACATCAAATGGTTAACAGAAGCTTTTATTATCTACCCATGCAGTAGATATGATTTGAAGGGAAAATCGGTGCTAAAAACATTAGAAAAGTACTATTTGTCAGATATATCTTTTAAATACAGCAAACAAGGATATAATGGTTCAATGCTTTCATCGATACTTGAGAATATAGTATTTTTAGAATTAAAGAGAAGAGGTTATGAGGCTTATGTCGGAAAAAATTACACCAAAGAAATTGATTTTGTGGGAATCAATTTAAACGAAAAAGTATATATCCAAGTTTGTAAAGAACTCCCCCATGAATCTAACCGTGAGATTGATAATTTGAATGATATTAGTGATCACTATCATAAGTATGTGGTCACATTAGACAAGCTTGCAAAAGGGATTGAAAATGGGATTGAAATAATTTATTTAGGGGATTTTTTATTACGAAAACAATGGTGAATATTTAAAAACCCTCTATTAATCCCCCTTCTTGTTTCTCTCAATATATTGCGCAAATATCCCCATGCCAATACAACTACTGAACTTACTTTGGCAATTAACTATGCCCTCTATTAAACCTATTTTTCTTTTTATTTTATTATATTTCTTTATTAGGTATATATTGTCGTGATATAATAAAAAATAGTCGGATGGTAATACTATGAAAGTCGCTATAATTTTAGGTAATAGGTTGAATGATGACGGTTCTTTTACCGAAATACTGCAGCATCGCATGAATCTTGCCCTACGGCTTTATGAAGATGTAAGACCTAGCTATATAATAGTATCTGGGGGTATGGCCAATCCAATTTCCGGAGTTTCAGAAGCTCAGAAAATGTATGAATTTTTGATTTCTGAAGGCATACCGGAAGAGAAGATTGTTCGGGAAACAACCTCACTAACCACAAGAGAAAACGCAAAGTATTCTGTGCCAATGGCAATTGCCTTAAACGCCACAACATTAGTACTATGTACCTCAAAAGAACATATGAATAGATGGTATTTAAATCCTTTTAAGCTATTTCTAAAAGCCATCAAGCAACATAATCCCGACTTAGCGCTAGTCCAATATACGGGCTGATATATTAACTGATTTTTCTTAACTTGAAATTAGCTCTTCTTTGTATATATAGAAATTAAAATAATGTTTATTATATAGTCTAGTTATTAATCGGGGGAAATTATGAAAAAACTGGCCATATTTATTTTTTTATTCTTATCAATTATTTTAACTGCCGTTATTTTAACTTCATGTAAGCCTGAGGAGGAATATTTTCCTACACCTCTTGAAATAGCTGCAGCTGAACAGACAGAGCTCGAATTCGCCTTTGCAACTGATGTCCATGTAATGGAAGCAGAGACGGAGATCAACGATTATAAACATCCTGCGTTTGTACAAAAGGAAATTGACACTCAAAAAATGAATTTCATTTCAGAAGCCATTTTTAAAACATTTTGCGATGATGTAATTGCTAGTGGAGTAAAATATGTTTTAATCGCTGGAGACCTTACTGAAAGAGGAACAGAGATATCCCATCAACAAGTTGCCTTGGAATTAGATAGGATGAAAGAACACGGCATTCAAACATATGTCGTTCCTGGCAATCATGACTTAGGAGTTTTAGGGGGAAAGGCATATCGCTACACTTCAACAGGGCCTATAGAGATTCCTAAAGCTACAAACGAAAAGTTTGCTGAGATTTATGAAGATTATGGTTATGGGTCTAACTCAACTAGATATCAAAATTCACTTTCATATGTTTTAGATATTACTCCCGATTATACCCTTATAGGAGTGGATAATGTCTCCGCACCCATCACCCAAGATTTAGTTAACTGGATAGAAACTCAAGTTGAATCAGCTTTTTTTGCTGGCAAAACCCCTATATTAATGATGCATAAGCCACTTGGAGAAAGATTTACTGGCCTTTATGAAACATTAGGAATAAATGTTACTACTTCTATTGCTACAAACAAAACCGTTCTAGCCAACATGAAAAAACAACTAGCTGAGGCTGGCTTAACCTATTTATTGTCTGGACATGTTCATTCAAACGATATTATGCAAGTGCCGTCTGGTCATATTGTCGGCGAAAACGAGAAGATGTTTTTAGATATTATGGGCAATTGCACTTCATTTTATGATAGTACATATAGACAACTTCGCTTTAGCGCAAATTACCTTGATATTTCGCTGAAACATATTGTTCCAACCGAGGGAAATCTCCCGGGATATCTTACAGCAGAAGACAAAAACCAAATATTAACTAACTGGGAGAACTTTTCTCTTGAATTTGGTAAAGTGGACTTTGTTGGGAATTTTAACGAGACGCTACAACTAATACCTGCGTATTTTGCTGAATTTGTGTTGGGTTTAGATTTATCTGATCCACTAATCAACCCCGATACAGTCACACAAGTCACTGAGTATGCAACAAACACTATTTTAGATTACATGCTTGAGATGCCTCTTTACGAAAAAGACAAGGTTCTTGAAGCTGATTTAACCGTTGAGGGACTAGCCATTAAATATGGTTTCACTGGCAACTTCCCTACAACTGAATATAAAACAATATTTGATGTTGTAACAACCATTGTCTTTAGAGCAATTTGTGCTGGAGAAACAGAATATATCCAAGGAGCTCCCGAGCTTGAGCTGATAAAATATGGGCTATTTGGCCTAATTGCAAATCTTAAGGAAAATAACTTTTTTGAGTTTGTTCAAGGGTTTATCCCGGAAATCCAATTAGTCGATACGGAAGATGTAATTAGAAGAGTCTATACTGAAGGAAAATTAGCTCTAGACGAAGGCAATATTTTAGATAATATATTATCCCTTCCTGTTATTGCCGAACTTGAGCTACCTGGCGCACTTAGCTTTTTAGATTTATCAAACGTATCTGCTGAACAACTTCTAATGGCTCTTTATACTCTTATGCCATCAATTAATGTTTTAATAGGCACGGAACTCTCTACCCTCCTTCCAGTTGATTCAATTGAGGAAGCGTTTACTGGAGATTTGGATTTTGCTACACTAATTGAAAGCTTTTTCTTTGTCACTCTAGGTAGAGGGGCATTATATGATACATATACAAAAACCCAGGATCTAGTAATAGCAAGAGCAGATTTTACAGTTTATCCAAAATAACACTCTAACTCTACAAATAATTTGCCACTTAGGTTTTTACCTTGGTGGCTTTTTTCTATCTAGCCATTTGAGAGTTAATCACTTATTGATTTTAAATTTTTACTACAAAATAGAAAGAGTATTCTAGACCCGCTTAAAATAAATTTTACTTCCACTTAATTATTATGTCCTACCACTAAATACTAATTATTTCTGCGCTAACAAATTATTGCTTTTCTCCCTTTATGGTGTGGCACAAAGTGCTTTTTTTCCGCGTTCGATAGGGGCTGAAAAGCCCTACTTTCTCTCATTTCTTGATCATATAATTACGCTTTCGCCATCCTGCAAAACTCTAATCTCTGCCTCAATCCCTAATTCGTGGAATGCTTCGGGCTTATCGCTGTGTATTGGAATAACAACCTTTGCCTTTGTTATCTCGCAAACTTTTTTGATATCCTTTGCCGTTGCGTGTCCGCTCGTGTGCAGATGAACAAGCTTGCTACCTTTTACTTTGGCAGTTGTCTACATAATCTCGCCCCGCCTCCAGTGATGTAAAAACAGAAAACATCCTTGCTCCGTTGTTTGTGTTAGTTAAAAATGTTTGCGGTTGCGTTTCATATTTCATTACAATGTAAGCCCTGCTTTCAATCAACTCATGCTCTTGTTCTTTTAACGGATTGTCATCCGAAAGAACAATTCTTGCCGCAAGCCAAAGCGGTTTTTTGCAAAGAGTGCAAATCGCTTCTATATAACCTGCATCATATTCTGTTTCTCTTTTATTCCCCCCTATCGAATTTCCCGATTTCACAATTTCCAACTCTTTTTTCTCCTCGCCCCAGCCACAATATTTTCTGTCAACTTCAATAATTTGAGGCCTTTTGTTTCCACTTTTTGAGGCCTTTTGTTTCCACTTTTTGAGGTAATAGCAAGTATTATTAAATGGAGCACTTCAAATATACTATAAAAAGACAGTACAGAAGGTATATTCTAAGTAATATATAATTCTTTAGTTACTTTTTAGAAATACCGTCTTATCTAGAGGAATAACATAATCAGTTCTGTCGTTATTATGTGGGGGATAATCGGTTGCTAAAACATTCCCCCCTGCGGCGATCACCAAAGGAACTGCAGTTTCTGAATAATACTCATACATATCAATCCTTGTTCGTATAAACAGATTTTCTGCCAAAGCTTGCTGGAATAATTCGGATACATCATACTTTGCCGTGCCCTTCTTTT
>JAQVQU010000059.1:2616-8439 GCA_028701415.1 Clostridia bacterium | reverse complement strand
TAGATTATTGAGTACTTAAAAAAAATAATACTACTGTAGGGACTACAGGAAGTTACGCCTATGGAGATGGAGAATACGAAGTCTATGAAGTAGGAATCTCAACACTTTAGTGATGAGAAGTTCAAATAGTATCCCTTGATCATAATGGATAATTAATTTCAATAATATCTAAAACGGCCTTTAACTTGAATTCTCCCCTCCATAGTCTATTCTTTTTCTTCTTATCTTTCATTAGATACCTCCTGCATATACTTGTATTATAACAAAGTACAACTTTTGGGTATCAGTTCAATGTTCGCATAAAATGTATCCTGAGATACAAATATACTATTTTTTGGGAGTTTCGGCTGAAGAAGGCGTCTCTTCTCTTTCGGGAATACTGGGGGTATCAATATAGTCGGCCTCTGTAGGAATGGGCCCTAAAAACGAATCTGGTGGGGAAGTAGATGGGTTATCATTTTTGCAATCATCTTGTATTACCGAGGGTACATCGCAGGACATTGGACAGCTGTTTCCCTTTCTGGAAAATCTTGTCTTCAGATTTTTAATCATGGTCACCGCGGGCAGTTCCCCCTCTCCTGTAATTTCACCTGCTTTCTTCAATGCCCATTTTGTAAATACTGGGCCAAATAACTCATAAATTAATGTCGCACAAAGTACAACCGTAGTGATAGTTTGAGCCACATCCTCTAACCCAGGAGTTTGCGCGACTACCTGCATCATACCTATTGCTACACCAGCTTGAGGGAGAAGTGCAATTCCAAGGTAATTTCTCACTGGTTTCTCCGTTTTCACTAATTGTGCGCTGAAAAAAGTTCCTGAATATTTTCCGATTGATCGCGCAATCAAATATACTAGTCCCACTATTCCTACCTTCGGAATAATGGAAACATCTAAAGTTGCTCCCGATAAAACAAAGAAAAGCATAAAAAGAGGCGGGGTCCATATATCAACCCTTTCTAGTACAGGCATAGAGTCCTTTCTGAGATTGGCAAAAGTAGCCCCAATCATCATACAGGTCAGAAGGGAGGACATTGCGAACATTTCAGAGAGAGCAACCGCTGTTAGCACACACACGATTGTCCAAATGAGACGATTTGCCCTAGATTTAAAGAATCGACAGAAAACTGCAAGCAGTCCTCCAAGAACAAAACCCGTTCCAATCGAAAGAACAATTTCGATTAGAGGAAGCACTATCAGGTTGTAAAAAGAAAGTTCCCCTCCTGTATGCACAACTTTTGCGATTCCTAAACAGACCGAGAAAACAACCAGCCCTATGGCATCGTCGAATGCGACAACGGGTAAAAGGGCATCTGTAACTGGACCATGCGCTTTGTATTGTTTTACCACCATGAGTGTGGCCGCTGGAGCAGTAGCTGCCGCTATAGCAGATAAAATCAAAATTGTGGGTATCGAGATTATTGCTGGGCTAATGGCATGCACAATAAAGAGAGCTCCCATGACCAAACCCACCGCCATTAGTGCTTGAGCAAAGGTAATGAATACTACTTTCCCACCTATTTGTTTAATATGGGAAATCTTAAACTCCCCTCCAATAGAAAATGCCACAAAACCCAAGGCAACAGTAGTAATCGCCCCTAATGCATCTATTATTTCAATCGATAAAAGTTTCGCACAAAATGGACCAATTATAAGCCCCGCTATAAGATAACCCGTAACATTGGGCAGGTTTAAAAGCCTCATGATTCTGGTCATCAAAAGTCCGGCTGTTAAAGCAATGGCTAAACCCAAAAGAATAGGCATATTTTCCTCCGTGCATAAACCTCATTGTATAACTGCTATCACAAAAAATCAAGGAAAACGACCCTCAATTATCAGCCTTAAGCAGGCTAAGAAAATTTATTCTAAAAATCCTGTTTTTAATCAAATATATCCGAATATTTCAAAGAAAAAGCCTCTTTTCAGAGGCCTTAGAAAGTATTATTTGCGATTCATTAAATAAACCTGAGGGCCAAAGCTATACAGAACTGAGCTCCATAATATAGAACATGATTAACTATTATCATAACCCTGCTCTCTGGGTTCATAGGTCCTGTTTTCTGGTAATCTTCGCTCTTGCTGAAATATGTCATTGAGAGCACCAAATCGGACAAGAGGAAAAGTAAAGAGCCTACCAGAAGAAATATGGTTGACTTTAAGGCCCCGTCGGTAGCGATACAAATTGAAGCTATTGCGGTAAAGAAACAAAGAAGTACTGAATATGAAGCCGCAGGAGCCAGAAATTTGCCAAATTTCATCTTAAGAAGCTTTATGCTTACCACAAAAACCAGCGCAGTGAAAACAACAGCGCCCAAGGCTGCCCATATGAGATTTAGATTGTTATTAACAAATCTCAAGACGCAAGCAGAGATATAAAATACATGGCCTATTCCAAAAGCGCCCATACCCATATAGGTTATCAGCTCGCTGTCCTTTTTAGCAGCAGGATATTTATCGGATATTCCTTTCAAATAGATTTTAAAATCTAGTACTATATCCCCAATAAGCCCCATTATTAAGCCAGAAATAATAAGAGATGCCGGAATCAGTACATTATCTATGTTTCCCCAGGGATTCTCATGCAAAGAAGCAAACGCCACAGCAATAAACATCATCGAAGTGCAAGTTTTAAAAATTATCGCCTTAATGCTGCTTTTTTTGTCTCTAAAAACTAAAAACAGGATCAGAAAAAGAGCTCCGACTCCGGTTAAATAATACGCATACATATACACTACCTCCGCCCCCAACTAACTACATTATACAATTACAAGTTGAGTTTATTCAAGTTAGAGTTTTTTTGATTGATAATTTATTACATTTTAAATAAGATTTTACTTTTCAGAACGTGGGGGACAATTTGGTTATTCTTGTTATTTCTTGCGCGTGTGTGATATAATTTAAGTCATCTTGGGGGAAACAATCCACTAAACATATAAATCAATTTGATTAGTTAGTTCTCCCTTAGATAAATCTTTTATTTGAGGAGCTATGATGAATAAAACGGAGAAATTTTTAGACACTACCGTAAAGTTTATCAATCTCGTGGCTAAGGTCCTTCCTGACGATGTCGTTGAAAGATTGAAATTACTACGAGAGAAAGAGACGGTTACAATGTCTAAAGCCATTTATGACAGTATGTTCGAGAATTTGGAAAAAGCCGTATCTCTTGACCGACCCATTTGCCAAGATACGGGAGTAATCCAGTTTTTTGTCAGGGTGGGAACCAAGTTCCCCTTGATTGATGAGATCGGAGATTTGTTATACAAAGCTACTCTTGAAGCAACTGAGAAGGTTCCCCTAAGACATAACGCAGTTGAGACCTTTGTAGAAAAAAATACGGGAACAAATACAGGGAAAAAGGTTCCGTATATTGATTACGAAATCGTACCAAATTCATCAAATTTAGAAATGGATGTGTATATGGCTGGTGGAGGTTGTTCTCTTCCGGGAAGATCCACTGTCATGATGCCCTCAGCTGGATATGAAGGAATTGCTGGGTTCGTAGCTGAGACCATGGTAAACTGGGGCATAAATGCCTGCCCTCCCTTGGTAGTTGGAGTGGGGATAGGAACTTGTGTAGCATCTGCTGCAAAACTAGCAAAGAAAGCCTCTTTAAGAAGAGTAGGTTCTAGAAATCCCGAGCCCAAAGCCGCAGAAATGGAAGAGGCACTTGAGAAAGCGCTTGGAAATATCGGAATCGGAGCCCAGGGTCTACCTGGAAAATCGGGTGTTTTATGCGTAAATATAGAAAATATGGCTAGGCACCCCTCTGCTCTAGGCGCAGCAGTCAGTTTTGGATGCTGGGCACATAGAAGAGGAACTATATCTTTTGATAAAAATATGAACTACACTCTCCTAGACCATAAGGGGGTTACACTATGAACAAAAAAATTCTTACAACTCCTATAACAGATGAAGACGTTAAATCCCTGAGAATAGGTGATATCGTATATTTAAATGGCACACTTGTAACATGTAGGGATACGGGACACAAGAGAAGAGTTCTATCCGGAATTGTCCCCCGCACCGACTTAAAGGGAGGAGCTGTCTTTCATGCCGGACCAATAGTAAAAAAAGTGGGAGATAAATGGGAAATGGTTTCCATTGGACCAACCACAAGTATGAGAATGGAAAAATTCGAAAAAGAATTTATGGAGATTACCGGAGCAAAGCTCATAATTGGCAAAGGTGGAATGGGAGAAAAGACTGTCAAAGGTTGTGTAGAAAACAAAGCTATTCACGCGGTCTTCCCTGGAGGTTGTGCTGTCGTTGCTGCAGCGGAAGTTCTTGAAATTACTGATGCTGAGTGGCTCGATCTTGGCATGCCAGAGGCTTTTTGGGTCATGGAAGTAAAAGAATTTGGACCTCTAATCATCTCAATTGACACCGAAGGTAATAATCTTTTCGAGAATAACAAAGCTGTCTACAAAGAAAGTATGGAAAAAGAGATGGCTGAGTTATCAAAAAAACTCAAATATATGAATTATTAAATCATTGGATATATTATTTTTTATTTATGTCCCAATGAAAAACTAAGGAGTAAGCGTAAGTATGTTAGAAACAATCTTTTCAAGAGTATCTACTCGAGATTTTACAGATGAAGAGATTTCACCTGAGGAACTAAACCAGATCCTGCTCGCGGGAATGGCAGCCCCAGTAGGAAGAGCAAAGTATGACACGTTGAACTTAACGGTAGTAACAAATGCCGAACTATTGAAGGAGATTTCCAATGCGGAGGATTATTCAGGAACTCGTCCTCGTGCTCCACTTTACGGAGCAAAGACTTTAATAATAGTGTCCTCCAAACTAGCAGATAAGCCAGATATAGAGTACAGCAACGTTGGGTCAATAATTCAAACAATGGCGCTCGCTGCAAGGGAACTTAACTTGGGAAGCATATATCTGTGGACCTGTATTTCCACCCTGAAAAAACATCCTGAAATAGTTGCTAAACTAGATCTTCCAGAAGGTTTCACTCCAATTTCGGCTTTAGGGGTTGGATATTCGAAAACTTCTCTAGAAACACATACAAGGCCCAGACATGTTATTTCAGTAAACAGAATTAACTGATCACTAACAAATTAAATATTTCGCATAAAGTGCTAAAAAATAATTTAAAATTATACCTTTGGAGGTAAAAAATGAAAAAATTATTAGAAAAAATTACCAGTGTAGCTCTAGCGGTTGTAAGTATTCTCTTTATCGCTTTGGTTTGGGTAGTAATGTTTAAACCTGCAATAGCAGCCGATTTCGATACATCCCTTGTTAAAGCGTTTGTCATTATTTTATCTTCCGCGTTCCTAATCCTTAGCGGTCTTAATATTTACTCTTCTTTCGTAGATAATGAAAGACTGTCTGATGTTCTTTTATTTAAAGATAGAGAAAGCGCAACAAAAGCCACTGTTGGAGTTGTTAAAAAAACTGCTAAGAGAGTGACAAAAAATATGGAAGAAGCCAAAATACGCAAAGTTACCTTGTATTCGGATGCAAGTGGAAATATCAGCATGAATGTAGAAATCAAAGTTAAGAGTGACAGAACAATGGATGTAATAACCAATGTTAGAGCCCTACTGATCGAGACTTTTGATGAAATATTCGGAATTGAATTCTCTGCCATAAACTTCCGAGTAATAACTTCCAAAAACAAATTTGTACCAAACGATGCAGATGTGAAGGCGAAGGTTGAAGCATTAAAAGCAACAATCGTAGCAAATAAACCTGCTCCGGGAAAGGTCCAAACATCCAAAGTGACAGGACATATTGAAGAGAAAAATGAGTCAGATTCTACAGAAACCCTCTCTAAAGAAAACGAAGATTCCTCCG
>JAQVQU010000059.1:0-2516 GCA_028701415.1 Clostridia bacterium | reverse complement strand
GAACCCGCTGAGGTATCAAAAGAAGAAACTACGGAGGAGGAACTCGTTGAGATATCAGAAGAAGAAACTGAGAAAACTATCGAGGATGAACCCAGTGAGGTAGTAGAAGAAGAAACCGAAGAAGTTCCTGAAACCACTTCAGATGAAGGGGAGAAAGAAGAAAAAAGCAAAAAGGATTAAAAAATATTTTTAAAAGGAGTTTTCGCTCCGCTTATTTGCGGGGCGAAATTTTTAACCAAATGACAGAAATTAAAAAAATTGCTCAAAGAATAAAATATCTAAGAGAAGTTCTTGGAATGAAACCCGAGGAAGTAGCGAAAGCTGCAAAAATATCAGTTGAAGAATACCTTGCATCGGAGGATGGAAAATCAGATTTTTCCTTTAATTTCCTTCAACGACTTGCTAAATGTTTTTCGGTAGATATAGTCCAACTCATCTCCGGCGAAACACCTAAACTTACTGGCTTTCAAATTACCAGAAAAGGCGAGGGCATGGAACTTAATAGGCGAAAGGGATTTAAGTATCTTCATTTAGCCTCTGAATTTAAAGATAAAGCCGCAGAACCATTTGTAGTAACCGTAGCATACAATCCATCTGAAAAAGGAAAACCTATCCAAGTTTCTGTTCACAATGATCAAGAAGTTGATTTTGTACTAAAAGGAAAACTCAGAGTTAAAATCGGTGAATATGAAACTGTGCTTAATGAGGGAGATAGCGTTTACTATAATGCGAATTTGCCCCATGGTATGGTGGCAGAAGGAGAAGACTGTACTTTCCTAGCCTTGGTAATAAAGAGCTCCTCTGAAATGGCTGAAATACATGATATAGAGCCAACAGATAGCATATATTCAGTTTGTGGAGAAAAAGAAATTTATTATAATTTTATTTCTCCTAAACTCGATGAAAAAGGTAGAGTAATTAGTTTAGACTTCCACCCTACCCCTGATTACAACTTTGCATATGATGTCGTTGATGCCTTAGCAAAGAAATCTCCAGATAAACTTGCTATGATCTGGGTTTCCGAGCAAAAAGAAGATAAGTTTTTTACATTTAAAGACTTATCCGAATACAGTAACAGGGCTGCTAATTTTTTCCTTAAGATTGGAATTAAGAAAGGGGACAAAGTACTGCTTGTACTAAAGAGAAGGCACCAGTTCTGGGCAGCTCTTTTAGGTCTCCACAAGATTGGAGCTATAGGTATTCCTGCCACCTTTATGATGGTGAAAGAAGATTATGTATACAGGTTTAATTCTGCAGGCATAACATCTTGCATAGTAGTAAATGAAAAGAGTATTGTAGAAACTTGTGAGAGTGCCTGCAAGGAATGTTCTCAAATCAACCAAAAGATCTCTGTTGGACTCCCTGTGTCCGGATGGCTTGACTTTGACACCGAGATATCATCCTCTTCTTCCGAACTCTCAAGGATTCCTTCTTCTGTGGATGATGTGGCTTTGATGTATTTTTCCTCAGGAACCTCGGGATATCCCAAAATAGTATCCCATACTCAAAAATATACCCTTAGCCATTTCGTGACTGCCAAATATTGGCATAATGTCTGTCCAGATGATTTACACTTTACTATTGCTGATACGGGATGGGCAAAAGCTGTTTGGGGGAAAATGTATGGACAATGGTTATCTGAAGCTGCTGTTTTTGTATATGATTTCGATAGGTTTGATGCCACAGATATTCTAGATTTAATTCAAAAATATGGTATTACGTCCCTCTGTGCACCCCCTACTATGTTAAGGCTATTTGATCTTGCTGGTTTTGAAAACTACGATTTATCCTCCCTCAAAAAAGCTACTACTGCTGGCGAGGCAATGAACTTGGATGTCGCAGAAAGATTTAGAAAGGCAACAGGAATAGTAATTCGCGAAGGCTTTGGCCAAACCGAAACTACGATAATGATCGCAAATCTTCCCGGGCACGAAATTAAGCCGGGCTCGATGGGAAAACCGACTCCTCAATATCAAATTGACTTAATAGACAGAGAGGGAAACTCAACTAATCCCGGGGAAGTTGGAGAGATAATTATAGACATAAGTAAGGGAATTCCCTATGGCTTATTAGTTGAATACTACAATGATCCTGAGGGCACAAAAAGAGCTATGCATGACGGAAAATATCACACTGGTGATGAAGCCTGGAGAGATGAGGAAGGTTACTATTATTTCGTGGGAAGAGTAGATGATGTTATCAAGTCTAGCGGGTACAGAATTGGTCCATTTGAAATTGAATCAGTAATTATGAAATTACCCTACGTTTTGGAGTGCGCAGTAACGGGAGTTCCCGACCCTGAGAGGGGACAGATAGTAAAAGCCTCTGTTGTTTTGAAAAAAGGATATGCCGGGTCAGAGTCCATGGTTAAGGAAATTCAGGACTTTGTCAAATCTCATACAGCACCATACAAGTATCCACGAATTGTAGAGTTTATAAAAGAACTTCCAAGAACTACAAATGGTAAAATTCGAAGAGTTGTTCTGAGAAATAAAGATAAACAAAAATAATCAAAT
>JAQVQU010000058.1 GCA_028701415.1 Clostridia bacterium | reverse complement strand
GAGTATGTTCGATATAGAAGGAATGCACTTAAAAAGAATGAAATGCATATGTATGACATGTACCTGCCCATTAGTGAAGGATATGAACTCTCTATGGAATATGAAGAAGCTTATGAATTAATATGTAAAGCCCTTGCACCTCTCGGGGAAGAGTATATATCTTTATTGAAGAGAGCTTTTAATGAAGGATGGATTGACGTTTTTGAAACTGAAAATAAAAGAAGTGGGGCTTATTCAGTAAGCATATATGAGACTCATCCCTATGTGTTGTTAAATTATACAAAGACCACACATGACATTTTTACGATTGCTCATGAAATGGGACATGCGATACACTCGTATATGTCTAATAGAGGACAATGCCCGGAAAAAGCAGAATATAGAATATTTGTTGCAGAGGTTGCTAGTACAGTTAATGAAGTTCTTCTCTTAAAATATTTGATAGAAAGGGCAGACTCAAAAGGCAGGGATTTCCTTCTAAATTATTATGTGAATATGTTCCGGACTACAATTTTCAGGCAAACTATGTTTGCTGAATTTGAGAAATTTTCCCATGACTCATATGAAGAGGGCAAACCTCTTACGCCCGATTTTCTTTCCGAGGAGTATTATAGACTTAACAAAGAGTATTATGGGGATGGGGTTATACACGATGAACAGATAGCCAGTGAGTGGCTACGAATACCTCATTTCTACACCCCTTTTTACGTATACAAATATGCTACCGGGTTAACTGCTGCGGTTAATATCGCAAAGAATATTTTGGAAGACAGTAGTTTTATACCCAAGTATTTTAGGATGCTCTCTGCGGGATGTTCTTTGCCTCCAGTAGACATATTAAAACTTGCTGATGTTGACTTATCCTCTAACGATCCCTTTGAAAAAGCAATGAATGATTTTGAAGGGGCGGTTGAGCAATTAAAAAATATCTGATAAATTTTAGGATTTATTCAATAAGCTTACTAGATTTTTACAAGTTGAATATTGCAAAGGGAAAGATTAGGAATGATAATTGTATTTTTACTTAAAAAATGGATTAATCAGGATAGATTAAAAACTGGTTTTTATATTTGACATAATAATGATAATTAATAAGAAAGCATCGATTATATTTATATATATTGGAAATTAAATGAAAACGAAAATTATTGGAAAAATATCTATATTTATTCTTCTTTTCCTTATTCTTATGAGTGGCTTTTTCTCGTTAAACACAAATTATATAAGTTATGCAAGTGCAGATGTATCTGACTTGCATACCGCAGAAGTTATTTATAACTATTTAAATTTTAAGAATGGAGAAATCAGATATACTATACAGGCATGGGTTAACGAGGATTATATTGTTTCTAGAGTGGCTAATTCGGAAGCGCCTCAACTAATAGAAAGTATCAATACTGAACTGACCGGGTTGAAAGAATATTTTTTAGAAGAAGGTTTTGTCTCAACTTACGATGAAGATGAATGTTTATTTGAAGTGGTATTGGCCTCTTACCCAAGTAGACATCGAATGGCAGTGTCCGATCCAAATGAAAATGGGTATGAAGCTTATGATCCTTTGGAAGATTTGGTGGAATGGGGTTTTTACAAAAGTATTTATTCCTCTTCTTCTGAACCAGTATTTAAAGACATTGAGGATACTTATATTCAAACTGTGGTTAATGCTTTGCTTAATATCCAGCAAATAACTGCAAATAATTTAACATATATTTACAACTTTGGGACTAGTGTATCCACGAAGACGATTCAGTCTAACGCAAATGAAATATACTATAATTCAAACTATGAACTATACATCCATGAGTTTGTAATGAATCAAGATTCTATTGCGGATAGCTCCATTATACTTACACAGATGGTTTATAACTCATTAGGTTGGAATGTTACTCTTATAATCGGATCGATAATCGCGCTAATAGGATTTTATTTTTTAATGAGAAAAATAGAGAAAAGAAGGACTAAACAGAAGATAGAATTAGATAATTGATGGTTGATAATATTTTTTATTAACATATCTTAAGCTTTGTTTTTAGGAGATAGGAGGAAAGATGGCTCCAAAGGATAAACAATTAAATTCAAAAAAGACTTTCAAAATAAGCGCAAGATTCCCTTGCAGCTTGGAAATCGAAAACGAGGTTATTGCCAGTCTAATAAATAATAATGAATCCATAGTACAAAATTTGCATGGATTTACGGAAGATTACTTTTTTCACCCATTAAACCAAAAATTATTTATTGCAATTAAAAATTTGTCATTAGAGGGAAATGTTGATATTTTAAATGTAAACGATTATATGACCCTCCATTATCCTGATGAAAAAGGGGTAATGGAATATCTCGGAAATTTAATAAAATCCTCAACTAGCTTATTCGGCACAAATTTCCAAGAGTATAAGGATATTCTCTATAGAGATATGATTTTAAGGAGAATAAATGATTGTGGGAAGAAAATAGTGGAAGCTTCCGAACAAATGGACAGATATGAGGATTGTCTAAGTTTTGCACAGGGGTCTGTTTTAAAGTTATCTCAAGAACTAAACTCGGGAAATTCTATGATTCCATTGAGTAGGGCTTCGGGACAATTTCTAGAAAAGATTGAAGAGTTGTCTAAGAACAGAAATGCTTTTAAAGGTTTGTATACACATTATAAAGAACTTGACCGCATTAGTGGTGGATTAAAAAAAGGCAACCTAATTATTCTTGCTGCAAGACCATCTGTTGGAAAGTCTGCTTTTGCAGTGAACATTATGGCAAATATAATTGAAAAGCAAGAAAAAAAGGTAATCGCCATTTTTTCGATGGAAATGCCAGCAGAACAAATAGTTCAAAGATTAATTGCCATGCTGACTAGTATAGATATGCGGAGTGTTTTTTCTGGGAGTATTAGTCAAAGCGGATTAGATGAGGTTTTTAAAATTCATGCGGCTTTTGGTGAAACCAAGATTTTCATTAGTGACCAGTCTTTACAAACTCCTAATAATATTTGGTCAAGTTGTAAAATTCTTGCGTTACAGGAGGGGAAAATTGATCTAGTTATAGTCGATTATCTTCAACTAATGAATTACAACGATCCTACCTCTTCCCAAAAAGTAATGCAACTTTCTGAGACATCTGAAGTTACGAAGAATAGCCGTATGCTTAAAATGATAGCGATGAATCTAGGCTGCCCGGTTTTAGCTCTTTCACAGCTATCGAGGAGTATAGAGGGAAGGGAAAAAGACAAAGAACAGAAAGGAAAGACGATAATTCCTAAACTATCAGATTTAAGACAGTCTGGTTCCATAGAACAAGATGCGGATATGGTAATGTTTCTTGCAAGGGAAAAAGAGGATACTGAGAGTAAGGGGTCTGGTTACATTGTTCTCGCAATCGAAAAAAATAGAAACGGCCCGTTGGAAAAAATAATGTATAAATGGGATGGTTCTCATGTTAAATTTACAGAAGATCCAAGCAAAACTCCTCCAATGGATAGCTAAAAATAATAATGTTGTAAGGTAAGGAAAGTAGTTTAAAAATTTTATTTCCATAAGTATCTCATAACAGATAGTATAAATTATTCTAACAATCAATAATACAAATGAACACTAAAAGAGATAAATTTTTTGAAGGAATTGAAGAGAGCATCATTGGTGCCGATTTGATGGTTTAGACTTGGTTTTGTGGACTTAAATGTCTGGTTATAGTATAATATTGTTCTTGATAGAACAAAACAGTGGAAGAAATTAATGAAACAAAATTCTCTAAAAATGATAGGATTAGAAGGGTATGTTCCAGCAAAGATAGTTTTCCGTAGGATAATGACTATACTGGGCACTGCTCTTGTATTATCTTTTTTTGTAAAACTAAGCGAACTCGAGAGATTTACGAATTTTGTCAAAATACTTAATGTTGAGTCTTTAGTTGAATTTTTGCTATTTAGCCTGCTTTTTTTCGTTTTGTTGCTTACTTTGTTTTTTACAACCAGATATGCAAGACATGATGCGATGTCTAGAGATAGGATGCTTGGAATTATCTGCTTGTCGTTGATCGCAACTTACTCTTGTTCTTGGGCTTTTGGGGAACTAATAAATCTTTATATTTCTCCGGTTCTTTTAGCCTCTCTCTTAGTTGCCACGTTAATTGATAAAAAAATTGGAGTAGTTACTCAGATAGTTGTTTCCAACACTTATTTTCTACTTAACCTTGTTTTATTTAAGGATACAATTGTTGTCAGCGAGAATGTTGGCTCCCTATTAACTTCTATCATCGTATCAATTTTCATGATAATGCTTATTGGAAAATCTGCTACAAGATTGAAGTTTACTGTTATGGGTTTCATCCTGGGAGTTGGAACTGCGTTTATTCCCATGATAATTCACCTTGCTTCGGGAATCAGCGATATTTATACAGTTCTAATGGGTGGTGTTTGGTCCGCAGTTGCTGTTCTTTTGTCCGTTTCACTGTATATGGTTATATTGCCTCTGATGGAATATGTTTTTAAGGTCAACACTGTTTTTAGAATGGCAGAATTATGTTCGCTAGAAAGTCCTTTACTTAAAAAACTTGTAAAAGAAGCCCCCGGAACATTTAATCATAGTTTAATTGTCGGAAATCTTGCTGAACTTTGTGCCGATGCAATCGATGAGGATACACAACTAGCTAAAGCAGCCGCTTATTACCATGATTTAGGTAAGGTAAAAACCCCCGAGTATTTTATTGAGAATCAAAAAGGATATAATCCTCACGATGATATTATTCCCGAGGTCAGTGTTTCTATGATAGTAAGTCACGTAACTGCTGGGTATGAAATGCTTAAGTCTGCTGGAATTCCAGATGTAATTGCAAATATAGCCCTCGAACACCATGGAACTACCCCAGTTAACTATTTCTTATACAAAGCTCAGGGTTACACCGAAGAAAGTGTTGATAAAATTGAATTTAGTTATCCAGGACCAAAGCCAAGAACCAAGATAGCGGCAATAATTATGATAGCCGATACTGTCGAGGCTGCAAGCAGGGCAGTGGGTAACTATGAGGACCCAGAGGATTTTCGAAAATTCGTTCATTCATTAATAAAAGGAAAGATGGATGCAAATCAGTTTTCTGATTGCCCAATTACCTTTAAGGAATTGAGCATTATAGAAGACACACTAGTGGAAGCAGTCCCTTCGATGTACCATACTAGAATCAAATACGATAACCAAAAGAAAAGGAAATAGTTGATAAATAATGCTAGAAATTTATAGAGCTGATAAATATGAAATAACGGTAAGGCGCGCTTTAGAGGGCGTCCTTTCTTATTTTAATATTGAGATAGAGGATGTGGATTTAGAAGTTGATTTTCTTGATGTCGATGAAATGAAAAGCCTTAACTGTGAAGCGAGAAAAGTAGATATGGTTACGGATGTGCTTTCATTTCCTTCCCAAGATATTAGGCTTCCTTTTCGTTATGAAGATTATTTATTGGATATTAATCCCGAAACAAAAGGTGTAATTCTGGGAGAGATATATATATGCTTTGAAAAAGCAATCCAACAGGCAAAAGATTACAATCACTCAATTTCAAGAGAAATTTCTTTTTTGACTATCCACGGCACTCTACATTTACTTGGTTATGACCACCAAAATGATATGGATAGAGAAGAAATGGAAAAAGTTCAAGAGAATATAATGGAATCTATAGGATGCACAAGGATTATGAGTGATGAGGAATACCAGGGATTAGTTGAGCAGTACTACTCTGAGGAGGGATTAACCCCTTCAATAGTTGATAGTAATGAACTGGAGCTTGAAAAAATCGAGGGTAATACAAAGTGTGGGTTTGTCGCAGTACTTGGAAGGCCTAATGCTGGCAAATCAACCTTAATAAATTATTTGGTTGGACAAAAGGTTGCAATTGTCAGCTGGAAGCCGCAAACAACTAGAAATAAGATTTTGGGAATAAGAAATGATAAAGATTCCCAAATAATTTTTGTGGATACTCCCGGTTTGCATAAACCAGAAAATGAACTTGGGAAATTTATGATGAGATCTGTTACTGCTGCTCTTAACGAAGTAGATATTGTCTTATATCTCACTAATGCTGAAAAGGATTTTAATGTCTATGACCAAGAAAATGTAAAACGTTACATAGAAACAGGGAAAAAAGTGATTTTAGTGGTCAATAAGATCGATCGCGTAGATCCCCCTAAAGTTGCTTCAATCCTGACAGATATTTCTAATATACAGGGTCTATCTGCTGTTGTTCCGATTTCAGCTATTAGAGGTAAGAATATACAACCTTTGATAATGGAGATAAAAAAATTGTTGCCGCTTTCTGGCCGAGTTTTTCCCGAAGATATTTATACCGACAGAAGCATGAAATTTGTTGTATCTGAAATCATTAGGGAAAAAGCATTAAGGTTATTAGACGAAGAAATCCCCTATGGAGTCGCCGTCTCATTGAATAGATATGAGGAGAGGGAAGATGGTATCTTAGATATTGATGCTGATATTATAATTCAAAAGGAAAGTCACAAAGCTATTGTTCTTGGGAAAGGTGGAAGCATGATAAAAAAGATTTCAACCTATTCAAGACAAGATATTGAGCAGGTAGCTGGATGTAAAGTTTTTTTAACTCTTTGGGTGAGAGTTCAAAAAGATTGGAGAGAGAGGGAGAATATTTTAGATAAGCTTGGATATAATAAGACAGATTATAGGGGGGAATAATTATACTCCTGACTTATGTATAGGTGATCAATAAAATATTGTAATTTGAAAATTATCATTTATTTAGTGGAGTCAAAAATTTTTATAGATTTATTTATCTATCTTTGTCCTAATAGGAATTTGTCTTATTTAATTAGAATTATTAAAAATATTTAGAGAATAAGGCAACAACAGATAAGATTTTCGAGGGTTATATTGGAAGTTAAGTATAGAGCTCTATGCGTAAAAACAGACGATTATAAAGAGAATGACAAGTTAATTACGCTTGTGACTGCGGAGCGCGGAAAAATTCTTGCCTCTGCGAAGTCTGTAAAAAAAATCAATTCTAAGTTAAAACTTCCTTGTACTGCCCCTTGTTATGGTGAGTATATCTTAACGGAAAACGTTGGTAGACACGCTATTATCGGTTGCTCTTTAGAAGAATGTTTTCTTGGCTGTTGGCAAGATATAAAAAAATATTCTGCCACCCAGATAGTATTAGAGGTTTTAGAAAAAACTACAGAAGAAGGTATGGATGCCTCAGGTGAATTGAAAAAAGCTCTTATAGCTTTGACTTATATTAATCACGAGGATATATCGCCATTTATTTTTTCCCTTTGGTTTTTAACGAGCTTGTTTCCGGGTTTAGGAATTGATTTGAGATCACACAATACAATACCACCTAAATACTTACAGTTAATCATTGCCATATCTGATATGCAACCCTCTGATTTGGGTACCTTAGAAATAACCTCAGGGGAACTATATAAGATGTTTGTCTTTATTGGACATTTATTTTTAGAAGACGTCTCCGTAAACATTTGCTCTCTAAAAGAAGCATTAAAAATGCTTTAATCAATTAAAAAATGTACTTGTTTGAGGCTTCTATATTTATAAATGGATACATATGCATTGTCTTTTACTTGATATAAATTGTCTCTCATTATATAATACTTGAGATAATTAGATATATAAAAATTTTATTTAGGAGAAATGTATGACAAAATTTGTTTATTTATTCAGAGAAGCAGACGGAAAAGACAAGGCAAAATTTGGAGGGAAAGGGGCTAACCTTGCTGAAATGACAAAGCTAGGTATGCCAGTTCCTCCCGGATTTACAATTACCACTGAAGCTTGCACCGCATATTATAAAGATGGCAAAAAAATTAATAGTGAAATAAACGAAGAGATTTTCAAAACCTTAACAATTCTTGAAAAAGAAACTGACAAAAAATTTGGTTCCATTGAAAATCCCTTTTTAGTATCAGTCAGAAGTGGGGCTAGAGCATCTATGCCTGGAATGATGGATACAATATTAAACCTTGGATTGAATGATATTTCCGTTGAAGGATTAGCCCGATTAACGGATAATCCGAGGTTTGCTTATGATTGCTACCGTAGATTTATCCAAATGTATTCGGATGTAGTTATTGGCATTGGCAAAAACTTTTTCGAAAAGATAATTGATGATTTGAAGTTATCTAGGGGTGTTAAACTCGACACTGACTTAAAAACAGAAGATTTAAAAGAATTAGTATCTAGATTTAAGGCTTTCTACAAAAAGAGCCAAGGACAAGAGTTCCCACAAGACCCAAAGATTCAATTAATTGGGGCGGTGGAAGCTGTATTTAGAAGTTGGGATAATCCAAGAGCAAATGTGTATCGTAGAATGAACAATATACCAAGCGACTGGGGAACAGCCGTAAACGTTCAGTCAATGGTGTTTGGAAACATGGGGGATACTTCCGGAACAGGGGTAGCTTTTACACGTAATCCATCTACTGGCGAAAAGAAGCTATATGGTGAGTACCTAATGAATGCGCAGGGCGAAGATGTTGTGGCTGGAATAAG
>JAQVQU010000057.1 GCA_028701415.1 Clostridia bacterium | reverse complement strand
AATAGGTTGTTTGTAAAAGAGAGAACAGTTTAGTTCAATAAAATGCAATGTTTGTACCTTGCTTTCATTAGCAAGGTACAAACAATATAAAAGAGTTTATTGTGTACATTAAATTATGTTTCAATTATGAGTGCATAATTGATATTTTTAGTTTTTTAAAATAGGGGAAATGTATATTAACGCAATAAAAATGGTTGGGGTAACAAAAACTTTTGGTTCAGTTATTGCCAACAAAGATGTAAATATTAACATTAAAAAGGGTGAAATACTTGCTATTCTTGGAGAGAATGGAAGTGGGAAGACATCCTTGATGAACATGCTAGCGGGTATATATTTTCCAGATGATGGAAAAATTTTTGTTAATGGCGAAGAAGCTATTATAAAGTCCCCAATGGATGCATATAAACATAAAATAGGCATGATACATCAACATTTTAAGTTGGTGGATTTGTTTACTGCAGGCGATAACATTATTTTAGGCGAAGAGGCCCCGGATTTTGACATAAAAGAGAAAAAAACTTTGCTCAAAGAAGAAAGAATAAATGACACAAACAACAAATGGAAAAAGTTTCTGATTGATTTAAAAATAGTCAGTTTGCCACTTGGAAAATTGTTCAGTAAGTTAAAATTTAATTGGCTTTCAAGGGATAGAGTAAAAGTCGTCCAGGCAGTAGCAGATAAATATGGTTTTGAGATAGATTTAAGTAAGAAAATATACGATATGTCGGTTAGTGAAAAACAGACTGTCGAGATTATAAAAGTATTATATCGTGGCGCAGATATCCTTATTTTGGATGAACCCACAGCTGTTTTAACCCCTCAGGAAATTGAAAAACTATTTGTTGTTTTAAGAGGGATGAGAGATAATGGTAAATCAATAATAATAATTACTCACAAGCTGAATGAAGTTATGGCAATTTCAGATAGAGTGACCGTGCTGAGAAAAGGGGAACTTGTCGGGACGGTTAATACTTTGGATACTGATGAAAAGAGATTAACTGAAATGATGGTCGGTGAAAGAATTGAGTTAAATATTGAAAGAACGCTCCCCCATAATGTTGAAAGGAGGTTAAGTGTTCATGGTTTGACCTGTCGCAGTCGCGATGGGTTACTATCTCTCAACAACATTTCATTCTCAGCTAACGCAGGAGAAATATTGGGAATAGCGGGCATTTCGGGAAGTGGCCAAAGAGAACTCTTAGAATCGATAGCTGGTCTTCAAAAAATAGAGCTGGGGGTTATTCAATATGATGATCCAAAAACAGGTAAGGTAGTTGATCTGCGTGCCAAGACGCCTACCCAGATAAAAGAACTAGGAGTAAGATTATCATTCGTACCTGAAGACAGATTGGGCATGGGACTTGTAGGCAATATGGATTTAACAGATAATATAATGCTAAGGTCATACAATAAAGGCCGATCAATATTTCTAGACCGAAAAACTCCAACTGAACTCGCTGAGAATATTGTGGAGAATTTAGAGGTAGTTACGCCAAATATGAAAACCCCTGTCAGAAGATTATCAGGTGGAAATGTTCAGAAGATACTTGTAGGCCGTGAAATCGCATCTGCTCCTACTGTAATAATGGCGGCATATCCTGTCAGAGGATTAGATATCAATTCTTCATACACAATATATAATCTGCTTAACAAACAAAAAGAAAACGGAGTTGCTGTTATTTTTGTTGGAGAAGATTTAGATGTGTTATTAGGTCTGTCTGATAGAATCATGGTAATATGTTCTGGAAAAGTAAGCGGTATTATAGATGCACGTAATACTACCAAAGAGGAACTGGGAATGTTAATGACAAGAGTTCCAGAGGATATTGAAATCTTCAGTGCCCCGATAACTGATAATTAAGTTAACAGTAAAAGATATATAGAGTTCAATAAGGAGAGCATCTTGGATGTTTAATACAAAGCGAGAACCTCTGTTTCATCTAGTAAAACGCATAGATGTTAGTAAAAAATACGCTTGGGCTATTCGAATTGGAGCTTTTCTCCTGTCTATTCTTGTATGTGCTGCCGTTTCTGCACTGCTCACAGAAAAGTCTATGGGTTTCTTCTTCAAATATCTTATTAACGGAACATTTGGGACAAAAAGAACTATCTGGAATCTCTTTCATGAAACAGCCATATTATTATTAGTATCCATTGCTGTAACTCCTTGCTTTAAGATGAAATTTTGGAACATCGGCGGAGAAGGGCAGATTCTTATGGGTGCATTGGGTTGCTCGGTTGCGCTGGTTTTTATGGGAGGCCAATCGTCCGATGGAGTAACGATATTTGTTTCGTTGGTTTTGGCTTTTGCTTTCGGTATTGCATGGGCTGTTATTCCTGCATTTTTTAAAGCAAGATGGAACACTAATGAAACTCTTTTGACATTAATGATGAATTATATTGCCATTTGCTTGGTGAATTATTTTATAAAGAGTGTTGCTTCCTCAAGCACCGGAACGTTAACTTTCAAAGAAGGATTAGTTGAGCCTTTAGGGGGAAACCAATATATACTTTTTATCATAGTAGCCGTAGTTTTAACTGTTCTGATGTGGGTATATTTAAAATACAGTAAGCACGGATATGAATTAACTGTCGTTGGAGAAAGTGAAAATACATCCAGATATGTTGGTATTAATAACAAGCTCGTTATAATCCGAACATTGATTCTTTGTGGGGCACTTTGTGGTTTAATTGGATTTTTACTTGTCAGTGGGGTAAATCACTCTCTAGGCGATGCTACAGTAGAAGGAAGAGGATTTACTGGACTTTTAATTTCCTGGCTTGCACATTTTAATCCTTTGGCTATGGGGTTGGCCTCCTTTCTTTTTGTGTTTATAGATAACGGCTCCTCCCAAGTCAGTAATTATGCTAGGCTTGGAGCATCTTATCCTAAAGTTATGACTGGTATATTCTTCTTCTTTATAATAGCAACAGAATTTTTCATTAATTATAGAATTGTATTTAAGAAAAAGAAGGTTAAAGAAATTACTGATAACGAAGATACAATATCAGGAGAAACCGAGCCAATGAAAGATGAGATAGAGACAGATAAGGGCAACACAAAAGAGAATATTAATGAAGAGATTGTAAAGGAGAAGGTATAGTATGTTTACTTTAATTGTTTCTCAAGCAATCAGATTTGGTATAGTATTTCTATATGGGTCCACAGGAGAGATTATTATAGAAAAATCCGGGCACCTAAATTTAGGAATCCCGGGAATTATGTGCCTAGGTGCTGTAGGCGGGTGTATTGGAGCAAATCTTACATTCTCTAGTGGTAGTGTTTTTTTAACAATCCTAACCGCGGTTGCGTTGTCAATGCTTTTTGCTGGACTCGGAGGTGCTCTATATGGGCTATTTACCATTTCTTTAAGATGTAACCAAAATGTAACAGGTCTTACAATTACGACCTTTGGAGCAGGCGTACTTGGTTTTTGGGGGTCAAAGATGGGTAGGCTTGGTACAACTTTTTATGTAGCAAGTAAACCCTTTTCTGCTCCTATGTTTGGCAATAATATTGGATCCGATTGGTTTTCGAGCATATTTTTGTCCCATGGTCCACTTGTTTATCTTGGCATCGCTATAGCAATAATTGTCGCCATAATTCTTAAGAAGACTAGAACGGGCTTATCACTTAATGCAGTTGGAGAAAATCCAGCTGTAGCTGATGCATCGGGAATTAATGTTAATAAATATAAGTACATTGCTTGTATCTTGGGCTCCGGTATATCGGGTATAGGGGGTGCTTTCTATATATTGGATTGTACCAGAGGGTCTCTTGAATATGTTATAGAAGCAATGGGTTGGTTATCGGTAGCACTCGTAATATTCTCGCTTTGGAAACCTAGTATCAGTATATTGGGATCTTTTATATTCGGAGTACTATATATTTTACCTAACTACATTTCCGGGGTTGGATTCGCTGATAAGGAGCTTTTAAAAATAATTCCATACCTAGTCACAGCCCTTGTTCTTATCATAATATCCTTTTTCAAGAAGAAAGAAACTCAACCCCCAAGTTCCCTGGGCTTATCGTATTTTAGAGAAGATCGATAAACGCCAGTTCGTATTATAATGTTTTTAAAACCTTTACTTTATTTTAAACATAATTCTTCGATTATATAATGATAGTAAAGTTTTGGTTTATGTAGGTTTGTTGTGTAGTATTAGGATTGTTTGACCGATTATTTTTATTGATATATAATTAAGAAACTTTAATTATTAAGGAAATAGTGATGAGTAAAAGAATTGTAGCTTTGATATCTCTTTTAATAGTGGTAATTTTGGCCAGTGGGGTATTTTTAACGGGATGTAGCCAAGACCAAAAGCTACCTGGTATCGCATGGGCAGAAGAGGAAACTCTAACTTATTCAATATTTACAGATAATGTTCTTACTGGGTCTTTGGTCATCGTTACTAGAAGATTGCCCGTTGGACAGCAAGCTCTTCCTAAATTCCCTGATGAAAAGTACGATGTTAACTCCTCTTCTTCGGGCGGAACATTAATTACTAAAACTGCTAAAGATTTGTCAGAAAACATCATAATGTATTCAGAAGCACTGATGAATGGGTTTAAACCAGTTGCGAGCTATAAAGAGGTTAGCACTTCGGATGCCCAATATAGCTTAAAATCAAGGTATGATGGAACAAGATATTTCTATTCGTACAATGGAGGAGAAGAAGAAAAGGTTAGGATCAAGACAGGCTTTATGGATAATGAGATTATGTATTCCATCGTTCGTTGCTATGAGCTAGAGAGCAATTATACTTCAACTTTTACATTAATTGATCCGACTAACGGAAATAAAGAGTCTTTAAGTGTCGCAGTTACAGCAGAAGGAACACAGGGAGGATTCGAGTATGTAAATGGCTCTGGGGAATCCGCAATCGCTGCTACTTCGACAAGAACGCTTGCTGTTTCTTTTACTAGAACTAAGGCACCTGTTGGGAAGAGTTTAGTTGTATATTACACTTTAGAGGATAAAACAGGGGCAACTGGTTTTTATCTTACTGGTGATCCTGCTAAAGGAGTAACTAATAGAAGTTCACATATTCCTGTTATGATACAGGAAAACAATGTGAAATATATTCTTTCTAATGTAGTTGCTAATTAACAAAACTTGCCTCCGAGTATCGGGGGCTTTTAAAAAATAGTCCAAACTCAATATATTTTCATTAAACTATCAACTTGTGAAAATTAATCTTGTATGAGGAGGAAAAATGACTTACATTAATATGACTGAATATGAAAAAGCATCCGAAGAAGTTCGAAGAGAATACGAAGATCAAATTAAAAAGCATGGTAGAATTACTAACATGAAGAGAACCTTGCTAAACGATCCTCCCTCATTTAAAGCATATATGGAGTGGTACACCTTGAAAGATCGTTTAGTTCCGATTATTGGAGAAAGGGCTGTTTCTCTTTTTTCATATGCAATTTCTAACGGAAATAATTGTATGATATGTTCTTTGTTCTTCAGAAAGATTCTAGTGGATAGCGGAGAGGATCCGGACAATCCCACACTATCTCCCGAAGAAAAATTATTAATGGAGTTAGGAAGGAGAATAGCAGTAGACCCTCATAACATTGACGAAAATATCTATGAAGAATTAAGCGAAAGATATACCGACCAAGAAAGAACTCTCATTATTGCTTTTGCGGGAATAATGTATGCCACCAATCTATTTAATACCGTTGCAAAAGTTGAACTGGACGAAGTATTATACGCATATAAACCAAACAATAAATAGATAATATTATAGAATTAAATGAGAAATGCCTGTCTAAGAAATGGATTATAGAAATAATTAGTTTTTTGAAAATAAAAAGGGAACATAAACACTGGATTTATGAATAGTGATATAAGAATGACAATTAAATAATATCCCATTTTTTTCTAAAAATTTTGGAATTAAGAGGCTGAAAATGGAAAATAATTTAAAAAACAAGGTAGCTTTTATAACTGGAGCGGCACATGGTCAGGGAAGAGCAGTGGCAATTGCCCTTGCTAAAGAGGGATGTGATATAGTAGCCCTTGATGTTGCTAAAAAAATAGAATACCCCGATTATACTTTTGGTTGTCCAGAAGAATTGTTATCCCTTAAAAAAGCAATAAAAGATTTGGGAAGGGAATGCATTTCCTTTTGTGCTGATGTCAGAGATGATGAGTCTGTTACCGAAGCAGTAATTCAAACAATAGAAAAATTTGGGAAAATAGATATTTTATTTAACAATGCTGGAATTTGTGCTTACGCAAAGGTTGATGAAATGACAGATGCAGAGTGGGACAGTATGTTAGACATAAACCTCAAAGGTGCATTTATTGTTACTAGAAGGATTGTAAAATACATGAAAGAAAAAAAGTCTGGAGTAATAATTAATAATAGTTCAACAATGGGGCTTAGAGGCGGGAATAGACTTTCCCATTACACAGCTTCCAAGTGGGGCTTGACTGGCTTTACAAAGGCCATTGCAATAGAGCTAGCGCCATATAATATTAGAGCAATCAGCATTCATCCAACGGGCGTAAATACTCCTATGAATGACGGGCTCGCCTCCCTTGAAGGTAAGACCCCCATAGAAATTGCAGAAGCCTCTGCTGGGAATCTTCTTCCAACCCCATGGATAGAACCAGAAGACGTAGCCGATTTAGTGGTGTACCTAGCAGGAGATAAGGCAAGATTTATTACTGGAGCCCAGTACGTTTTGGATGCCGGACTATTGACTCTATAGTTTATGTGAATAAAAATATATTTTCTATTATATCACTCGAAAAGAAAACCTCCGTTTCCGGAGGTTTTTTGTTCTAGTCATCTGCTGCAAGAAGCTCTATCTTCTTTTTCGGTGGGGGCGCTTTACTGTCCCCATGTTTAACTAGGAACATTAAAACTATTGAGACAAGTACACAAGCGGCTGAATAAATGAAAAGATTTTTTGCTCCCCATTTATCCATAATTAAACCAGCGATAAAAGGAGTAATTGCTTGAGCACTCATAGTTGCTGTGTAATAGAATCCAGTGTACTTACCCACATCTCCAGCTGAGGACAATTCCACAACCATCGGGAAAGTATTAACGTTTGCAATAATCAAGCCGAATCCTGCAATTAGATAGAAGATAATAAACAAATACATGGAGGCAGGGCCAGCGTTTGAGGCAAAGAAGAATATAAGGAAGAAGGATAGTACCGCAAGGGCAAATCCTAACATAATTGATTTTCTTCTTCCAATTTTAACTGCCAGCATTCCAACTGGGATAAAAGCTATAGCAGATATTCCCATACTAATTCCAGAGACAATACCTGAGATACCGGGTGATAGATTTAGGGTTTTTGTAGTGAAAATCGATAGGTTTGATGATACCGCATTATATCCCATAAACCACATGAAAATTGAAGCAAGAATTAACACGAAGGAAATAAACATTGCCTTTTTCTTTTTCTTGGTTTCTTCATCCGTAAAAACGACGGTCTCTCCTGAAGCATCCACTGTTTTTTCTTCAATATCATCGTTCGAGATCCCATATTCGGCACAAAGAGCCTCACATTCTTTAACTAGTTTGGGCTCTTTTACAAACATTAGGAATAATCCCATCAAGATTAACATTGATGCAGCGACTGCAATGAATATTGCAATATAACCGGTAGGATTGATCATAAAAGTAACGGTATATATCACGAAAGCAATTGCAGCACCTAAACCTCCTACGAGGTTGATCATGGCATTTGCTTGAGAGCGCAGTGGCTTTGGCGTAACATCAGGCATCAAGGCGACAGCTGGGGAACGGAAGGTGGCCATAGCGATTAGAACTAATAATAGGATTACCATGTAAGCAACAAGTGAACCCATATTATTTTTGGTTACTTTCTCAAAAACCTGAGTACTGGCATAGTTGTTAATTCCAGTATTTACGAACTTTTTGTAATCGGCTGTTTGTACTGTGTCCCCATCTTCATTGACTTCAGTGGGGTTAAGCGCAACCTGTAAATATTCTTCTAAAGAGTTAATTCCATTATTTGCAAGATAAGTTCTATCACAAAAATCGCTATTTGTGGCCCCTTCGTTATATAGCATAGTGTAGAGGTCCTCATTGGTATAAACGATATTATTGTGGTCGGTGTAGAGATACCCGGCAACTTCCGTATTGGTTATTTTTTCTCTAAGGTCCATTCCTTGCTTTAGAGAAGAGTTTGCGGTTACTGGAACGAATACCATAAGTATTACAGAAACAATAGTGCCTAGGAAAATGTAAGGTGTTCTTCTTCCCCACTTTGTTTTCGTTTTGTCAGAAATTTTTCCAAACAATGGAAGCAAAAAGAGAGACAACAAGTTGTCAAGACCCATGATAAGCCCACGAAGGCTGTTTGAAAGTCCGTATGCATTTTCCAAAAGCAACGGAACTACAAAGTCATAGGCAGACCAGAAAACCATTATTACGGCAAAGGCCAATCCTACTTTAATCGTTTTTGCATAATTCAGTTTCATGCTTTACTCCTAAAAATTTATTTCCCCCAAAAACCGGGGTTAGTAACGAATTTCTCAAAAGGGAAAAAATCCCAACTACTCTCAAGGTATTATACAATAAAGGG
>JAQVQU010000056.1:7171-8662 GCA_028701415.1 Clostridia bacterium | reverse complement strand
TTCCAATAAATACTATGGTAAAAAATACACCTTTTAATGGAATTAATCTTCCTTCAATTTATACTCTGGATAAAAAAGGAGATGTTAGCCGTATCCGAGAGTTTTCCTATAGAGATTACAAGACAAAATTGTCTTAATAATTGAAGGATTTTTATCGGCACTAATTTTGAAATAACAATCAAGATGATCATAGTAAAGTTACCTTTGACGGGAAAAATATTAAGTGTCATTTTTTTATTGTTTCAATTTTTTAAAAAGGCTGAAATCAAGTTGAGAAGGTATAACTTCTTTTTTCAGCAAAAGCGTAACAAATGTTTTACAACACTACAATCCTTAATATAAGTAATTTTTATAGAGAGTTGACATACACTTTTTCAAATGATAAAATCGATATACTTTAAAGGAGGAAACTATATACCGAGAATATGTAGTCTACTAATAGACTAGATTAAATGCCGGTTGGCAACTTTGGTTGCCTTATTGATTGAGTTAAAAGCTCAAATTTTATAAGTCGGTAAAACCGAAACACTTGTGAAACGATCAATAAGAGCAGTAAAAGCAATTCTTTGCTATATAGTCTCTAACTCTGAAGCAACAGCTTTATAGATTGAACAATTAGGCCAAGTGTTTGCACTTGGTTTTTTTATATTTAGGAGGTGAAGTGGAAAACAAACTTAAGCTATTTGGCTTTAATAATTTAACAAAATCTTTAAGCTTTAATATATATGACGTATGTTATGCGGAGACTAGAATACAGCAAAGGGATTATATCGATTATATCGATGAACAATACAATTCGGAAAGGCTTACAAATCTGATGTTTAAACTTACAGAAATGATAGGCGCTACAGTAATAAATATATCCAAGCAAGACTATGAGCCACAAGGTGCAAGCGTAACTTTTTTAATTGCTGAAGAAAAGATGATTCCCCATGAGGGAATGACAAAGGTTGCTCATTTAGATAAAAGTCATGTTACCGTCCATACCTATCCCGAATACCATCCAGACAATGCTATAGCAACTTTTAGGGTTGATATTGATGTCGCAACCTGCGGAGAAATAACCCCGTTAAGTACCCTAGATTATTTAATAGGTTGTTTTGACAGCGACATAATAACTATGGATTACCGAGTTAGAGGATTTACCCGAGAAATAGGGGGGAAGAAAATCTTTCTAGATCATAATATAACCTCCATTCAAGATTTTATTGATCAAAAAACTTTGGATAAATACGATGCGATAGATGTAAATGTGTATCCTTCCAACATATTTCATACCAAGATGATAATAAAAAATATTGATTTGCAAAATTATCTTTTCAATGTAGATATTGACAAGATTTCCCCTGAAAAAAAGAAGGAAATAACTGATAAATTACATCGCGAAATGATAGAAATATACAGTGGCATGAATGTTTTTAGATAAAAATAAAAAGCTTTTCCCTTGAAAATGCAGTGTAAACGATATGAAGGTTTGTAAACAAAAAAACG
>JAQVQU010000056.1:0-7071 GCA_028701415.1 Clostridia bacterium | reverse complement strand
GATATGAAGGTTTGTAAACAAAAAAACGTATTCTTCAAACCCAGTGAAAAAATGATATGAAGGTTTGTAAACAAAAAACGTATTCTCCCAAACCCTGCGCAAAAACGATATGAAGGTTTGTAAATAAAAAACGTTTTCTCCAAAAACACAGGGTTAAGGGATGCAAATGTTTGGAGATATAATAAAAGCTTTATCTTCCCTAAATGCAGAGCAAAATGGAAAACAAAGTTGCTTGAAATAACAAAAATAGAAGACAGAACAAGGAAAAGAAATGCAAGAATTGAACCAAAAAAGAGCCCCAATATATGAAGCTCTATGCGAGATGAAAAACGAAAGAATCGTTCCTTTTGATGTGCCCGGACACAAAAGAGGGAAAGGAAATAAAGAGCTTACCGATTTCTTAGGAGAAAAGTGTTTGTCTGTTGATGTAAACAGTAGTAGACCTCTTGATAATCTGTGTCATCCAATGACAGTGATCAAGGAAGCTGAGGACCTTACCGCCCAAGCATTCGGGGCATCAAACTCATTTTTCATGGTGAACGGCACCAGCTCGGGTGTTCAGGCCATGATAATGGCTTCTTGCAAAGAAGGGGAAAAGATTATTCTTCCGAGAAACGTACACAGAAGTGTTATTCATTCCTTAATTCTTTCAGGAGCCATACCTATTTATGTAAATCCAGAAATACATGACAAATTGGGCATACCCCTTGGTATGTCTACTCAGAAAGTTAGGGAGGCTATTCTAATAAACAAAGAGGCAAAGGCTGTACTCGTAAACAACCCTACATATTACGGTATATGCTCTAACCTCAAGGAAATTACCGGTTTTGCCCATCAAAACGGGATGAAGGTTTTGGCTGATGAAGCACATGGAACCCACTTATACTTTCATAAAGATTTGCCTCTTGCGGCTATGCACGCGGGGGCGGATATGGCCTCAGTAAGTATGCATAAGTCGGGTGGCTCTCTTACGCAAAGTTCGATATTGTTGCTCGGAGAAAATGTAAATTCCGACTACGTAAGACAAATAATCAATCTTACCCAGACAACTTCAGGCTCCTATCTTCTTATGTCAAGCATCGATATTTCTCGCAAGAAATTGGCCCTTAAAGGGAGAGAAATTTTTGAGGAAGTTATGGAGATGACTGAATATGCCCGAGAGGAAATAAATGAAATCGGGGGATATTACGCATATGGAAAGGAAATAACAAACGGGGACACAATATTTGATTTTGACACCACAAAGTTATCGATAAATACTTTGGAAACCGGTCTTGCAGGAATAGAGGTTCATGATCTATTGCGGGATGAATACAATGTCCAGGTCGAATTTGGAGACATTGGGAATATATTGGCATATATCTCTATCGGGGACAGCTACAAAAACATTGAAAGATTAATTTCTGCCCTTGCTGAAATAAAGAGAAGGTTTGGGCGGAAGGATAAGAAGCTTTTAATAGACTGCGAATATATAAACCCGGAAGTATGTATGACTCCTAAAAAAGCTTTTTACTCCGAAAAAATTAGCTTACCTCTAGCCGATAGTGCGGGCAAGATATGCGCCGAGTTTGTTACCAGCTACCCACCGGGAATACCTCTTCTTGCTCCCGGAGAACTAATAACCCCTGAGATAGTAGGATATATAAAGTATATTAAAGAGAAGGGTTGTTTCATAACAGGAACCGAGGACATCCAGGCAAATTGTATTAATGTGATTAAGTAGTAATGCCATTCTTCTCAATTAAAAAATAGATGAGGACATATAAGGACAAATTTAGCCAGTAGTGGAAATAATGTATAATGAGATAGTAGAAAAAAGGAGAATACATGGAATATTGGTTTTCGGAAAATCACACAAAGAATGTAAAGTTATCCATAAAAGTGGATAAGCAGCTCTATTCCGATGAAAGTAAATACCAGAGAATAGATATCTTTTATAGTCCCGAGTTTGGAAGATTGCTCTCGCTAGATGGATTTTTAATGTTAACCGAAAAGGATGAATTTATTTATCATGAAATGATAGTTCATCCCGCGATGGCTGTTCATCCCAATCCCAAAAACATTCTAATTATTGGGGGCGGAGATGGGGGTGCTTTACGAGAACTCGGCAAATATGATTTTATTGAGAATATTGACATTGTCGAGATTGATGGAATGGTTATTGAATCAGCAAAGAAGCATCTTCCATTTACCGCATGCGGTTTTGACAACGATAAGGTAAATATATATCTCCAAGATGGATTAAAGTTTATCAGAAAGAAGTACAATTGCTACGACTTAATTATTGTAGACAGTACCGATCCTTTTGGCGTGGGCGAAGGCTTATTTACTAAAGAATTTTATGGTAATTGTTATAATGCGCTTAAAGATGATGGAATATTGATTAATCAACACGAAAGCCCTTTTTATCCCGAGGATTCAATAGCTATGCAAAAAGCCCATAAAAGGATAAGCGAGATATTTGATTTAGCCAAAGTATACCAAGCCCATATACCTACCTATCCCTCCGGACATTGGCTGTTTGGGTTTGCCTCAAAGGGGTATCATCCAATAAACGATCTGGATTCAAAGGCCTGGAAGAAGAGGGAAATAGAAACAAAATACTACACTACCAACCTTCACAAGGGGGCTTTTATGCTCCCTAAATATGTGGAAGAACTGCTGAAAAAAGTAGAGAAAGAAGACCACGCATTTGAAGATTAAAGAGCTAAATTAACCTAGAGTTAATTTCAAATAAAAGAATAATTAATAAAAAAGAGGAGAGAAAATGATCCGACTTAAAAAACCATTTAACGGGTATATTTCCTGTGATAAAGAGCTAAAAGATGCCAATACAGTTTTATTTGGCGTTCCTTACGACGGAACAACAAGTTACCGTCCAGGAGCCAGATTTGGGCCTAAAAGTATCCGTAACGAGTCTTTTGGTATAGAATCATACAGCATTTATCAAGATAAAGATTTGGAAGATGCAAATGTTTTTGATTATGGGGATTTAGATATCCCAGTATCTCAGGCATCGAAAGTAATAAAGGAAGTTAAAGATTTCACATCCAAATTACTCCTTTCTGGCAAAACTCCCATTATGATAGGAGGGGAGCATTTAATTAGCTTGGGAGCGGTAAAAGCCTTGGCGGAAAAACACCCAAATCTCACTCTGATTCATTTTGATGCACATGCCGACTTAAGAGAGGACTATTTAGGGGAAAAGTTATCCCATGCCTGTGTTATTAGAAGGTGTATTGAACTTTCTTCTCAAATTTTAGTATATCAATTTTGTATCCGGTCAGCAGATAAACAAGAGGTAAATTATGCTAAAGAAAATATTCAGGTTAATATGCAAAAATACAACTTTGAAAACTTGGGAAATATCCTAAATAAAATAGCTGATTCCCCAATTTATCTTACCATCGATTTAGACTGTTTGGACCCTTCGGTTTTACCCGGAACTGGAACCCCTGAACCGGGAGGTGTAAGTTTCAAAGAGTTGCGGGAAGCAGTCACCATGGTTGCCTCGCAAGGTAAAGTAGTGGGCGCAGATATCGTAGAATTAAATCCTATGTGTGATCACTCAGGAGTCTCTACGATAGTTGCAGCCAAACTCTTAAGAGAATTACTTCTTGCGTTAAACAAGTAAATAACCAGCCTTGAAAACAAATCAAATTACTGAAATATAAGAACAACAATCAGTCTTGCATAATCATGTAAGTTTGAAAAGGACTCAAATTACTGAAGTATAAAAATAACAATCAGCCTTGCATAATCATGTAAGTTTGAAAAGGACTCAAATTACTGAAGTATAAAAAAGAACAATCAGCCTTGCAAACTAATGTAAACCTAAAAATAAATTAAATTATTGAAACAGAAAGATGGCTCAAAATTTTTGCATAAAGTATTTAAAAAAAAACAATAGAAAAGGAGAAAGAAATGGGAAGAGCATTAATAATCGGTTGCGGTGGAGTTGCGAGTGTCGCAATTCATAAGTGTTGTCAAAACAGCGATGTTTTTGAGGAGATCATGATTGCCAGCCGAACTAAGAGCAAGTGTGACCAGATTAAATCTAAGTTGGAGGGAGGAAAAACAATTATTCACACTGCAAAGGTTGATGCAGACAACATAGAAGAAATGGTGTCGTTAATAAACTCATTTAAGCCGGATATCGTAATGAACCTAGCCCTTCCATACAACGACCTAAATATCATGGAAGCTTGTTTAAAAACCAAGACCCATTATATGGATACTGCGAACTATGAGCCCATAGACACAGCAAAATTTGAGTACAAGTGGCAATGGGCATATCGTGAGAAATTCGAAAAAGCAGGTATAACGGCTCTTCTTGGAAGTGGATTTGATCCTGGAGTAACCAGTGTTTTTTCGGCATATGCACTTAAGCACTATTTTGATGAAATAAACTACATAGACATATTAGATGCAAATGCAGGAGATCACGGATATCCTTTTGCTACCAATTTCAATCCAGAAATCAACATTAGAGAGGTAAGCGCTAAAGGAAGTTATTGGGAAAAAGGTAAGTGGGTGGAAACTGAACCAATGGAAATAAAAAGAGTATATAAATTCCCTGAAATTGGAGAGAAAGATATGTATCTTCTCCATCATGAAGAGCTGGAATCTCTGGCTCAAAACATTAAAGGAATTAAGAGAATAAGATTCTTTATGACTTTCGGCCAAAGCTACCTAACACATCTTAAATGTTTGGAAAATGTGGGTATGACCTCCATAATTCCCATAGATTTTGAAGGCAAAAAGATAGTTCCCCTTCAATTTTTGAAAGCGGTACTCCCAGACCCAGCTTCTTTGGGGCCAAGGACAAAGGGAAAGACCAATATAGGCTGCATTTTTGTGGGGAAGAAACAAGGAAAAGATGTTAGCTATTATATATATAATGTTTGCGATCATCAAGAATGTTATAGAGAAGTGGGTTCCCAAGCTATTTCGTATACAACGGGGGTTCCTGCTATGATAGGCGCTATGCTTGTGATGACGGGTGTGTGGCAAAAGCCAGGCGTGTATAATATGGAAGAGTTTGACCCTGATCCATTTATGTCGGCCTTAAATAAATGGGGCTTACCCTGGAAAGAAGATTTTAATCCAGAGTTAGTCGATTAAGCATTAAACAAAATCTCTTAAAAGAGAAAAGAAATTAGTTTCTAAATAGCCTGACTTGCAAAAGGTAAATTAGGGCACAATTTAAATAGAGAGAACTAATCAAATTCTAAACACACGGTCGGATAAAAAGGAAAAGCAGGCTACCGTCTAAACAAAATTTTCCTATATAAAGGGTGAAAAGCAGAGGTAATTGATGATAAAGATAGATTTCAATAAAATAAAAACACCAGCTTACGTTGTTTTTCTGCCCAAAATCAAACAGAATCTTGAGATATTAAGAAGAGTAAAAGAGGAAACAGGCTGCAAGATACTCCTAGCGCAAAAGGCTTTTTCTATGTTTTCGATATACCCTTTAATTGCCGATTATCTCGATGGAACTACAGCAAGTGGAATTAATGAGGCAAGATTGGGCCGGGAAGAGATGAATAAGGAAAATCATATATTTGCCCCCGCCTACGGTGATGTCGACTTTTCCGAGATTGTAAAAATATGCGACCATATTGTTTTTAATTCCATAGCCCAACTGAATAAATTCCTGGATAAAGCTAGAGCGTATAAAAGAGAAATTGGAATAAGGGTTAATCCAGAAAAATCTACTCAAGAACATAGCATATACGATCCATGCGCCCCGTTATCAAGACTGGGAATAAAAAGAAGGGAAATAACTATGGAAATCATTGAGAAAATCGATGGCTTGCATTTTCATACTCTTTGTGAGCAAAACGCAGATGCCCTTGAAGAAACCTTAAAAGCTTTTGAAGAGAAATTTGGCACTTTTATCCCTCAACTAAAATGGGTGAACTTTGGAGGGGGCCATCACATAACACGAGAGGATTATGATCTTTCCCTGCTGATTCGATTAATTAAAGAATTTAAAGCCAAATACAATGTTCAGGTATATCTTGAACCCGGAGAGGCGATAGCGCTTAATGCAGGATACCTTGTTTCTGATGTTATGGATATAGTCGAAAATGATAAGAATATAGCCATTTTATCTGCATCAGCGGCTTGCCATATGCCCGATGTTTTGGAAATGCCCTATACTCCTAAGGTTCTTGGAAATATGCATGAGGGGCAAAAACAATACAAATATGTTCTTGCCGGGAACACTTGCCTTGCCGGAGATGTTATCGGAGAATATTCTTTTGATCGGCCCTTAAAGGTTAATGATAAAATAATATTTTTAGATATGGCAATATATACCATGGTAAAAAATAACACTTTCAATGGTATAAATCTCCCCTCTATATATACTGTCGATGATCAAGGATTATTCACTCTTATCAAAGAGTTTTTTTACGAAGATTTCAAATCTCGGCTCTCATAATTTTTTCAAAAATCTTTAAAACGCATATATTTATCAGCAATAAGTCGGTTCTAGCAAGAAGATAGATATTATTGAAAAAGAGAGAATATCAATGTAAACTAATATATATAAAGAGAAAAGGTGGTAAAAATGGCAAACAATACAAAGGTTCCGTATAAACATTATCCTGCAGAGATTGTAAACATTCTTTTTAAAAAAAGAAAAGTCTACGACGAAACAGTTCAAATCGAAAAAAAAGAAACTTTAATGATTGCTCATAGAGGTCTTTCTAAAATAGAAAAAGAGAACACAATCCCAGCTTTTAGGCTAGCGGGAGAACACTCATACTACGGAATAGAATGTGATGTTCATCGCAGTAAAGATGGAAGGTATTTTATAATACATGATGAAAACACTAAGAGAGTTTCTGGGGAAGATTGTATCATTGAAGAAAGCACCGCAGAAAGAATCAGAAATATTTATCTTAGAGATATTTCTGGGAACGCTTCTGAACGATATATAATTCCAACTCTGATTGAATACATAATGACTTGCCAAAAGTTTAATAAAGTGGCAGTAGTTGAGTTTAAAAACCATTTTGAAGAAGAACATATCTTGGAAATGTGCGAAATAATCGATAG
>JAQVQU010000055.1:3320-8814 GCA_028701415.1 Clostridia bacterium | reverse complement strand
TTAAATTTATTTATTTTTACAATTATCATTGATTTGGATTACTTATTTCGTGTTTATCCTTGATAATAAAAATCATCCGGAGGGATACTTCCTCCCACGGTTGCGGGATTCAATCTGTGAAGTACTGTAAGGTAGCTTTCAATTGAATCTCTTGCTTCTACCGCACTGATATATTGCATATTGCATCTTGTTATTAGTTCAGTGTTTAAAGGAACAGGGGTTGCCCATCCATTAGATTCTAATGTTTCTTGAGCTAACGTTGGGTTATTGTTTACCCATTCAACATTATCTATCGAGTTATCAACGAACCAATCAAGTAAATCTTGATGTTCAGGTTGAAGAATTTCGCCGATAGCAAAAAAACTTGCCTGAGGGAAGCCCTCGGTTGTTTGTGTAACCTGATTCCACATATCATTAAAGCTAAACAATTCGGAAAATCCAAACGAGTTTAGAGTTTTAGTTACAGCTGGCTCACCTAAAATAGCAAATTGTACTAGACCTGAGCTCATTTTTGGCAATAAAACTGAAGCATCACTTTCATACTGAATTCCTACTTCTTCCTCGCTTGGGTCATCTGTGACATTATATTGAATTCCATTTTGAGATAAAATGTATTGAAATGTTAAATCAGGAGTTGCGCCCTCTCCTATTGTAAAAACTACTTTTCCCTTAAGTTCTTCTAATGAATCAACTGAAATATCTTTTCCAACAATATATAATAACGAATTAAATTCATTCGCTATCAATTGAATATTTTTTGAGCCTTTTAATCTATTGTATAGAATAGCTCCTAAATTTGTGGGAGCTATTAAAATATCTACTTCGTTATTGTTAACTGCTGCGTTTATTGCAGTAGAACCTCCAGTTATTATGGAATAAGAAACATTATATCCTTCAAACTGTGAATTTTCATTTAGCATTTTTGCTATTGCCAAAGCTGGGGCTCCATCTGGGACAGCAATATGAATATCTATATTTTCATTGTGTTCTTGTACAGGGGTACATCCATCCAAAAGAATTAATGGGATAGATATAATTAATAACAGTGAAACAACTATAATCAATTTTTTCATTTAATAATCTCCTTTATTCTACTTCAACATTAGTTATTGCCGCTTTAACTGAAACATTATTTAATCGACCTAATTTTCCCGTCAATGCACTGATTCTTTCGTTCTCAGCTTTTATCACAACGCTGATTATGTATATGTCATTTTGTATGTTTGGAATACCCATTCTACCTTGTATAATCTCTGCGTTTTCAGAAAGTAATTTTTGAACCTCATCAGCCATTTTTCTGTTTTTTTCAATAATAATTCCAATTACAGCAATTCTTTTCATATATCCCCCTAAAAAAAACTTCTAGCAAATAGCTAGAAGTAATTAATGTCTTAATAACTACATCAAGCTTACTCGCCGAAAATCATTGATTCAGATTGATTAATTTATTTTTTGAAACAGGCGTTTCTTTTGAAAAAAATATAACTTATTAGTTAGAAATAGTCAACCTTTTTTCAGACTCTGTTGAATAATATCTTGTTTCTCCAGAAATATTAACATAATATTCTTCCTTTAAAATTTGTGAAAAAATATTCCCTAAATCTGTATTTACAAGGAATATACCTCCTAAACTAGAATAATTAAGTTTTTTTGCCTTTAAACCTTCATCGTAATCGCATTCCTTCAAAGAATATGAGACCATATAGTTTTCAAATGAATTTATGTTGATAAATTTATTAAGCGGAGGTGGGATATCATTTTTACGTCTAAAATTTCTATTTGGATTGAATAGTCGGTCAACATAAAGGTTAATTGGATTATTGATAAATTCTTCCCAATAGCCCTCTTGCTCCATATTTCCATATCTTAACGCAATTATCTTCCCACCGAACGTTATAGCTTCTTCTGGCAAATCTGTAGTATATATAAATGAACGATTAATACTCTTATCTACTAAATTTTTAAAAATATTGTAGGCTTCTTTACGTTCTTCCGTGTTCAATGAAGAAAATATATTATCAACTAGCACAAATTTTGTATCCCTTAATAATAATTTTGCAAGTTGAACTTTAATTAAATCCAATGGTGATAATTTATATATTTTAGAATTTTTAAGATGTATTATATCCATTTCTTTTAAAGTAGAAAGTACTTTAAATTCTATATTTTTTCTTTCAATATTCTGCAAAGATAATATATAAGATAAGTTTGAAAAGACCGATTTATATTTAAAAAAATTGTTGTTAGTGAATAGGACTTGAAAAAGACCTGATTTAATAGGATTTAATACATCTTCTCCACAATATTTAATAGAACCTTTATTAATTTTTTCCAAACCAACGATTGCACGAACTAAAGACGTTTTCCCCGCTTCATATTTTCCAAATATAGAGATTTTCCCAAAAGGATAATCGCAAGAAAAATTTACGTTACATAATGCTTGACAACCATAAAAATACTCAAGCATTTCGATATTAATATCGAGAGATCTACTATTTTCCAACAATATACCTACTAGATTTATTCCTCTTAGAATTTAATTCCTCAGCTTTCATTTCGTATCCCTTTCGGCCAAGAAGCGCGTAAGTGGCGTTTTTTCCTTCTTCAACACCTGGTTGATTAAAAGCGTCTATATTTAATAAATAACCACAATAGGCAGTTTGAAGCATATAAAACATCATTAACTGTCCTACATAATATTCATCAACGTAAGGTAAAATAATTTTACAGTTCATTCTTTCGTTTTTTGTTAAAGCATATTCAGTCGCCACCATTTCGGCTATAATTAGTTCATTAAGAGTATGTCCAGATAGAAAAGAGATTGAACTAAAATTCTCATATCCAGCAGGAATGAGAATCGTTGCTCTATATTTATCAACAGATAAAAAAGTAACAACTTTATCTAAAGGACCCTCTGTATATAGTTGAACCTGACTATGTTGATCAGTAACGCCCAGCGCTTTAACCGGTGTTTGTCCCACATTAACCTTTTCCCCAAAAATGTTGCTTTCTTTACCTAAGCTTTCTCCCCAAAGTTGGCAATACCAATCGGCCATTAGTTTTAAGCTATCAGCATATGGCATCATCACACTAATGTTCTTACCCTTTTTCATGGCTAAATATTGAAGTGTGGCGGCTATTAAAGCAGGGTTCGTTTCAAAAGAGCTTTTTCTGCACATTTTATCCATTTCTGCACAACCCTTCAAAAGTAACTTAATATTAATTCCTAATACTGCCGCAGGAAATAATCCTACGGGAGAAATCACACTAAATCTTCCGCCAACTCCTGATGGAATATAAAAGCATTTAAAACCTTCAGCTTTTGCAATTTTAATTAGGTTTCCGTTAACTTCATCGGTTGTTGCAATTATATGATCCTTATATCTCTCCCCATACTTCTTTTTTAATATATCGCTTATTATTAAAAATTGGCTCATAGTTTCGGAAGTAGAACCGCTTTTTGTAATAACATTGAATACAGTTTTATCAAGATCTAATACTTCAAATAAAGATTGCATCCTTTCAGGATCAACATTATCTTCTACATAAAACTTAGGGCTTCTTCTTTTAGAACGTTTAAGATCATTGTGTCTTATATTACATAAAGCTTGAAATAGTGCCATAGGCCCTAAAGCCGAGCCACCAATGCCTAATACTACAAAATATTCAGCTTTTTTTACTGCTTTTGCCGTTAATAGTATATCTTTAATTATTAAGTTTTGAGTATATGGGAGGTCTACCCATCCTAACATTCCCTTTCCTCTATTAATTTTAAAATTATTGTGTGCTTCATTTGCAATCAATTTCATGCTGTTAAGTTCTTTTTCAGAAATACCTTCTTTTTTACCTATATATGAATCCATCATATTGTTATAATCAAATCTCAATGTTTCTTTAATCTTGTCCATAAATCTCTCCTATTTTATTAAACTTTTTATACGCCTTATTTAAACAATCTTCTAGATATTCTTTACTTGCTGCTAATTCATCAAAATTATTATAGTCTTTTGGATAAACTTCAATCATTAGGGGCCCATTATACCCTATTGAAATAAGTTTAAAAAATAACTTAGTAAAATCAAAACAACCTCTTCCGGGTATTCTTAATTCACCTTTTTCATTATAATCGCATAAATGTACATTAACCAATCGATCATGCATGACATCTATATAAGAATAAATATCTATTCCTGATTGCATAGCTTGTTTTATATCTAGACACGCTTTTATTTGAGAAATTTTTTTAAGAGATTCAAAAAAACTGGGGTCATTAAAATAAGTCCAGTGTACATTTTCATATGCTAAAAGACACTCACCCTGGGTAATGGTGGATAGAATAGTGTTTAAAGAAAATAATCTATTAGAAATCCATTGAAAATCAAGGGAATATTTAGTTTTCTTAAGTCTTGCTGGTCCGTGAAATGTATAATATTTAGCGTTTAAAATTTTTGCTATATTGCATACTTCTTCGAAATAAAATTCACTATCTTTTCTTGTTCTTTCTACAATATTAAATAATTCAGGTTCATAATGCTGGTTTAATGAATGAACACTATAAACATCAATGCCTTCGGATCTTTCTTGCAGCAAAATCCCAAATTCATATTTATACTCACTAAATGTTGTCAAAAAAACCTCGCAAGTCTTAAAACCTAAAGATTTAATTATACTAAAACTATCTTCAGTGGTAGATTTTGAAAAAAATGATGCAGTGGATATCCCAATTTCCATATTCTAATACTCAGGAGAAATTAAACCATAATTTCCATCCTGTCTTTTGTAAAGTACCGAAACTTTATTATCTTCAGCGTTTACAAAAACATAAAAATCGTGGTCCAACAATTCTATTTCCTCAATTGCTTGTTCTACAGTAATAATAGAAATTTGATAATTTTTAATTTTAACTACTTTTGCTTTATCTTTTTGCTGAAAAAATGGCCGGTCTTTTATTTCCTCAATAATCTCGTCGAAATCATTAATTCCTTTTACTGATTCAACTACTCTTTTGTCCTTTATTTTCGCTAGTTGGCTCTCTAGCTTAGGCATAATTTTATCAATATTATCCCACATATTGAATGAAGTAACTTCCGATCTTATTACCTTTCCTCTAAATTTAATGGAGACCTCCATGGTATACTTCATTTGTTCCCCATCTTTTCCAAACGCTTTTAATTTAACTATTGAATTAACCTCATCTGGCAAAAATTTACACAATGATTCTAGCTTAGTCTCAACGATTCTAACCAATCTTTCACTGTCGTTATAATTTTTTGATACAAATTCTATTTTCATATAATCTCCTTTATTTATTGCATATATTAAATGTAAGTTCTTTTCCATTATAATCTATGTTAACAATATCACAATCTTTGATAGACCCAGAAATAATCAATTCACTTAATCTATTTTCTACCAATTTTACAATAGTCCTTTTCAACGGTCTGGCTCCATAGTTCTCGTTTGTCCCATTTTCTAGAATAAAATTCTTTGCTAT
>JAQVQU010000055.1:0-3220 GCA_028701415.1 Clostridia bacterium | reverse complement strand
AGTTTTAAAAGTTTATCTAATTCAGCTTCATTTAAACTAGTTAAAGGTATCTTTGTCCAATCGGAAACAATTTCAGCTATTTGTTCAAACCCAATTCTTAAGTCTTCTGAATATTTTTTTTCGTCCCATTCGATCTTAGTTAAATCTAGCTCCTCTTGAATTTCTCTCCTGTGTTGTTGCAATTCAGAAGCCCTTTTATATTCTTCCTTATCAGCAGCATCGGTGATTAATAAATTAATATTGTTTAGTTCTTCTTCCAGCTCTTTTATTTTTGGTGGAGCTACATGTTTTGATATTCTAAGTTTACTACAAGCCTCATCTATTAAATCTATGGCTTTGTCGGGCAAAAACCTATCGCTTATATATCTATCTGACAAAGATGTCGCAGCTTCAATAGCTTCTTCAGTAATATTAACCTTGTGGTGTTCTTCATATTTATTCTTAATCCCTTTTATAATCTTTATCGTATCCTCAACTGATGGAGGCTCGATCATAATTGGCATAAATCTTCGTTCTAGAGCGCTGTCTTTCTCCACATATTTTCTATATTCATCAATAGTAGTTGCCCCAATTGTTGGAATCTCCCCTCTTGCCAAAATTGGCTTGATTAGATTGGCAATTGACATCCCTCCTTCGGAATCTCCAGCTTTTAAAATTATATGTATTTCATCAATAAAGAGAATAAAGTTTGAATTTTTTAGTAAGTTTAGTGCTTTTTTAAATCTTTCTTCAAAATCTCCTCTATACTTCGTACCAGCAACCAAACTTCCTACATCAAGGCTAAAAATTGATTTCCCACGCAAAATATCCGGAACATTCCCTTGCGCAATGTTAAGAGCTAGCCCTTCAACGATTGCCGTTTTACCAACACCAGGTTCACCAATAATTACTGGATTATTTTTTGTCCTTCTTGACAAAATTTGAATTATTCTGTTAATTTCGTTTGATCTTCCAATAACTGGGTCAATTTTTCCATCTTTCGCCCTAACTGTAAGATCCGTACCAAATTGATTCAAAAAATCCTCTCTTTCATCCTTTGATCCAGTCCCCTTATTTTTAATTTTTAATTTAGGTTCATCGTTGTTATAGGACAAATCAGACCCATTAAAAATCAAAGGAATAATTTTATCGATAGTAATACTAAACGAATTAAGTATTTTTGCTGAATTAAATGATGGATCATATAGTAGTCCTATCAACAAATGATGAGAGTCATATTCCAAAAGACCTTCATGATTTGCTATATATTCCGCGTATTTTTCCGATTTTTTTGCATCATCAGTAATCTCGGAAGAGTTAGAATAATTTTCCGATCGGCTGGGTGAATATATATCATCTTTTTGAAAGCCAAGGTTGTATAAAACATCGAACGCTTTAGAGCCCGGTGTAGACATTATACCTTTCAATAAATGTTCTGTATCTAAAGGTCTTGCTAAACTTTTAGAAAATTTTTTTGCCTCAATAAATATTTTTTCAACATCTTTGCTTCGATTCAACTAGCCACCTCAAATAATCTATTTAATATCTCTAATTATACTATTTGATAATAATATTATCAATACTATGCTAATTAAATAATATCTCGAAAGTTTATTTATGTTGACAAAATTTAGCCTTTGTAATAATATACATTAAGACACTTGCGGGCGTGGCGGAATTGGCAGACGCGTTAGATTCAGGTTCTAATGGTTGCAAGGCTGTGCAGGTTCAAGTCCTGTCGCCCGCACCATTAAAAAGAAAGCTCGAGATGTCTTTTTTTGCGGTCGTGGCGGAACTGGCAGACGCGTACGTTTGAGGGGCGTATGGTTACACCGTATGGGTTCAAGTCCCATCGACCGCACCAAAAAAACCCACCTATTTGGTGGGTATTTTTCATTTAAAAACTAAGTTGTTTTTTAGTTTCTTAAATCATATGAGAATTCTTTTATACATATCCACTTAGCTTAAAAACAACGTGATTTTAATTGATAAAATATTTTACTGCAGAAGAAAACAACTTGTCCAATATATTATAATTTTCTTCTTGCAAATGATATGTCTTCTCAACTGGAGCAAAGAATCCAACGATGTTTCCTTTCGCAGAAGTTACTGCTGCTGCGCCTATACTTGAACCATTTGGATTGCATAAATTGTTTAGAGAAAAATCACCATTAAAGTCTATATAGTTAGCGAAACAATGTTTTTGCCAAAATTGTATTTCATTAGCATTAAACGTTAAGTTCGTATTATCAATCGGAGCAGGGATATTAAATAAATCACCTAAATTTAAATCTTGCATCCACGGCCCATAGTTATTTGATATTCTAACTCTGTATAATATTCCCTTTTCTACTACCCCAGTATTAGGCTTTAAAACATGTATTTTGTGCTCATTGGTTCCATATGGTAGCAACCCCAATTTAAATAATGTTCTTGTTCCTTCGGCAGTAGATAAAATTAAGCCCTCATTTTTTAACAATAGTTCATTCAGTGCATCCAATATGCTTGGCTGGCTTATTAATGAATATAAGTAATCTTCTTTGTATTTATCTGAAGAGATATTTTCGCCACAAATAATGACTATATTAGCTTTTGAAATATCGTATCTTATACTCTTTAAAAATTCACTGTTGATTTGAGTTTGATAGTTTATGTATTTAGAGTTAAAAAATAATCCATGCTTTTGAGAAATATGTTTGAATACTTCTAAAGAATATTTATCAAACCCTATAACTAATAATTGTGGTTTAATTATGTGTTTATGGAAATTTATAATAGAAAAGTTTTCTTGATTTTTACCCGGTTGAAGAAATAGTTTATTATTTTCAGAATCTAAATAAATCTTATCATATATTTCATTAACTGATATATTGCTATTTCCGGTTTTAATTAAACCACTATTGTCAAACACTCCTATATAACTACATTCTAGATTATCAAGTTCCCTTACATCATTGACGGATACTAATGCATTACCCGAATTACCGAAAAGAGCATCATTGTCTATTGGGGCAATTGAAATACCATAATTTTCAGTAACGCAAAGATCAATGAGAGTAGAAATTAAAGATTTTTCAATCACTATTGAAGAAGTAATGTTTTTAGAAAGAATTTGAATAGTAATGGAACTACATAATTTGAGGAAGTATTTTGAATCAGGAATATCATGTTCATCCTTCTTAATTTTCAATAAAAATAATTTTTGGCCGGGCAAAAACTTTTCTTTAATCAATATATTATT
>JAQVQU010000054.1:6588-8950 GCA_028701415.1 Clostridia bacterium | reverse complement strand
CCCTTCCTTTTTTTAAGTTCGTTAAAAACTTAATGTATTCTGGTATGAAAAATTCAAAGGAAATATTTGAAATGAATGGTTTTTTCTTGGGTCACAATAGCGATTCAAGTTTTCATTCTTCTCCTGTAGGGGGAGAAACTAAATATAGCTCAGCATCCTATTCATTATCGATGGCTACTTCTGGCTGGCTAGTTAACCAAATGTTTGACATATATTCTTTTTCGAAAGACCAGGAATTGCTAGAACAATCAATTTTACCTGTTGCTGAGCAAGCAATATTATTTTATCTAGATTATTTATATGAAAATGAAAAAGGCGAGTTGTGTTCGGGCCCCGATATCAGCCCTGAGAATTCTTATTTGTTTAACGGAAACAAATACTCAATCGATGAAGCCCCCGCAATGACTCTTGCAGTAATTAGAGAGTTGTTTGAAAACTACTTAGAATACGGAAAAGACAATAACCTTTTAAAAATAGTCAAGGAGACTAGGGGGAAAATTCAGGGATATAGAGTTTGCGAGGATGGGAGAATAGCTGAATGGTCCTCTGATTTAAAAGAAGCAGATATCAACCATAGACACTTATCACACCTTTATGGCTTATATCCAGGAAAGGAGATTTTAGAAAACGAAGATCTTAAAAGAGCTTCTTTAAAGACACTTGAGGCCAGGGGAGATGGGGGCACAGGTTGGAGCCTTGCATGGAAGATCTGCCTGTATGCGCGTTTAGGCTTAGGAGACAAGGCAAATGAATTGCTAAAAAAACAGTTCAGGCCCACATATGCAAAAAGAGGGCAACGGGGTGGCTCGTATTTCAGCCTTCTTTCAGCTCATCCTCCTTTTCAAATTGATGGTAATTTTGGCACACTTGCGGGCATTAACGAGATATTACTCCAGGCTTTAAGCGAAAAGGGTATAAACTCCATTCCAAGTGATTGGAAATCTGGGAAAGTAACTGGATTAAGGACAAGAGAAAATAAGCATGTTGATATTGAGTGGCGGGACGGAGAAATAATCAATACAAAAATCAAAAATTTGTAGTAGAACCGTTCCTTAGTTTTTGGATTTTGCTTGCCTGGTGAAAAAACATAATGTACTGAAATACGGACATGCTGGGGGTTGAAAAAAATGGTAACTTCCTAAAGCTCAATAATTGCACCCTAAAGGGTGCATTTTTTATGGAAGAGACAAATGATAAGATATATGCTTTTGGAAGGGTATTGTATTATTTTTTTAATTGTGCTAGTATGCTTTTACAGTGAGAAATATGCCGTTTAATAAATTTATACATAAATGTATAAATATTAATATATTAATAGGGAGTAAGAAATGATTAATACATTTAGATCGAATACTAGTAATTCGGCAACCGAGAGGCTAATTGATGAGATAGGGAAGAACAATGTCCCTGGATCAAGACATTTGGTAATATGTCCTTCGAATTATGGGTTCACATTAGAAAAACTTATACACGAGAGGTTGGGGCTAGCAGGTTCATTTAATATTGATATTACCTCTTTTTCTAGATATTCATATAAGAAGCTCCAGTTCGTTAAGACCCCAATAGGAACAGAGGGTTCAGTATTATTGGTGAAAAAAGTTGCATTAGAAAAGAAAAAGGAGTTGAAACATTATTTTAGAGTGGTCGAGAATATTAATTTTGCTGTTCGTATGTATAATACCTTGAAGCTTATGAAACTTAATGGGTATAACGCAAACATAATAAGAGCAAAAGCGGCAAATATGACAGGAGCTACCGGGGATAAGCTTTTTGATATAGCAATAATACTAGAAGCATTCGAGAAGGAAATATTTGATAAGTATACCGATACCGCAACAAGATTAGAGATGTTGAAAAAACAAGTGGAGTCAGATGAGGATATAAAAAAGACACACGTATACTTTACGGGCTTCTCAGATTTTTCAGTTTTGGAATTAGCGGTTTTTGAGGCTTTTTCAAGAAAGGCTCTATCGGTAAATGTTTCGATGGTTTCCGGGAAAGGAGCTCCAAATGAAGGATATTTCCCAACTAGGATTGCGAATCAAATATCCAACTTAAATCTACAAAATAACCTTATTGGGGAGGAAACTGATACTCTAGAGATACTTAGAAGTTCGGTAGATATATTACATAAAAACCTCCTTTCATATCAACCAGTTACGTTAAACAAGATAGTAAAGGATGAGGTATTCGTATACGCCGAAAATAATGTATACGAAGAGCTTAATGGTGTTGCACACGAGATTATCAGATTGGTTAGGAGAGAGGGATACAGATATAAGGATATAAATATAATCAATGCCTCTCCCGATTATGCTCCTGTTATGACGCAGATATTCGAAAGATACGAAATACCTTGTTA
>JAQVQU010000054.1:0-6488 GCA_028701415.1 Clostridia bacterium | reverse complement strand
CCGAACCTTGAAAAAAGAAAACATATGGATGTTAAAGGATACATTGAGGTTTGCAGGGCCTTACTCGAGGAGTCAATCGATACTCTAAATAACATAGTGACAAAACATAGATCTGAGAAATCTCGGAAGGAAGGAACCTTAGAAGAGATTAATATAAGAGCAAACAAAATTTTAGAAGAGCTCTTTGTTACCGCTGAGCAAATTATTGGGGAAGAGCAAGGTGATATAGCTATGTTTGATCAATACCTGAAGACCTTGATTTCTCAGCAGAGTATAGCTATGATCCCAAGATATCTTGACAGTGTTTTTGTGGGGGATTTAACTACTAGTTATGTAACAAGACCTAAGGTTGTTTTTGTCATAGGAGCGTCTTCTGCCAATCTTTTATCCGGGAGAATTGGAGCGAGCATGCTTAATCCTAAAGATACTCAAATGATGGAAAAAGAAAACATGCCTATTTATCCAACCGAAAAGGATCTTATTATGTATGAGAGATACTCATTTATAGATTTAATAAGCAAATTCCAAAAAAGGTTATATATTGGATATTCTCTTAACAATCTTAAGGGCGAAGGTCAAAAACCATCCGAGGCAATAACGGAAATAATTAATTTAACGGGAATTAAGATAGAGTCATTAACCGAAAAGTTTAGTTTGGATAATGCCCAGACCAAAGAGGATTTAGAGGATATAGGGTGTTCGGCTGCCAATACTTTTTTTACATATCTGGCTAACAAGGAAAGTATTCACTCCGCAAAGGACCCGACCAAAGTTTTTAAAAACTTGTCTTCTCTAAAAAACAGTCTTCCTAAGGAACTATTTAATTCTCTCCCGGAAAATTTAAAAGAGGACGATTGTATTCCTGATGAAAATAATTACGCCCCCTATTTTTTCAAGCAACTTCCAGGGATTATTAAACTTAATTCCAGTGCACTAGAAACATTTTTCTCTTGTCCATATTTATTCTTTTTGAAATATGGCTTATCTGTTAAAGACAGAGAGATAGGAAGTATTGACCCTGCACATATCGGGACACTAGTCCATGCAGTGCTTCAGGAGTATTTCGGAAGTATCAACGCTCTAAAGAGGGAATACAAATCGCTTACTGAGGAGGAGATAGATACTTTAGGGGCTAAGGCTATCGAAAAGGCTTTTTCAAATGCTGAAAGCATTGAAATCTATATAAAAGATCCCGAGAGCAAGCTTAAGATAGATAATTTAAAGCAAGAGTGCAAAGATTTAATAACCGACCTTACTGAAAATGTGGCAAAAGGGGAGTATAGACCCTTGCACTTTGAGGAGTATTTTGTCTTTGGAGAAAAAAGTGGTTCAGGAATAGTCCTTGAAGATGGTCAAAAAATATATATAAGTGGAATAATTGATAGGGTGGATGTGTGCGAGATAGAAGATGAGGGAAAGAGGGCAATAGTAGTCGATTATAAAACAGGAGGAGCGGCAAGCAAAGGAGACATTAAAAATGTGTACTCTGGAATAGAAATTCAGCCATACATATATTTAATGGGACTCAAAGAAAATCACCCCGAATACAAACCAGCTGGTGGGGTATATATGGTGTTATCCGAAAATCTGAATAAGGATGGGAAGAGTTATCGCTTCAAGGGTCAAATAGTTACAGATGATGAGAATTTTTTGGCTCTAGACAAAGAAAGTTTTTATAAAGCCTCCTCGGGAGAAAAAGCCTCCTCCACAGTTTTGCCTTTTGATTTAAAAGCGGACAAAAAAGGAGGGGGTGTGCTTCCAGCCACCTCTCTTTATCCCCTCTCAGATCTTACTAAGATGGAAAAAATGATGGATTGGGTAAAGGAGCTAATAAAGCAGGCATTTGTTGAGATTAATACAGGGTGCTTTGAAAAATCACCGCTAATTGGGAAAGGTTGCGATAATTGTTTTCTTAAAGGAGCATGTTCGGGGGCACAAGACAAAGATTATAGAGTATTAATCACTAATACAGGCGCAAAGGAAATATTTAATAAGTATTTTGAAAGATAAGTATTTGAACTTTTGAAAATGCTATTTGAGCTTTATGCAAATAATTTCGCTTAAAAAGATATATGCATAGAAAAATAGTAAGACAGAAAAGGATTGTAACTAAAAGAATTTGAAATTTGAGGGAAAAAGAAAATGAGCAAAACAATTTGGCAGCCAGAACAACTTGAGATACTAGATTTTAATGAAAAAAAAGATTTGATAATATTTGCTTCTGCGGGAAGTGGCAAGACATCTGTAATGGTGGAAAAAATAGTTAGATATATAGAGTCGGGAGTGGATGTAAGCCAGATAATAGTGGTGACATTCACTAATAATTCCGCAGCGGATATGAGAGACAAAATTTCTGAAAAGCTTAAAGAAAGGATTAAAGAAGCTAAATCGGATGAAACAAGAGACCATCTGAGAAAACAAATAGTAGATTTACCTCAAGCTGATATTGGGACCATAGATAGTTTTTGCAATGCTATTGTTCAAAAACACTATGAGGTTATAGGCGTCAATCCGGGACTAGGGGTGCTTTCTCAAGGAGAAGAATCAGTTCTTCTTTTAGAAGCAATTCAAACGGAGATAACCGAAAGAATAGAGAGGGAAGATGAAGCTTTATTGGTTTTGGGCAAGTATTTTTCAAGTGGAAGAAATCTTGGAAGACTGAGTGAGATTGTCAGAGAAATTTATTCTCGAACGGGGGCTTTTCCTAGCCAAGAAAAAGAACTTAAAAAAATGAGAGAATCTTGTGATATTGAGGTAATAGAAAATAAAGCTATTAAAAGACTAATTGAAAAGTTTAGAGTAAGAGCCATAGATATAAAAGAAAGAGTTCAAGAGAAACGGAGCGCCAGTAGAGAATTAGGGAATAGGTATCAGGATCTTGTAAAAAGGATTTTAGAAGTAGGAAAAGAATATTCAAGCATGTCCGATTTGTGCTCACGCATCGATAGAGCTTCTTTGAATTTTCCCCAAAAGCTTTTAGCGTACGAGTGCAAAAACAAGGAGGAGAGAGATAGATATAATGCCTCTATGAAAGAGGTAGAAGGGCATATAAACGAAATGAAAGCAGTTTTCCCAGACGAAAAAACAGTGGTAAAGATGGAGACGAGCTCCAGAAATATGCTTCTACTACTGATTGAAATGACTGAATGCGTAATCAAAAAATTTGAACAATTAAAAAAGGATACAAACAAGATGTCTTTTTCAGACGTTGAAAGATATGCTCTCAGGATATTGACTGAAGAAAAAGATGGAATAGAAGGCCCAAGCAAGATAGCAAGAGATATTTTAGAATCTAAAAAACATATATTCATAGATGAATATCAGGATACAAACAATCTTCAGGAAATGATATTAAAAAGAATATCTAATAACAATATTTTTATGGTGGGAGATATTAAACAATCAATATATATGTTTAGAAATTCGGATCCAGATATTATGAAAGAAAAGCATGATTCCTTCAAAAAATTCAAAGAAATAGGGGAGTCAAAATCCCTAAATTTTAACTACAGAAGCCATCAAAAAATACTTGAATTTGTAAATGATGTTTTTGCGGTTATTATGTCAGAAAGTTTTGGAAGCGTGAATTACAAAGAAGAATCTCAAATGACCCCTTTTAATAGATTCCCATTAGATCAAAAGACTCCCCCAGTAACTGTAAAATTATTTGACAAAAAGGACAATGAGGAAGAAGGGGGGGAGGAGAGTGCCTCAGATACCTTGTGGCCAGAGATATATTCTGTTTCTAATGCCCCGAGAAAAGAGGCTAAAGCTGACCCGGAGGCAGAATGGGTAGCAGATGCAATTGTTTCTATGGTAGGTAAAGAAGAGATTTATGATAAAAAGATATCAGCAAACAGAAAAATAGATTACAGGGACATAGTTCTTCTTCAAAGAAACAGAAATGTTTTGCCTTATGCTGAAGCCTTTGAAAGAAGAGGTATTCCTTACGAGTCAATTGGAGGGGCGGACGCTATAGAAAAAGATGATATAAAAACTATGAACTGCGTGCTTAGAACAATTTCTAATCCCGAGCAAGACTATCCTTTAACCTATCTAATGACATCATTTTTTGGAAAGTTTTCTTCAAGTGATTTATTGGCGCTTAGAACTCATAGAATAAAAGAGATAAAAGATAGCAAAACGCTATCAGAGGAAGAGAAGATCCAAGAAATAGACAACATAAAAAAAGAAACCATATATCAAGCACTGAGCAGAGCAAAAGGAGAAATAGGTAAAAAAGCCAAGAAGATACTAGATATAATAGACAAATATAGAGATGAGTCCTACCTTACAGATGTTGCTTCTCTAATGATGAAGATTGCGACAGAGACAGGCTTTGATGCAGAGATGCTTTCATCGGGGGATTCTCGAATATCCTCCTTTAATACGTTTGTAGAATACCTTAGAGATAAGGAATTCAATAGAAACATCGAGGCATATTTGAATTGGGCTGATAAAGATTTAGATATTGAAGTTAAGCTTCCAGGTTCAGGCTCAAATTGTGTAAGAATCAATACTATCCATGGGAGTAAGGGATTAGAGTTCCCTATCGTATTTTTTACAAATAGCGATCAAGGATTTACAAAATCAAAAGTTAATTCAAAAGATATCTTGATGGATAAGGACTTAGGAGTGTCAGCCAAATATGTGGATATTAGACTTAGAAAGCTTATTCAAACCCCCTCATATGTTTCAATATCCGAAAGGTTGTCGGAAAGAGAAAAAGAGGAGCAGATGAGAATCCTCTATGTAGCTCTGACTAGAGCCATGAATAGGCTATTTATTACCGGAGCCAAGCCTCCTAAGAATTTTGACTCAAATGGCAGGGTAGAGGAGATATCTAAGCTAAATTGCTTGATAGAGTACGCATGTTCCCGCTATCCATCTTTCAAAGAGGAGTATTATGATAACTATCAACCAGAGAAAGAGACAGAAGAAACTCAAAAATTAACACTTCCAAAAATAAAAGATTCCGAAATATTATCCTTTCATAACTATGAATATTCTCCATCCACAAAAATTCATAATAAGTATACAGTAACTGAGCTAGCGTCAACCACCATGACTACAATCGAGAAGAATAATAGCGAAGAAGGAATAATGCCTAATATGGTACCTTACTCTCCAGATCAAGGAACCTTTTATCACAAAATTCTTGAAAAAATAGATATATCGAAGACAGCTAGTGAAGAAATTAAAAATGAAATAGATAGATTGTTTCTTGAGGGAATCCCTGGGAAAGGAGTGAAAAGAGAGGAAATCGATGATAGTGTCATCATAAGGGCATTAAACAATCAGTTGTTTAAAGATATGAAAGGCAAAGAAATTTTGAGAGAGCAACCCTTTATGATGTATCTGCCATATAATGAGGTAATCGAAGGAGGGACTGTTTCCGAAGAAAAGGTCATCGTCCAAGGAGTAATTGATTTAATGTCTATAGAAGGGGAAGAAGTCACGCTTGTTGATTATAAGTATAGCAGGAGTAGTCCAGAGGTGATTAAGCAAAGATACTTTGAGCAAATGAGAGTATATTCTTTGGCAATAGAAAGAGTACTCAAAAAAACTGTGGTTAGAAAAGTTATCTATTTATTGTCCCAGGATAAAGTTGTTGATTTCTAGACAGATCTAGATTTAATAATGCGCGCTAATAAAAAATACCTTGCGTTATTCAAAAAGTAATTATAAACCACTATTAGAAGTTTCAAATAACTTATTATATAAGAGATTTTATTGCGATTTAAGTTATTAATATACACTCGATATCAACATAGGTAGATATATAGACTGATATTTTTGTTATTTGTGCGCGCATATTTATATTTTAAAAAAAGGTTGCAAAACCCCCCTCTAAACTTTATAATGTAAACATATATACTTTGAGGAGAAGGTTATGGAAGGTTTGAGAAATGCCCTAGACAGCGTACGTTCTATTTTGGTTAACGACCTGGACTTTTTGGGCTTGGGGGAAGGTATGGCTCCCGCTATTTACATAATCGCTCTCTGTACTGTATTGATTTTGGTTGGTTTTATTATCGCCTTGATCGTTGCTGGCGCAGGGAAGATGAGTAAATTTAAACAAAACCTCGATGATACTACTGCCTTTGTGAACGCAAACGGCATAGTTGATGAGGAAAATGTGGGCGGAGTATATCAGCGGATTAAGACAATGCCTCGTTCAGTGAATGAGGGTTGGGGACACTTTATGGAGCAACAGGCTGGGAAACCATCCGATTATATCTCCGAGAAAGAAGTCCTTGGCGCAAGAAAAGATAATCCCTCATATGCTGCTGGAAGCAAATTTTTCAAAGTATTCAGTTCCATTATCATTCTCTTAGGTATAATTGCCGCCGCGATAAGTTGTGTAAATCCTTTATATAGCATTGCCGACGATTCGACAGCATTTGTTAAGTTCGCACTTCCTGTCATTGGAACAATGGCAGCTCCTTGGTTGATTTATGTCCTGTTAAATGCGATATTAGCGGGTG
>JAQVQU010000053.1 GCA_028701415.1 Clostridia bacterium | reverse complement strand
CTGCCATCCTTCCAGAGTCTTACGCTGCACAGTTTAAGGGGAGCGAAAACAGCAGGGTTATTCTATTTCTTGATGTGCCTGAGGAAGGCGTTGAAACTACTGAATTGGTAATGCAGATCAATTCTATAATAGAGGACACATACCAAGATAGAATTGAGGCAACCGGGGTAAAACCCTATCATATTGGGAATTCAGCCGCGACACTTGCAATAAAGACTCTTGTAACTGCTGATTATGATATCATAACTTACATTTCGCTAGCCTTGGTTGCGATAATTGTTTTACTCTCTTTCAAGTCTCTACTAATCCCGATTATATTAGTTGTTGTTATTCAAGGGGCAATATATGTTAATATGGCTATTCCATATTTTCAACAAGAGCCCATGGTATTTGTTGGATATATGTTGGTTAGCGCAATCCTTCTTGGGGCGACAATAGACTATGCAATAGTCGTGACCTCTCACTATATGGAACATAGACAGAACATGAATAAATACAGTGCTATGCAACATGCACTAGCTGACTCTGCCAGAACTCTTATGACTTCGGGGGGAATACTTACTTTCTCAGGGCTTGCACTAGCTATGACCACATCTTCTCCCGCCACAGCAGTTTTTGGAAATGCAATATTCAGAGGAGGCATTCTCTCATTTGCATTCGTAATAACCTTACTTCCACAATTGTTGGTAATTTTTGACAGTGCTATAAGAGCAACGACTTTAAAGGGTAAACAAATCATGATGGATAATTGTTTGTGTTCATTCGCTCCGGATGTTGTTGAGTCTTCAGTAATAGTAAAAGCTCCAAAGAAAAAGCGACTCTCACAGATTGAAAGAGAGCAAGAAATAATCGATGCGATTATAGCTGGGATAGAGTCCCACACAGTTGAAGAACCTTCCAAATTGGACTCGAGTATTTCAGCAGAAAATAAGTATGAGGAGAAGGGAAAAGAGTTAGCTGATTTTATGGAAGAGACAGTTGCCCTTTTTGAAGAGGATATACCTCAAAAAAAGAAAAGAATTTTCCCAAAAGAAATGGAAGAGTTCTCTCCTCCCGAAACAAGAAAGAGAAATAAAAAAAATATCCCGGATATTGAATCCGATATCCCAAGTGATACTGACAAATAGCTTATTATTCCCTCAAGTACAAATTGAGGGATTTTTTATAAATTAGGTTATTGAATCGCAACAAAAAAAAAGATGAGATTTCTTGGGTTATTCTTTGGCTGATTTATTTCTACACTTGACAATTATGGTCAAGCAAGTTAATATAAAAATACAATTTAATAGCTGGGGGTGGCGGAATCCCGCCTGAGATTACACCCTTTGAACTTGATGGAGGTCGTTCTCCCGAAAGAAAGCATTATATGCGACTCTAAGATAATCTCTTGGAGTTTTTCTTTTGTAAAGTTCCTGCTTAGGAGGAATTATGTTTACAAAACCGTTTTCTGAACTGTCTTATTATGAAAAGACATCTACAATCGCCTTATTTGTTACAATAGGGATTGCTTTAAGCATGATTGTGGTTTATTTCTATCTTCAAAAGAAGAAACCATTGTCTTTAAAAACATTTGGTTTCATATCCCTTGGGATAGTACTTGGTTATTCTGTGTCAATAGTAACCTTGTTGATGTCCCTAAGATTAATTGAGTATAAAGAGGCAGGGTATCTCGAAGATATATTTAGTATCAAGATGATCGAAGGGGCAATCAATAGTCCTCTGCAATTATATTTATATACCATCATATTGGTCGCAGGGATTGCACTACTTGCTTTATTAATTGGGAAAAAGACTGAAAAAAATGCTAATAATAAAGCAATTGTTTATGCCTCAATATGTATTGCTATGAGCTTCGCTTTGTCTTATGTAAGATTTATTGAACTACCACAAGGAGGATCCGTTACATTTGCAAGTCTTTTGCCACTAATGATCTACGCATACATATTCGGGATAAGAAAAGGGGTGCTAGCGGGCGTTATTTATGGATTACTTCAGTTTGTCCAGGCTCCATGGTTTTATCACCCCGTTCAATTTTTATTGGACTATCCAATTGCTTTTTCGGCTATTGGTTTAACTGGCTTATTCGGTGAAACCAGATTATTTGAGAAAAAGAGAATTTTACAATTTTCTCTTGGTGCGATAGTTGCAGTATTATTTAGGTACCTTTCGCATGTAGTAAGCGGAATATTCGTTTTTGGATCTGGAGACCCAGACAATTATAATGCAGTAGCATGGAGCTTTCTGTACAACGCATTTTCTTTAGCAGACATGGCTATTTCGCTTGTTATCGGGGGATTGTTGTTTTCCTCTAGAACATTTAATCGAGTTATAGATCCTTTAATTTCTTCATCAAAGAAAAAAGTTATTAAAAATAGGGATATAATAGTAGAAGAGGACAATCTTTAATGTAGATAAGTATATTACTGGTTTTTGTTGTATATAGTTTTCGCATATGGAAGGAAAAATGGATATAGCAATAGTATTAAATGGACCTAATTTGGATTTAGAGATAGCTGAACCATATATTATTTGTGCAGATGGTGGATATAATCTTCTAAAGGGAGAGAAGATCCCGGACATAATAATCGGGGATATGGATAGTATTGGGGAATTGCCCGAAAATATCAAAACAAAGATTGTTCCCAAACAAAAAGATTTTACAGATGGTGAATTTGCAATTAGATTGGCCTGTGAAACTAAGGGGGTTCAAACAATCAAGATTTATGGGGCTTTTGGGGGACGTCCTGATCACCAACTTGCAAATTTAGGCTTGCTAAGAATAGCAAAATCTCAAAATAAAAAAGCTATAATTGTTGCAAAGGGGATTACAGTTTCTTTTGAGACCTCTTTTGTGGAATATGAGACGGATAGAGGTGATATTATCTCGGTAATATCTTCAGGAGGCGATGCAATTTTGGATGGCGGCAAAGGGTTATTTTATGAAATAAAAGACCTGCATTTAAATTCCTTTGATTCAAGGGGAATATCAAATATAGCAACTGATAATAAGATTTCTTTTTCAATAAAAAAGGGAGAAATATATCTGTTTATTATTAAAGAAAACAATTAATGATTGATAATTCCCAAAAATATGAAAGGAAGAGAACATACTTGGACAATTATTTGACAAAAGAGCATATTCAAATCGAAGATTTTCCCCCTAAAATACATCCTTTCGGAAAGTAAAATGTTTGACTACTTTTAAGCCGTATAGTATAATCAATTCATATTTAGAAGAGGGATGTAAATGCAGTTTTTAGAAGAACAAATACTAAAATACGGTAAGATTTGTCCTCACAGTGTTCTCAAAGTAGACAGTTTTTTAAATCACCAAGTTAATGTTTCTATTGTAACCGAGCTAGCAAACGCTATTTATGAGCATTATAAAGACAGTGGAGTTACAAAAATATTGACAGTAGAATCCTCAGGGATACCTCTTGCGTGTATGACTGCAGCAGCCTTTAAAGTTCCTTTTATTTTTGCAAAAAAGAAAAGAACAATCAACCTTTCAGAACAGGTTTTCAAGTCTGCAGTTCATTCTTATACCACTGGTAAATATAGCGAAATAATGGTTAGTGCAGAATATCTTGGAAGAGAGGATAATGTTCTAATAGTTGATGATTTCCTCGCAAAAGGTTCAGCCCTTCGTGCGTTAATAGAAATAGTCGAGGATTCTGGCGCTACTTTGGTGGGAACCGCTGTTGCCATAGAAAAGGGATTCCAAGGTGGCGGAGATATGCTTAGAAAGGAAGGATTCAAGGTTTATAGTTTGTCAATAATAGACAAAATGACCGAAAGTAAAATTATTTTCCGAGAGGATTAACTTAATACACAATAAATTGCACAATTTTTTACATAAGTTGTGCATTTTTATTTATAATATACAGCTAAAACACCTATTTGCTATTCAACTAATTTTCGAAAAGCAAACAAAGTATGGGATTATCCGTTAGTGTTTTCATTTGTAGTCAGTTAGGGCCTGACGTAAGCACGGATAACGGGGTGTGTATCAAAGGGGTATTAAGCCGAAAGGCAAATAAAATAATACGGAGGAGAAAAACATGAAAAAGAAACTTATTGTACTTTTGCTAGTCGTAGCTCTTGTTAGCTTGTTAGCTGTGTCAGTAGTTGGCTGTAAGGAAAAGGACGAATTCAAAATCGGTCTTATTTGTTTACACGATGAAAACAGCACATATGACAAGAACTTTATCGACGCATTAAAAGCAACCCAAGCTAAGTATGGTTTAACTGATGAGCAGGTTCTTATCGTAACAGGAGTTCCAGAGGGAGATGCTTGTTATCAGGAAGCTGCAAAATTAGCAGATGCTGGTTGTGACATCATATTTGCAGATAGTTTTGGCCATGAATCATACATGATCAAAGCTGCAAAAGAATATCCAGATGTTCAATTCTGTCATGCAACAGGTACAAAAGCTCACACAGAAGATCTACCGAACTATGCTAATGCATTTGCAAACATATATGAGGGACGTTATCTTGCTGGTGTTGCCGCAGGCATGAAATTAAACGAAATGATTGCTGATGAAGAGATTACTCCAGCAGAAGCCAAGATGGGTTATGTTGGTGCTTGGACATATGCCGAAGTTATTTCCGGATATACATCATTCTATCTCGGAGCAAAATCAGTATGTCCCACAGTAACAATGGATGTTACTTTTACAGGTAGCTGGTATGATGAAACAGCAGAAAGAAATTCAGCAATAGATTTAATCGAAAACAGAGACTGTGTCCTTATTAGCCAACACGCAGACTCTTGGGGAGCTCCAAACGCTTGCGAAGAAAGAGATATACCCAATGTATCATACAATGGTTCAACAGAAAGCGCTTGCCCAGATACTTTTATTATTTCTTCAAGAATTGACTGGTCCCCTTATTACGAATACGTAATCGAGCAAGTACAAGCTGGAAATCCTGTTGCACATGATTGGGTGGGAACACTTGAGAATGGCGGAGTGAAGCTTACAGATCTTGGAGCAATAGCTCCTGCAGAAGGAACTGCAGCCAAAATTGCGGATGAAAAAGCAAAGCTTATCGCTGGAACATTAAAGGTTTATGACACATCTACTTTTACAGTTAGTCTAGCCAATAATCCATTTAAAGTGGAGAACGTGGATATTACTTTAGCTGATGGCGTGGTTACATCCTACCATGCAGACGTTGATGATTATGGTGATTATGCAGGGGAAACAGAAGTAATTGTTGGTGGTGTTTTCCAAGAATCAGTATTCCGTTCGGCTCCATACTTTGACCTGACAATCGATGGAATTACTCTATTGAATTCCAGAACTTAATAGGGTTTATGTAAAAGAGGGAACGTTTTAGGTCAATATAATGAAATGTTTGTACCTTGCTTTCATTAGCAAGGTACAAACAATATATAATACTTTACTGTGTATATTTAATTATGTTTCAATTATTAGGACACAATGGATATGTTTAGTAATTAAAGTAGGGGAAATGTATATTAACGCAATAAAAATGGTTGGGGTAACGAAAACTTTTGGTTCAGTTATTGCCAACAAAGATGTAAATATTAACATAAGAAAGGGCGAAATACTTGCCATTCTTGGGGAGAATGGAAGTGGGAAGACATCCTTGATGAACATGCTAGCGGGTATATATTTTCCGGATGACGGAAAAATTTTTGTTAATGGCGAAGAAGCCATAATTAAGTCCCCAATGGACGCATATAAATATAAAATAGGAATGATACATCAGCATTTTAAGCTGGTGGATTTATTTACTGCAGGAGATAACATTATTCTAGGCGAAGAGGCTCCGGACTTTGACATAAAAGCGAAAAAAACTTTTCTCAAAGAAGAAAGAATAAATATCAAAAACAATAAATGGAAAAAATTTCTGATTGATGTAAAAATAGTCAGTTTACCACTTGGAAAATTGGTCGCCAAGTTAAAATTTAATTGGCTTTCAAGGGATAGAGAAAAAGTTGTCCAGGCAGTAGCAGATAAATATGGTTTTGAAATAGATTTAAGTAAGAAAATATACGATATGTCGGTTAGTGAAAAACAGACTGTCGAGATTATAAAGGTATTATATCGTGGCGCAGATATCCTTATTTTGGATGAACCTACTGCAGTTTTAACCCCACAAGAAATAGAGAAGTTATTTGTCGTTTTAAGAGGCATGAGGGATAATGGAAAATCTATAATTATTATAACTCACAAATTAAACGAAGTTATGGCTATTTCAGATAGAGTATCAGTATTAAGAAAAGGCGAGCTTATCGCAACAGTTGATACAAAAGACACGGATGAAAAAAGATTAACTGAGATGATGGTAGGCGAAAGAATTGAGTTAAATATTGAAAGAACAACTCCTAAAAATGTGAAAAAAAGACTTTCAATTCATGGTTTGACTTGCCGCAATCGAGAGGGATTATATGCTCTTAATAACATTTCTTTTTCAGTTAATTCAGGTGAGATTCTAGGGATAGCAGGGATTTCTGGAAGTGGACAAAGAGAGCTTTTAGAGTCTATAGCTGGTCTTCAAAAAATCGAATTGGGCGTAATACAGTATGATGATCCTAAAACTGAAAAGATAGTTGATCTCCGTGCTAAGACCCCAAATCAGATTAAGGAATTAGGGGTAAGGTTATCTTTTGTCCCCGAGGATAGATTAGGCATGGGACTTGTTGGGAACATGGATTTAACCGATAATATGATGCTTAGATCATACAGTAAAGGGCACTCAATATTCTTAGATAGAAAATCACCAACTGAACTTGCTCAAACGATAGTAAAGGATTTGGAGGTGGTTACTCCAAATATGAAAACTCCTGTTAGAAGATTGTCTGGGGGGAATGTTCAAAAGATACTTGTAGGTCGAGAAATCGCTTCTGCGCCAACAGTAATTATGGCAGCATATCCCGTTAGAGGATTAGATATAAATTCTTCTTATACGATATACAACCTAATGAACAAACAAAAAGAAAATGGAGTCGCCGTTATTTTTGTAGGAGAAGATTTAGACGTACTATTAGCCCTTTCTGATAGAATTATGGTTATATGTTCTGGGAAAGTAAGCGGTATAGTAGATGCTCGTAATACTACTAAGGAGAAATTAGGGATGTTAATGACAAGCATTCCAGAAGAGATCGAAGTGTTTAGCGAGCCAATTATTGAGAACTAGGTCGAAAATAGTTTGATACACTAATATAATACAGACGATAAGGAGAATATCCTGGATGTTTAAAACAAAGAGAGAACCTTTATTCCATCTGGTAAAACGCATAGATGTTAGCAAAAAATATGCTTGGGCTGTGCGGATTGGAGCATTTCTTCTGTCTATTCTTGTATGTGCCGCAATTTCTGCTCTGCTAACAGACAAGTCTATAGGTTTCTTTTTTAAATATCTTTTTAACGGAACATTTGGAACAAAAAGAACTATCTGGAATCTCTTTCATGAGACAGCTATATTACTATTAGTTTCCATTGCCGTAACTCCTTGCTTTAAGATGAAATTTTGGAACATCGGCGGGGAAGGGCAAATTCTTATGGGTGCGTTGGGTTGCTCGGTTGCTCTTGTTTTTATGGGAGGCAAATCCTCTGATGGCGCAACCATTGTTGTTTCGTTGATTTTGGCTTTTGCTTTCGGTATTGCATGGGCTGTTATTCCTGCTTTTTTTAAAGCAAGATGGAACACTAATGAAACCCTCCTTACACTAATGATGAATTATATTGCAATTTGCTTAGTGAATTTTTTTATTAAGAGTGTTGCCTCATCAAGCACAGGGACTTTAACATTCGAAGCTGGATTTATTAAACCTTTAGGGGGAAACCAATATATACTTTTTGTAATAGTAGCGGTAGTTCTAACAGTCTTAATGTGGGTATATTTAAAATACAGTAAGCACGGATATGAATTAACTGTTGTCGGAGAAAGTGAAAATACTTCCAGATATGTTGGAATTAATAACAAGCTAGTTATAATCCGTACATTGATTCTGTGTGGGGCACTCTGTGGTTTAATTGGATTTTTACTTGTCAGTGGGGTAAATCACTCGCTAGGAGATGCTACTGTAGAGGGAAGGGGATTTACAGGACTTTTAATTTCATGGCTTGCACATTTTAATCCTTTGGCTATGGGACTGACCTCCTTTCTTTTTGTCTTTATAGATAACGGCGCCTCCCAAGTCAGTAATTATGCAAGGCTTGGAGCCTCATATCCTAAAGTTATGACTGGTATTTTCTTCTTTTTTATTATAGCAACTGAATTTTTCATTAATTATAGAATTGTATTCAAGAAAAAGAAGGCTAGAAATATTACTGATAACGCAGATACAATATCAGGAGAAGCCCAGCCTATAAAAGAGGAGATAGGGATTGATAAGGGCTATACTAAAGAGAACATTACTGAAGAGATTGTAAAGGAGAGGGTGTAGTATGTTTAGTTTAATTGTTTCTCAAGCAATCAGATTTGGTATCGTGTTTCTTTATGGGTCCACGGGCGAGATTATTATAGAAAAATCCGGACATCTTAATTTAGGAATCCCGGGAATTATGTGCCTAGGTGCTGTAGGCGGATGTATTGGAGCAAATCTTACATACTATAGTGGCAGTGCTTTTTTAACAATCCTAACGGCGATTTTGTTTTCAATGCTTTTTGCTGGGCTCGGAGGTGCTCTATATGGGCTGTTTACTATTACTTTAAGATGTAACCAAAATGTAACAGGTCTTACAATTACGACCTTTGGAGCAGGCGTACTTGGTTTTTGGGGGTCAAAGATGGGTAGGCTTGGTACAACTTTTTATGTGGCAAGTAAATCCTTTACTTCTCCTATGTTTGGCGATAATATTGGATCCGATTGGTTTTCGAGCATATTTTTATCCCATGGTCCACTTGTTTATCTTGGCATTGCTATAGCAATAATTGTCGCCATAATTTTGAAAAAGACAAGAATAGGATTATCTCTTAATGCAGTTGGAGAAAATCCAGCCGTGGCTGACGCATCGGGTATAAATGTTAATAAATATAAGTACATTGCTTGTATCTTGGGCTCCGGTATATCCGGTATAGGGGGTGCATTCTATATATTGGATTGTACCAGAGGGTC
>JAQVQU010000006.1:28036-34868 GCA_028701415.1 Clostridia bacterium | reverse complement strand
AATTTTGGATGCGGGTCTTCTCGTGAACACGCACCAATAGCAATAAAGGAAAGTGGAATATCTTGTGTTGTTGCAAAAAGCTTTGCGAGAATTTTTTACAGAAATGCAATTAACACAGGGCTTGCAATAGTTGAATTTGACCAAGAAATAGAAGAAGGGGATGAGTTAGAGATTGACTTTGACGGGGGAGTCTTGAAAAATATAACTAAAGGGAGTAAAGGGACTTTCCCTCCATTTCCAGATTTTTTAAAGAATATAATAGAAAAAGGCGGCCTTATGCCTTCACTAAAATAAAAATAAAATTAAAAATTCTATTTATTTGAGGAGAAAAGATGAAATATAAAATAGCGGTAATAATGGGGGATGGTATTGGCCCAGAAATTGTCAAAGGAGGAATAGATATCCTAGAAAGAATAGGAACTATTTTCGGACATATTTTTACCTATGATTTTGTTGATGCCGGTGGAATATCGATAGATAAAAACGGGGTTCCTCTAACAGAAGAAGCCCTAAAAATATGCCAAAAAGCGGATAGCGTTTTACTTGGCGCAGTTGGAGGGCCAAAATGGGATAATTTACCTGGGCACTTAAGGCCGGAAAGAGCCTTGCTTGGATTAAGAAAGGGTCTTGGTCTTTATGCGAATATTCGCCCCGCAAAGATACATAAAGAATTTAAATCAGCCTCTCCTTTGAAGAGTGAAATAATTGACAAGGGTTTTGATATGGTTATGGTAAGAGAACTAACTGGAGGCATTTATTTTGGAGAAAGAGGAAGAAGAAAGACTTCCAATGGGGAAGAGGCATATGATACTGAAACATACAGTGAAATGGAAATTGAAAGAATAGCTAGAATGGCCTTTGAGTTAGCGATGAAGAGAACAAAAAAACTAGCCAGTATCGATAAGGCAAATGTTCTCGAAAGTTCAAGATTATGGAGAGAAATGATTCATAAGATAGCAAAAGAGTATCCTGAGGTTGTTGTTACAGATGTACTAGTAGACAATATGGCTATGCAACTAGTAAAAAATCCATCTCAGTTTGATGTCGTTGTTGCTAGCAATCTATTTGGAGATATTCTTTCAGATGAGGCCGCACAAATAGTTGGGTCTATTGGTTTGATGCCCTCAGCATCCTTGGGATATGGTGGAAGAGGAATGTACGAGCCTATTCATGGCTCAGCTCCAGATATTGCGGGAAAGGATTTTGCAAATCCTATTGCGACTATACTTTCAGTGGCCATGATGTTAAGGTTGTCTTTCAATTTGGAAGAAGAGGCAAATGCAATTGAACGGGCTGTGGATAAAACGCTGAAAAAGGGATATAGAACTAGAGATATTCTTGATAATGATTCTGACCCCATAAGTGGGAGTAAAATGAGTTCATTGATAAAAGAAGAGATTTCAAAATAAACATCTAAAGCAAATATTTTCATAAAAATATTCTGGACAATGAATCTGAGTTCATATGTGTGAGCAAAAAAGGAGTCTAATATAAAAAACCCTGGAAACAGGGTTTTTATTTTGTCCTAGAATAGTTTGAAAAAAGGATTAATTATTATCATCCTTATTTTTTTTAATAAATGTCTTTATCAGATCTAAGGATCCAAGTTGGTGTTGAGTGAAACTTTCGGAGCGTCTCTCTTTTTCCAAAGATATTCGCTTTTGTTTTTCTTCAAGAGCAGTAGAAAGGTTCTCCGACCACTCTAGAAAATCACTTGATAGAGTAACTTTTGACCTTTCTATATTCATTATCCCATCATCTGAAATGAAAGTTTTTTGGGAGCCGTCTTCTAATTTAATTCTGCACTCTCCCGAAGATAGGAAGGAAATAGAGGGAAGATGGGAAGCGAGTATCTCAAGGCCCCCATCACTCAACATTACTTTTAAACTTGATACATTACCTTCAAATAAAATTTTTTCAGGTGTTAACATCTTCAATTTAAAAAAGTTCATTTGTTCTCCGATAAAACTGAAAAGAATTTTATATTGTTAATCTTTGTATCCCGGGATGTCCGTTAAATCACCAATTAAGTAGAATTGACTCTCTGGGATATTGTCTGTCTTCCCGTCTAGTATTGCCCGACAGCACTTGACTGTATTTTCTACTGGAACATATTTTCCAGGGATTCCAGTGTATACGCTAGCAACATGGAAGGGCTGCGAGAAGAATCGCTGAAGTTTTCTTGCTCTAAATACTGAAAGTTTATCGTCTGAATTTAGTTCATCCATTCCTAATATTGCTATTATATCCTGGAGTTCATTATATCTTTGAAGGGTTTCGAGTGCTCTTTTTGCCGTTTCATAATGTTCTTCTCCGACTATATCCGGCTCAAGTATTCTGCTAGTCGATTCAAGGGGGTCGATAGCTGGATAGATTCCTTGTTCTACAATCTTACGCGACAATACAGTTATTGCATCTAGATGACCAAACAGTGTTGCTGGCGCAGGATCGGTGAGATCATCTGCAGGAACATATACTGCTTGGATAGAGGTAATAGAACCTTTATGAGTATTACATATCCTTTCTTCAAGCGCACCTAGTTCAGTGCTCAATGTTGGTTGATATCCTACTGCAGAAGGCATCCTTCCTAGAAGAGCAGATATTTCACTGCCGGCCTGGATAAATCTAAAAATATTGTCGATAAAAAGAAGAACATCCTGTTTTTGAACATCTCGGAAGTATTCTGCCATAGTTAGCCCAGTGAATGCTGCTCTCATTCTAGCTCCAGGGGATTCGTTCATTTGTCCGAAAACTAAAGCTGTGTTTTGGAGGGTCCTTGCCTCTGTCATCTCTTGGATCATTTCATATCCTTCTCTGCTTCTTTCACCAACCCCCGTGAATATAGAGCGTCCTCCATGATGGTTTGATATGTTGTGGATAAGTTCCAATATCAGTACAGTTTTTCCAACTCCAGCTCCTCCAAATAATCCAATTTTTCCTCCCTTCGCATAAGGAGTAAGTAAATCAATAACTTTAATTCCGGTTTCAAAAATCTCTGTATTGGGATTCTGTTCTGTCAGTGAAGGGGCTTCTCTATAAATTGACCTATATAAACCTTCTACCCGGCCTTTATTGTCTATCGGTTCTCCAAGAGCATTAAAAACTCTTCCTAAAGTAATATTTCCAACTGGGACTTTTATGGTTTCGCCGGTAGAAGTTACATGCATACCTCTGCTCAACCCTTCTGTTGGCTCAAGAGATATGCATCTTACGGTCGCATCATCAGTGTGATTCATTACCTCAATTTTTACTTTTCTATCTCCGGCATCAACTATCAACAGTTCATTTTGCATAGGTAAATGAGTTGGGAAATGCACATCTACTACGGAACTGATAATCTGAACTATTACGCCATCTAGTGTTTTGTTTAACATATTAACTTCCTGTTTATCAAAAATTTCTGCTCATGTGCGCTGTGGTCGCATCTAATAAAGCATTTGTTATGGATTCTTGCCTTTCTTGGTTGTAGGTTTTATTAAGGTCATCAATTATCCTCTCTGCATTTGACGTCGCTTCTTGCATACTTATCATTCTCTTATAGTTTTCTGCATATGAGGCAGAGCATATTGCTTGGTATATTCTTGCCCAAACATATTGGTTTAATACTTTATCAAAGGTATTATTTTTTGACAAATATACAATCTCTTCTTTGCTGTCCAAGATATCTAATGGTAATATTTTTTTAATGGTTATTTTTTGTTGGGAGAGTTTGTCTGCTTTTGTGAAAATTATATATGCTTTATCCATTTTTTTCTCTTTGAAGTCTGAGCATAAATCATCAGCAATAGCGCGAGCGTCTTCAGGCATTGGGTCTGGGAATATGTGGACATAAGAATTATTTACTCTAATTCCCCCTTTTTTTTCGTAATAATCCTTAATTATCGTTCCGACTGCAAAAATGTTTGTAACTTTTTTATTTTTCATTGATGCATCTGATGCATTAATTATCAACTGGTTGTAATCCCCACAAAGGCCTTTATCTCCACCTATTATCACATATGCCACTCTGTTTCCTTCTCTTTGTTGAAAAAAAGGATGATTGTTTGCACAATTCGAAGACATAAGACGCTTAGCCGCTCCCCGAACCTCATCTAAGAAAAGGTTTGCCGAGAAAAAGTTTTCTTTTGCTCTACGCATCTTAGACGCTGAAATTAAGTATACAGCATTCGTAATTTTTGCAGTTTCTTTAACGCCGGTTATTCTTCGTTTTAGATCTTTTGTGTTCATATCTAATTCCAACTAATTATCAATTATTTAAAGGGTATTCCAGAAGGAGAGGAAAGTTTATACAATTATATTTAATATATTAGAGATACTCAAAATCTTATACCCGTAAGATACTTCTTAAATTCCTCTAAAATATCTTGAGAATCCTCTTCTGAAAGCTCCTTGTATGTAGTAATTCGATTATATATTTTACTATTCGCTTTGTTTTTAAAAAATTGTAGAAAATTTGTTAATAGACCGCTCACATTTTTAGGGGGAATATTGTCGAGAAGATTATTCTGTAATATTAGAAATTCTATAACCATATCAGTCATTGGAATGGGTCGAAATTGAATTTGTTTGAGGGCCTCGGTTAGAACTGCACCGTGTTTAAGTATATCTTTAGTTGTGTCGTCCAAATCTGCATCAAATCGAGCAAAAACCAACATCTCACGATATTGAGCCAAGTTTAAGCGGATTTTTCCGCTAACCTTACGCATAGCTTTGCTTTGGGCTACCCCCCCAACTCTCGAGACGGATAGTCCAACATTTATTGCGGGTCTAAGTCCTGAATTGAAAAGATCACTTTCCAAATAAATTTGGCCATCAGTAATTGAAATCACATTTGTTGGTATATACGAGGAAATATCTCCATCTAAGGTTTCAACGATTGGGAGCGCAGTTAGAGACCCTCCACCCATTCTATGTGAAAGTTTAGCACTTCTTTCCAAGAGGCGAGAATGAATATAAAAAATGTCTCCAGGGTAGGCTTCCCTTCCGGATGGTCTTTTTAATAAAAGGGATATTGTTCGATAAGCTACCGCATGCTTAGATAAATCGTCATAAACGATTAATACATCCTTCCCTCTGTGCATAAAGTCTTCAGCAACGGCAGTACCTGTATAAGGAGTAAGATACTGAAGTGGAGCAGGCTGCCCAGCGGTTGAACTCACTATAATAGTATAATCCATCGCTCCTTGTAGGGTTAAATCTTTTATTACTCTAGCAACTGAGGAGGTTTTCTGCCCAATAGCTACATATACGCATATCACATTTTTCCCTTTTTGATTTACAATGGCATCTAGAGCGATAGCAGTTTTCCCAGTTTGTCTGTCTCCTATTATCAGTTCTCTTTGGCCTTTTCCGATTGGGATCATAATATCAATAGCTTTAATCCCAGTGTATAAAGGTTCATCAACCTTCGCCCGGTCAAATATTGCAGGGGCGGGGCTTTCAATATCTCTGTAGGTTGTTGCTCGAATAATTCCTTTTCCGTCTATAGGATTTCCAAGTGGGTCAATAACTCTGCCTAATAGGCTATCACCCGAAGGTACTTTTATTATCTCTCCTGTAGAATAAACTATCTCTCCAGGGGCAATATCGTTTGAAGAAGATAATAAAATCGCTCCAGTAACCTCTGCTTCTAGGTTTAAAGCAATCGCATAATTGTTTCCAGAAATTTTTAACAGTTCCCCATTTTTTACATCCAAAAGGCCCTCAATCATCACAACCCCATCATAGGAAGATAATACTCTTCCGGCTGGTCGAACATCAGATTCCTTTTTGAAAGAATCCGTCTCTTTTAACATAGTTCTAATTATTTCAGAGGGTTCATGATTATTTTTCATTTTCTAACCTTTAGATTTGTATTTTTCTGTTTAGATATATGAATGATAAAACTATTCTTTTCTTTACTGGAGATGTTATTTTGTGCTTTCAAGCTCGGTTATAAACTTATCCTTTAGTTTAGCTAGTTGGGTTTTTATTGAGCCATCATATGCTATTTCTCCATCAAAAATAATGATTCCTCCAACAATAGCTTCATCTATTCGATATATAGTTTGAATTTTCCCATACTTTTTAGCAAGCTTACCTTCGATTTCGGCTTTCTTTTCAGTAGATAATTCTCTGCTAGTTGTTATTGTAAGTTTTCTCATTTCCATATTCCTTAAGGTTTGGATAATAAATAAACATAGTGAATAGGGCTAATTAATTATTATGTAAATACCATATTCCTGTTTTCAGGACTAAATCTCATCTATTGTTTATTCGTCAATGTATTTACATGGAATTTGTTCTTTGTCCAGACTTCCTACTCATCCTTAGTCCATTCATCAATACAGTTATCGATGATTTGTTCATTTTCCTCGGGGCTGATTTCTCTTTCCAGCAAGGCTTCAGCAATGGTTACAGCAACATCTGCAACCTTATTTTTAATTCCACTAATTGTTTCTTTTTTAATGTCTTGTGATTCAATCTCTGCTCTACTGATTATTTCTTCTGCTTTTTGAGAAGCTTCAGAAATAGCATTCTCTTTAATAATGTGATTAGATCTTTCTGCTTCAGAGCGTTGAAACATGATTTCACTTTCGGCTTTTGCTAATTTCTCTAAATACTCAGAATGGAGTTCTTCGGCTTCGGCCTTTGCCTGTTCATTTTTTTCGTATTGCAGTTTTATCTCGTTTTGTCTTTTTTCTATAAATTTCTTAACAGGTTTATACACTAAGAAAGTAACTCCTCCGAATAAAATGAGGAAATTTAAAAGGTGGAGAAGGATTTTGATTCCGTCTAATCCTAGAGGCAGGTTTCCGGATAATAAAATGCTCATCATCTACCTCTATAAAAC
>JAQVQU010000006.1:21117-27936 GCA_028701415.1 Clostridia bacterium | reverse complement strand
ACACTAAGAAAGTAACTCCTCCGAATAAAATGAGGAAATTTAAAAGGTGGAGAAGGATTTTGATTCCGTCTAATCCTAGAGGCAGGTTTCCGGATAATAAAATGCTCATCATCTACCTCTATAAAACATTGATAACCAACAAGACAGCTATTAATAATACATATATTATTACGGTTTCAATAAAGATTAATCCGAGAATTAGGGATGATCTAATTTTCCCATCTGCTTCTGGCTGCCTAGCGATTCCGTCTAATGCTTTTCCTATAACCATAGCCATGCCTATGGCTGCAGCAACACCTACTAGAGCAATTGAAAATCCTGCGGCAAGGGCATATATGGCCCTAAGTTCAAGAGCAGCGACTGTTATAAGTGAGTTCATAATTACCTCCAAGGAATTAGTTGTCATAAAATTTGCTAATATATTTATTTATCAATTAATTAAATTATCTAGAAAGGATTTATATTGAAAGGGATTCTTTTGGATGTTCTTTCTGAGTATCAATAAAACTTGATTGTTTATGCTTATTTTTTTTAGTTGATTTTTTGTCAGTTTTCTTTTTATGTAGTACCTCTGCTGCGCTCCCATAGAACATTGAGGTTAAGAGTGTCAATACGTAGGTTTGAACAATTGCGTGGAAAAGGGTGAATATTATTCCAACGAAAATTGGAACGACAAAGGAAAGGGCGATAAATTCATAGACCAAGTCTGTAATCAATAAACCGCTCAGCATACTTCCGAAGAGACGAAAGGACATGGATAGGGGAAGAGAAAAATCTTTTAGGGCATGCAGTACCCCCTTTGGGCCATTGGACTTCATTCCTCCCGCAAGAATTGTTCCAAAAGAGCAGGAGGCTATAGCTATACAAGCATTGATATCAACTAGTACAGCTCTTAAACCGAGTAATTCTATTATAGTTCCAAAAAAAACAAAAATTGCTGCGCTAAAAACATATGCTCCCAAGAAACGGTTGCTTCCAGGACTGTTTGAGGAAGCAAGTGTAGAAAAATATGAAACTATTTTTTCTAATATTACTTGCCCCTTACCAGGGATCTTTTTCATTTTGGGTATGAAAAAAATTCGAAGAATCAGACAAAAAAACAAAATTGATGCCGTGACAATGAGCGCGGAATAAAAACTGGGGTTAACTTGTAATCCTAGAAAATTAACATCATCAGGCAATACTGCCTTTTTCATTATCTCGCCAAGAGACGAGCCGTTTTCGGCGGCTGGTGTAAAAATCATCTTCAACTCCCAGTCAACGTCTGTGCGTTGGCCAAACCGAATAAAATACTTCTTAAAAATACAACTGATAGGAGATAAAGTCAATAAAATCACTGTTGTTTGGTAAGTAGTAGCAATCATTTCTAATTAAAAAATTACCGCAGGCTTAATAATTTTCTAGAACAGATCCTTCACAAATTATTCCTTGATTATTTAAATTTATTGTCGGTAAATACGGTCATTTAATAAGCTTGTAGATTATTAGAATATTTTTAAAAAACACGCATTGTTTCGCTTTATTTTTATAAATGGTAGGAGTAAAATCTCCCTTAATGGTCTATAGGCCATACGGGTGGTAGGTGGGTATTTTTTATGAAGCCAGAATTTTTTAGATATTTACCAGATTACAAAAAAAAGTATTTGTTTAACGATTTAATGTCCGGACTTTTAGTTGCCATTATTGCTCTCCCTCTTTCGATTGCATTGGGTATCCAGAGTGTCCCCGAAGATGTGTCAGGAAATGGAATCCAGATGGGTTTGATTACTGCAATAGTTGCTGGGTTTCTCATTTCATTTTTAGGTGGAAGTAGAATGCAAATTGGAGGGCCAACAGCTGCTTTTGTTGTAATTCTTTTTGCGTATATGGCTGACCCTGAAATTGGAATCATAGGATTACAGTTTGCAACAATTCTAGCGGGGGTTTGGTTAGTAGTATTTTCTTTAGTTAGGGCTGGAAATATTATGAAATATATCCCTTATCCGATCGTAGTCGGATTTACAACAGGCATAGGGCTTACGCTAATTGTTGGACAAATAAAAGATTTATTTGGTCTGAACGCCTCTGGAAGTGAACTGATAGAGAAGCTAGTTTCTTATTACCATAATATTACTGATTTCAATTGGCTGACTTTTCTTATCGGTTGTTTAGGCCTTGCAATAATATTGATTCTCAATAAGATAAATAAAAAGATACCTGCAGCTATTATTGCTTTAATAACTTGCACGGGTGTAAATTTAATTATTTCTTACACTGTGGGGGATATGGGGGTTCAGACAATAGGTAGCAAATATGGGGAAATTAATGCTGAATTTTATCCAATTGATTTTTCCAAAATAAGCAGTGTAAAGATTGGCAAGATAATTATTCCTTCCTTTTCCATTGCTTTTTTATGCGCAATAGAGAGTCTTTTGTCCGCCACAGTTGCTGATGGTATGGCAAAGACAAAACATAATCCTAACCAAGAGCTATTTGGCCAAGGAATTGCAAACATCGGCTCAGCTCTACTCGGGGGATTACCCGCAACAGGTGCAATAGCGAGAACTGCTGCAAACATAAATGCGGGAGCAAAGTCTCCATTGTCGGGAATGTTTCACGGTCTTTTTATTTTGATTATGTATTTTTCGTTAATGAGTGTAATACGATTTATTCCACTTACTGTTTTTTCTGCAATTTTAATTACTGTAGCAATACATATGTGTAATTTCCCTTTGTTTTTTAAGTTTATCAAGTTTTCAAAGAGAGATTCTGCAATAGTACTTTCAACCTGTTTATTGACACTATTTTTAGATTTAATATACGGAGTCATTGGTGGGATGATAATATCGACTCTTTTAAACATACCCTCTTTTAGAAAAAGAATGACAATTGAAAGAAAAGTAGATGAAATTTTGACCATTAAGGTTAAAGGGAGTATATACGTTTTTAATGTGGATACGATTATTAAGACCGTACAGGAAAGAGATGCGTCATTAAAAAGAGTTATTATCGATTTTTCTGAGGTTTCAACTGTAGATGCCACAGCTTGTGAGAGATTAGGAAAACTGAAGAAAAGTTTGCAGACTAGTGATAATACATTGGATTTCACAAATGTATCAGAAAAAACCGCAAAAAGAATATTCAGTTTTCAAAGTTTATAAAACACTGAAATCTTTCGATTTTTTTACTGATTTCTTCGAAGCGAGGATATCATATTTTTAAAAACAACCTAAAAAAATATCTATTGACAAAAGAAGTTGCCTAAGAATATACTAATAATACGTTCAGGAGAGAAAATGAACTTACAAAAAAACAATGTGACCTATAACTACTTTTACGGCTACTATTTTAGAAGCTCCTTTTAGTTGTGGTCAAATTTATTTAATTTAAGTGAAGATAAATGGATAAGGCCACCTAATAGGTGGTCTTTTTTATAAGAAAGGAGGAAATCATGATAATAGTAATTAAGGACTATCAAGAGAAAAAGCAAATTGAAAACCTGATGAACTGGATTAAGAGTTTAGGTTTGGGAATACATTTTAGCCAAGGAGAAAAAACTGCGGTGATTGGACTCATTGGAGATACTTCAAAGGTTGATATTGACTTGGTAAGATCATTGGATATCGTTGAATCAGTAACGAGAATTCAAGAACCATATAAAAATGCAAACCGGAAATTCCATCCCGATGACACCATTATAGATGTTTCTGGCCAAAAATTCGGGGGGAAATACTTCCAAGTAATAGCAGGGCCTTGTGCAGTCGAGTCCGAGCAACAAGTAATAGCTATTGCAAAAGCTGTAAAAGATGCAGGCGCGGGTCTCTTAAGAGGGGGAGCCTTCAAGCCCAGGACTTCCCCTTATTCATTCCAAGGTATGAAACTGGATGGGATAGAAATCCTAAAAAAAGCTAGAGAAGAAACGGGAATGCCAATTGTTACTGAAATTATGAGCGAGAAGTATATTGAGGCTTTTTTGGACGTGGATGTAATACAGGTTGGTGCAAGAAATATGCAGAACTTCGAACTCCTTAAAGAACTTGGAAAACTTAAAAAACCAATTTTGTTAAAAAGAGGGCTAGCAAATACCATAGAAGAATGGCTGATGAGCGCAGAATATATTATGAGTGGAGGAAATATGGAAGTTATACTTTGCGAAAGAGGGATAAGAACCTTTGAAACATATACAAGAAACACTCTTGACTTATCTGCAATACCTTTAGTCAAAGAGAAGACTCATCTTCCTGTCATTGTGGACCCTTCCCACGCTTCAGGTCTTTCAAGATTAGTTGAACCGATGTCTTTAGCATCTATCGGCGCTGGTGCAGATGGTCTAATGATTGAGGTGCATAACAACCCTGCTTGTGCTCTATGCGATGGGCCTCAGGCCATAACCCCTGAGCAATTCTTAAATCTTCAAAGAAAAATGGATGTAATGCTTCCTTTGGTTAATAAAATCAGGAGTTAAGGGATTTTTCCCGAGGGATACAATAGGAATTCCCGCGAGCAATATAAATTGAATTTAAAAAAATGGTTATTAAGGGGAAGGATATGATAATTGCAATATATGGAATGGGCCTTATTGGCGGATCAATTGGTAGAACTATAGTGAAAAACACGGGACATTATGTTATTGCCGCTGACATTGATCCTGCCGCGATGCTAAAGGCAAAAATGCTAGGCGCATGCCACGAAGAGATAGATGAAATGAATATTTCTAGTGCTGATATAATAATCATAGCGGTTAATCCATACCAGACACTGGATATACTTGAAGAACTTCCTACAAAAGTAAAATCTGGGGCAGTAATTATCGACACTTGTGGGATAAAGAGATCAATTGTTTCCAAAATGGAGGGGCTAAAGAGTATATATCCGGAAGTTGAGTTTTTAGGAGTTCATCCCATGGCTGGAAGGGAGTTTTCAGGTATCTCTCACTCTACAACTTCTCTATTTGAAAAAGCATATTTTATAATAACTCCCGTTCATACTGGAATAGAGGCGTTAGTTAAGATCAAGACTCTGTTTAAAGAAATGGGTTGTGAAGGGGTTGTGACTGCATCTGCAGATTACCACGACAGGGTAATAGCATACACTTCTCAACTTGCTCACATAGTGTCAAGTTCATATGTTAAAAGTCCAATGTCTAGAGAACACCATGGTTTTTCTGCAGGAAGCTTTAAGGATTTAACAAGGGTGGCTAAATTAAATCCTATTATGTGGACACAACTGTTTTTGTCCAATAAGGACTATCTTCTTGAGGAAATCTCTCAACTCATAGAACACTTATCGGAATACAAAGAAGCTATAGCTGAGGGAAATTTCCAGGAGCTTCAAAAATTATTATCAGAAGGGGTAATTAGAAAAGAATATGCCGATAAACTTGCTAAGGAAAAGATTAATGAATAAACCTTTTAAGAGGATTGTTCGGTTATAGCAATTAAGAAAAACCCCAAAAGTATACCAATAAATTTGTTAGGGTTTGATTCTTAAATTGTAATAATATTTATATAAAAATAGAGTATATAGATAAAAGCTGTAAGGTCAAGGTAAGGATGAAAATTAGTAAGTTATGAGGGATACAAAAAATAATGTATAATCAAATTAGTGTATGAAATGATGAGGAGAAGGATATGATAGAGATAAAAGTGAATACAGTTAAAGGATATAGGGTTTTGATTTCAAAAGGACTTCTTAGCGAGGCAGGTAACTTCGTGAAGTTAATTTCACCCGCAAGAAAAACGATGGTGATAAGTGATGAAAAAGTAGCAAAACTATACGGATCTAAACTACTTTCTTCTTTGGATAAAGCAGGTTTAGATGCTTGCATTTATCCAATTAAGGTTGGAGAGAAAAGTAAAAATATTGGGACATATGTCCAAATAGTAAGAGACATGGCCGCCAGGGAATATACGAGGAAAGATGCTTTAATTGCCCTCGGTGGGGGTGTTGTCGGGGATATTACTGGTTTCGTTGCTAGTACATACATGAGAGGGATAGACTTTATTCAGATTCCCACAACACTACTTTCGGGAATCGATGCTGCAATTGGTGGAAAAAACGGAATTGATCTACCTGAAGGAAAAAACTATGTTGGTACTTTTTATCAGCCTAGGTTGGTCTTGTGCGATACAGAGACATATCGAAATCTTCCAAATGAAGAAAAGATGAATGGAATAGGAGAAGGGATAAAATATGCGGTTCTGGCGGGAGGAGAAATTTTAGAAATTTTGGAAAAAGGCTTGGATGAAAGTAACGAAGAAAGATTTCTAGAACTTTGCATAAAGTACAAGGCAAGCGTTGTCGAGAATGATGAAAGGGAAAGAGGAAATAGAATGCTATTAAACTTAGGCCATACTATGGGGCATGCGATTGAAAAACTTTCAAAATACACAATTCCTCATGGGCTGGCTGTAGTCAAGGGACTATACATGTTAATAACAGCTCCAGGAGCGGTAGCACTAGCTAAACATGAAAGAGAGAGAATTATTAATTTAATTAAAAAATACGATTTTGATGTTACTGTCCCATTTAAGTGTGGAGATTTGATCAATGCTGTCCGGAATGATAAAAAAGCCGAACCGGGGAATATGATTAATATAGTTACAGTAAAAGGAATTGGTAACTGTGAGCTAGTAAAACTAAGCCAAGAGGAGCTATGCCGGTTCTTTGGCCACGATCCGAGTAGAAAGATAAATTAATGATTAATTGTAACTTGAAAAAAAGTTTCTATTTGCATAATGAATAATTAGATTTATATAAAAAGGAATGTTGATGGTTTAATTATGGATGAAAAAAAGTTTCTATTTGCATAATGAATAATTAGATTTATATAAAAAGGAA
>JAQVQU010000006.1:15559-21017 GCA_028701415.1 Clostridia bacterium | reverse complement strand
GAATGTTGATGGTTTTATTATGGATGAAAAAAGTGAAATTAACTTAAGATTAAGTGCAAAAAAAGGATTAAATGGGGAGATATATGTTCCTGTTTCCAAGTCCTATGCACACAGGATTTTAATTGCTTGCGCTCTTTCCGACCGTCCAACGTTAGTAAAAGGAAGGCTTATTGGGGAGGATATTAACGCAACTCTTGAATGTTTATCTTCTCTAGGTGTCAAGTGTGAACAAATTTCAGAGGATGAAACTGTAATTTATCCCTTGGATAGCATTAGAATCGATAGACCGACATTAAATGTAGGAGAAAGTGGCTCAACACTACGTTTTATGCTGCCACTTGCTGCGGCTCTAGGAGTATCTGCTCGTTTTAAAGGCGGAGGAAGGTTAAATAAAAGGCCCATATCCGATCTTATAGATTCTTTGAAGGGGCATGGAGCTCTTTTCGATCGTGAAGAGATTCCTTTTTCGGTTGGGGGGAAATTGGCCCCCGGGAATTATGTGATTAATGGGGAAATAAGTTCACAGTATATCACAGGTTTGTTATTATCCTTACCAATTCTTGGAGAGGATAGTAAAATAACTATACAAGGAAAAGCTGTATCGGCAGGCTATATAAATATAACTCTTGATATATTAAATCAATTTGGTATTTATCCCCAAAAAACTTTAGAGGGTTTCATTATAAAAGGGAATCAAAGGTATATTTCTCCGGGTGAGATATCAATAGAATCCGATTGGAGCAGTGCGTGTTTTTTTGCAGTAGCAGGGGCCCTTTCAGGAAGAATTAAGGTAATTGGTTTAAACCCTCAATCCAAACAAGGCGACAGAATAGTAATGGATTTACTTGAAAAAGCCGGGGGTAATGTAATTGTAGAAAAGGATGGCATAGTCTTTTCTAAAGGGAATCTAAAGGGTTTGAAATTCTCTGCAAAGAATTGTCCAGACATAGTTCCTATAATGTCTGTACTGCTTGCTAGAGCGGAGGGAAATTCTATTATTACCGAGACGGAAAGACTTCGTTTAAAGGAAAGTGATAGATTATCTGCAATACTAGAGATTTTAAGAGTATTTACAATCGATGCTGATAGTAAGGATGATAGGCTATACATTACAGGTGGACAAATTAAAGGAGGAGAACTTCCGGGATTTAATGATCATAGGATGGTTATGAGTGAGGCCATTGCGATAGTTGGAACCCAAGAGATTGTTTCTATATGGGGAGCCCAGGCAATTAACAAATCTTATCCCAATTTTTTCTCTGACTTTCGAACACTAGGCGGAACTGTCGAGAAATTTTAAATATAAAAAATTCTAAGAAATTATAAGTGCGGATTCAAAAAAACATATATAAATAATGGTGACATTACGTGACATTATAATTAATTATAAAAACTATACAGGAGTATAAATTGAAATCAAGCTACAGAAATATTGACATAGAGATTTTCGGGGAGTCACACTCTTCCGAGATAGGTTTACTTTTTCAAGGGGTTCCCAAAGGAATTGAGGTGGATTTTGAAAAATTAAATCAGTTTTTAGATAGGCGAAAATCGGGGAAAGGGGCTCATAGTACTGAGCGTAAAGAACCTGACTTACCAATTTTTACAGAAGGTTTATCCGATAATTCTACAAATGGGGGATTAATAAAGGCTATAATAAAGAACACCGATGTGAAAGCTTCTTCATATGAGGAACTTTCATTTATACCTAGGCCTTCTCACGCTGACTATGTTTCCTTTATTCAATCGGGAAATAAGGGATTTTCTACTGGTGGCGGAAAGTTTTCGGGCAGGATGACAGCTCCATTGTGTATCGCAGGATATATTGCTAAAGAGTATTTAGCAGAAAAGGGAATAGAAGTTTTGGCATATGTAACAGCAATTGGAAAGATTAAAGGAGTTAGTTACCGAGAGATGGATTTGTCTCTTAAAGACATTAAGAATATCCAACATTTCCCCATTCCTACTATCGATGACGAATCTCGAGAGAAAATGATGATGGAAATCGAAAATGCAAAAAAGGAAATGGATAGTGTTGGAGGAATAATTGAATGTATTGTATTTGGATTGGAAGCAGGTATAGGGGATACGATGCAATTAGGGATGGAGAGTAGAATCGCATCTTCAGTTTTTGGGGTTCCTGCGGTTAAGGGAATTGAGTTTGGCCAAGGGTTTGAAATTACGGAGATGAGGGGGAGTGAAGCAAACGATGCCTTCCAGATTAAAAACGGAAAAATTGAAACAAAGACGAACAAAAGTGGGGGAATAAATGGAGGGATTTCCAATGGGATGCCCATCACGCTTAGAGTCGCGATTAGGCCTACTCCTTCAATTGGAAAGACACAGACATCGGTAAATTTGAAAACTGGAGAAGAAATACAAATTAACATAAAGGGTAGACATGACGCATGTATTGTTCCAAGAGCGGTTCCTTGCATAGAGTCAGCCGTTGCACTTGCAATAATGGATGCCTCAATGGACAAACTTGAGAAATAATATGAACCAGAAACATTATATTATGAAAAATAAATAAGATTAAAAGGGAGTGAAATATGGAATTGGATGAAATACGGGAAAAAATAGATGAAATTGATGATAGTATGGTTTCACTGTATGAAAGAAGGATGATGCTGGCTAAAGAAGTTGCATTATACAAGAAAAAAAATGGCTCTCCTTTGGAAAACCCACAAAGAGAAAAGGAGATTATAAATCGTGTTACTGAGGATCTTGAGGATGACATAAAACTTTACGCAAAGCAGTTTTTTGAAACATTATTTGAAACAAGCAAGGCCTATCAAAGTGGATATCTTGAGCTTAAATCAGATTTGCTTATTGATATAAAAGAAAAAATTAGAAAAGGAATATTAAAGTTCCCCGTTAATGCAAATGTTGCTTGTCAAGGGGCTGAGGGGTCCTATTCAAATATGGCTGCGGATAAAGTTTTTCCCATAAATAATATTATGTATTTTAAGGATTTTGAGGGGGTTTTCGGGGCCATTGAAAAGAAATTTTGTCAATTTGGGGTTTTGCCTATTGAAAATAGTTCGGTAGGAAGTATTAATGAAGTATATGATTTGATGAGAAAGCACAAATTTTATATTGTTAGAAGCATAAAACTTCATGTAAAACACAACCTTCTTGCCAAAAGAGGGGTGGAATTAAAAGATATTAAAGAAATTTTCTCCCATGAACAGGCAATTGCTCAAAGTGCAATTTTTTTAAAAACATTAAAAGATGTAAAAGTTACTGTCGTAAGCAATACAGCGGTAGCAGCAAAAATAGTACGTGATTCAGAGAGAAGGGATATAGCTTGCATTTCCTCAAAAGAGTGTGCTGAGCTTTATGGGTTATCGGTTATTAAACAATATATTCAAGACAAAGATAATAATTATACAAGGTTTATTGTGATTGCTCCTGAGTTACAAATATATGAAAAAGCTGAAAAAATAAGTATATTTGTACATCTTCCTCATAGGGCGGGGAGTCTAAATAAAATGCTAAACAAATTTGCAACCCTAGGGCTTAATTTGACTAAACTTGAAAGTCGACCTATACCTGACAGTGTCTTTGAATTTGGCTTTTATTTTGATTTTGATGCTGAGATAGAGGATAAAGTTGTACAAAACTTACTTGCTGAATTAGATATTAATACGGAACAATTTGTATTTTTAGGATGTTATAGAGAAATCGACTAGGCTTTGAATAAAGAAAATACGGAAAATCATATTTGTAAGAAATACTGCAAAATATTTGAGGTGATAAATTGGAAAAATATTGTGTAATAGGTAAGAAATTACCACATACACTTTCTCCATTCTTATATAAGGATATGGGCTTCGATTACGGAGTAAGAGAGTTGATTGATGAAACAGAGTTGAAAAGTTTTGTATTAAACAACCCTTTTTCGGGATACAACGTTACTATCCCTTATAAAAAAGCAATTATTAGTCTTTTGGATAGTGTTGATGATACGGCAAGAAAAGTAGGAGCGGTTAATACGGTTGTAAAAAAAGATGGGAAAAGTTTTGGATACAATACAGACATTGAGGGAATGAGACAGGCTTTTAAGAAAGCAGGCATTTCTATATGGGGAAAAAATGTTTTAATTTTGGGAACCGGGGGGACTTCTGCAACTGCCGAATATTTATCACGACTTGAAGCAGCAGCAAGCATAGTTAAGGTGTCTCGCGAGGGTGTAATTAATTACAACAATTGTTATGAATATAACTGTACAGATATTATTATTAACACAACTCCGGTTGGAATGTTCCCTTTCCCCAATGAAAGTCCAATAGAATTAAAACGTTTTCCAAGACTTTCTGGTGTGTATGATGCCGTTTATAACCCAATAAAAACTAAGCTTAAAGAAGAAGCGGATAAACTTAATATTCCTTCTGCAAATGGTTTGTATATGTTGGTAGCTCAGGCAAAAAAGGCTGCCGAGCTTTATCTAGAGAAAGTTCTTCCAGACACACTAACGGAAGATCTTTTCGAAAAAACGCTTTTGAATCATACAAATTTGGTTTTGATTGGAATGCCTGGTTCGGGCAAGACCACCATTGGAAGAGAATTAGCCAGAATAATGAACAGGCCATTCGTAGACATAGACACAGAGATTGAAAAAAAGGAGGGAATGAAAATTCCTGATCTTTTTCAACTAAGGGGTGAAACCTATTTTAGACAAATAGAGAGCCAATTGTTAAATCAATTCTGTAGTAATTTGGGGTATGTAATTGCTACTGGCGGTGGAGCAGTTTTAAGAGAAGATAACAGAGATTCTATTAGAAGAAATGGATATGTAGTATGGATAAGAAGGGATATTTCAAACCTCGAAACAGAAGGAAGACCGTTGTCCAAGGATATTAGTTCTTTGAGAAAAATTGAGTCAGATAGAATACACATTTATGCAGACATGTCAGATGTTTCCGTTTATAATAACTCAATGGATCTGAAAATTGCAGAAGAAATAAAGGAGATTTATGAAAACGATATTAGTCATTAATGGTCCCAATATAAATATGTTAGGGATACGAGAAAAAGATATTTACGGCAATAAGACCTATGATGATCTAGTGGATTATATATATGAACAAGCAGAAATCAGAGAGATAAAGGCTGAAATAGTTCAAAGCAATTATGAGGGAGAGATAGTCACCTTGATCCAAAACGCTTTGGGGAGATATGATGGAATTATCATAAATGCTGGTGCATATACTCATACTAGTTTGGCAATACTTGATGCACTAAAAGCAGTCAATATCCCAACCGTTGAGGTTCATTTAAGCGATATTTCCAAGAGAGATGAATTTAGACATTTTTCATATATTTCTTTATATGCGGAGAAAATTGTTTTAGGCAAAGGATTTCAAGGATATTTAGAAGCTTTGGAATATTTTTATAACAAATAGAAGATTGATTTGTCTGGTTTTTGTGAGAGTATTTCTAAAGAATTTGAAGA
>JAQVQU010000006.1:11865-15459 GCA_028701415.1 Clostridia bacterium | reverse complement strand
TTTTTGTGAGAGTATTTCTAAAGAATTTGAAGAGTGGTTTGTCCGTTTTTTCGGAGTACTTTTAAGAAATGGAAAAGTGCTTTTTGTTAATTTTTTACTTTTCAATACATTAAATGTGTTATTCTCACATACTCGGGTGTATAATAAATTGTAGAATATCTTTGTATTAATACATTTGACGAGGTGTTAGATGGCAAACAGAGATCTTCAAAAAAAAGCACAGGCTGAACGAAATAAAAAGATCCACAGAAAGGATTTGATGGTTAAGTCGCTAATAATATCTGTGGTTTTGCTTGCAATTGTGGGGGTTATTGTTTTTTCTCTGGTTCTTAACAAAGACTCGGAAGGAATAAATAATCAAGAATTGATAGATGGAGAAACAGGGGCTCAGTACGTTTTATTAAACCTAGGAAGTACTGTTACTTGTGAACCGTGTCGACAATTAAAACCTGTTATTGATACTTTAAAAAGCAAATATTCAGGGGAGATAGATATCCTTTCTTATGATGTTAGTTTCTCTTCTAAGGGAGCTAGCCTAGCCACTGAATATAATGTTCAAAGTATTCCGACCTTGGTATTCTTGAAAGATGGGGTGGAAGTGTATAGGACTGTTGGATATAGAAATCAGGCTCAAATCGAATCTGATTTTGAGATGTTGGGGTGGATATGATAGATACTTGGCTTGCTCAATTAAGTAATTTACTAACTCAGTATATATGGCTTGGTCCTTTAATTTCGTTCGCTGCGGGAATAATCGCCTCTTTTACTCCCTGCTGTCTTTCGAGTTTGCCTTTGATTATAGGTTATGTTGGAGGATATTCAGAGGACAGAAAGAAGGCTTTTTTCTATAGTTTAATGTATGCAGTAGGAAGCATAATTGTATTTACGATAATGGGAATAATCGCGGCTTTTGTCGGACATTTATTCTTAGGAATTCAAATGTATTGGTACATTTTTTTGGCATTAGTGATGGTGGTAATGTCTCTTCAGTCATTTGGGATAATACATATTTTCAAACATAAATGTGGACATTCTCCTGTAGGAAAGAAAAAAGGGGCAATAGGTGCCCTTCTCGTTGGTATGGTTGGTGCGGTTTTTGCCTCACCGTGTTCAACTCCAGTTCTTATTGCTATCGTTGCAGTTGTATCAACTGGTCAATCGATTGCAATGGGTGCAATAATGTTATTAACTTATGCGATTGGCCATAGTATCCTTGCAGTTGCTGCAGGAACCTCAGTTGGTTGGGTAAATGATCTTTCTAAAAATCCGAAGTTCGAGAAAGCTGGGAAAATTATAAATATAGTAATGGGAATAATACTTCTTGCCTTTGCTCTTTACCTTTTTTATGTGGCTTTTTCAGGCGTAGGTTTGCACGTTCACTAAAAAAGATTTTACAAAATTGATGGTTTCCTCATAAGCCTAGAGTTTAGAAAATTTGGGGGTTAATATTTCTATAAAGATTTTATATTGTTTATTTCATATTAGATTCTGATAACAAATGAAAACGTGTTTTTATGCAGGGTATTTTTTTGTAAATTCAAAAATATATAGTATAATAATATTAGATTTTTCCAGGATAATGTATGAAGATTAAGATTTTAAAAAATGGGCCTTACATTGTTACCGGTGGTGTGCCTCTATACGAAAAAATAATAGTTCCTGTGGGGGATCATTATGTATTGCATGATGGCCGAGCTCTTCCTCAAAAAGAAAAATATATACTATGTCGATGCGGAGAAACAAGTTCACCCCCTTTTTGCGATGGTAAACACCTGAAGAATGGATTTGACGGGAGTGAAAAGGCAAGCAGAAAGAAATATGATGAGAGAGCCGAAATTTTAAAAGGCCCAGACTTAGATTTAATGGATGATGGAAGATGTGCCATGGCAAGATTTTGTCATCGCGACAGAGGGGATGCTTGGGAATTAACGGAAAGATCTTATAACCCAACAAATAAAAGCGAAGCTATTATTGGGGCAACTGAATGTCCGGCTGGGAGGTTGGTTGCTATAGAAAAAAATGGGTTTATACATGAAATAAAATATGAACCTTCCATTGAAATCGTCCAAGACCCTGAAAAAGGAGTGAGTGCAGCTATCTTTGTAAGAGGCGGGATTCAAATTGAGTCAGAAGATGGACACATTTATGAAACGCAGAACTCTGTTGCGCTATGTAGGTGTGGAAAATCAAAGAACATACCATTTTGTGATGCTTCTCATTTGATTTCAATGTTCGATGATGGTTATGTTCCAAAGAATTAAGGGGGATTTATGACAAGTGTAATTATTGCCGGAGCAGGAGTAGGAGGGCTATATCTTGCTGGAATACTTGAAAAAAAAGGATATGATGTAACTGTAATCGAAAAAAACTTAATAGATAACTTAAGCTATAATTGGCACGACGATGTCGAAAGAAATACTTTCGTTGAAGCAGGTATTCCGATTGAATCTCTTGATTATCACCTAAAGCAGGATTGGTCATTTGCAATGTTTGGGAGTAAAAATATTACAAAAATTTCTATCCCAGATTCCCTAAAGGATTTATCCATTCATAGGAGATCTCTTGCAAAAATCCTTATCTCCCAATGTTTAAAAACAAAATTTTTGTTTTCTCATATAATTGAAAAACCCATTATTAAGGATTCTTGTGTCATAGGGGTGTCCACTAATAAGGGTGATTTCTTTGCTGATCTAATAATAGACAACTGTGGATACAATTCTCCTATAAGATCTCAATTACCCGATGAAGCAATAATCGATCGTAATTATTCTGAGGATGAGGTTTTTCATGTATATAGAGCATTTTGGGAGAGAAAAAAGGATATTGAAAGATCATTTCATACCAACAAAGCATATCTAAGACATATGGGTAGGAAGGGGATTTCCTGGGCTATAGATAAGAATAACGAAGTTGATATTTTAGTCGGTAGTGTCGAAAGAATTTCAGATAGCGAAATAGATGCGGCTTTAGTCGATTTGAAAATAGATAATCCAGTTATAGGCGAAAAGACAAGATCTGAGGGGAAATATGTAATTCCCGTAAGAAGTCCAATTAGAAAAATGATTTGGAATGGGTATGCCCTCTTGGGGGATTCGGCGTTTATGACAATACCTATGTTAGGCTCAGGCATTAACAGTTCTTTAAAATGTGGAAAAATACTCTCTGAGATAATTTTTAAGTGCGAAGGCGATTTTAAGGAAGAAAAATTATGGGAGTATCAAGTTATATGTTATAAAGGCTTCTTGTATCAGCATTTTTCTGTGGATATCATGAAAAGATGGCTCTTAAAGGCAAAATTATCAGATATTTCCTTTATCTCAGATAAGGGTCTTGTAAACGCAGAGGAAATGGCCTTTATCGCATCTGGGAAGCCTTTTGAACTCTCTTTTTCTTCTATGGTGAAAAAGGCTATAAAGGGCTTTTCAAATCCCGCTTTACTTTTGGCTTTACTGAAGACTCTAAATAAAGGAAAGAAGGCAATGAGGATTGCATTGAAAATCCCAACTTATTATACTAAAAATGCTTTTTTGCAATGGGCTAATAAGCTAAATTCTATTTTTGATTAGTTATAATAGCTTAACTTAATATTTTTTG
>JAQVQU010000006.1:0-11765 GCA_028701415.1 Clostridia bacterium | reverse complement strand
TTTATAATACAATTTTAAAAGAGAAGGTATATAAGGGATCAAGTTTCATAAAATGGAGATGAAGAATGACGGAAAAAAGATATGTTATTGCTATAATACTGTTTTTCATAACATTTATTCTTCTGTTGATTATCACCAAATATAGAGCATATACAGCTTTTATTTCTGCAGTAATATATGTTGTTTTTGGTGCTTTGCCAATCAACAAAATTGTTGGTTCTGTAGATTGGAATGCTTTGTTGATTGGGGCACAATGCAAAAGTCAGTGAATTTATGTAAATAAGTATCTCATTTATGTCACTAACCTTGACTGCAGGTTACGCGATTATCTCGCTGGTATGGATTTGAGATTCTTTAAAAATAATTTTACATAATAAATAAGAAAACATGCCCGCAAGAGGAAAAAGGAGCCGCATAACGACTCCCTTTTTAGATAAATAACATTATTTTTTAGGTTAATTTTCGCTTTCCTCGCTGGAGTTGTTTTCTACAGAGGATTCTTCAGTTGAGATCTTCTGTTCAGCTTCTGAATGTCTCTGGGCAAGGGTTACTAACATTTCGTTGTAATATTTTTCGTCAATCTTGAACTTTTTATTTTGAATTAGCCATGCAGCGGCGATAAGAATGATGGGAAGTCCACAAACGGCAATTCGCATCCATAATCTCATCGCAATTGTTCCTTCTGTTTTGAAGTTGAGATTCGCAGCATTATAACCTCCGTCAATCAGTTCCATGGAGTATAAATAAGTTGTTGTTCCACTATCAGATAACAAGGATTCGCTTGCAAGGTTTTTCCATGTCCCGAGGTCGACTGGCTCACCTACTTGTTCTCCATTGATATATGAGGTGCGGAAAATTTTACAATCTGCAAGTGATTGTAGGTAGGATACTTTAAGCTGATATTGAGTTAACCCATCTTCTGCTATTAAAGTTTCGATTTGCTGATTTGCGACTTCCTTGTCTTGAGCAAGCTCATATATTTCAAAGTAATCTTGAATATCACTTAGATAAGCTATTTGTTCAGAAGAGGTTTTTATCCCGGAAAGAAAATTCTTTTGTGATTCCATAGTAGAAATATTTTGGCTTAAAATGTATATACCAGAGGCTGCAAGTACAAGGGTGACAACCCCATATTGAAGGGCGGAAGAAAACTTTGCAACAAGAGGTCTAAGAGTTGATACAACAGCTTCATTTCTCTCCCCTTGTTTGTATTCATTGTATTCTACACAATTTGTCATATTTATAATTGTCGCCATATAGAATAAGGTTTGACCAGTGAATATTAGAACTCCAAATAAGGCAAGAGTGAGAATGTTGAAAGGTAAAATTGAAGTCCACCCAAGCATAGCAACGCCAATGTACCCTAAGATTGCAAGAGATGCGCTTAAAAGCTGAAGTTTTTTTCTTCCTAATTTGTTTGCAAGAAGGGTATACAGAGCATTTGCAGCTATACTGCAAACACCAAAAATAACAATGAAGTAAAAAGCTTGATTATCATAGCCTACCTCAAGATAATAGAGGTTGTATGCTAGGGCAACTAGTAGTCCACTTCCGACACTATAACAAACTAGAGAAAAAGCCATCCACAGTAATTGATCATTGTTTTTTATTGTTTTCCACATTTTTTTAAGAGAAATGGTCGATTGTTTTTCCGCTTCTGTCCTCGGAGTTTCCTTAACAAAAAATGTAGTTAAGGCTTGACACAAGATTAGGGAAGCGACAATAATTATTGACATATTTCTATATCCAACAACAACATTACCTGGAGTAAAGAAAGTGATCAAACCTTGTCCAATAAATGCACCTAAGCCCGCAAATATTACGGTTAGCATTGTTACTTGATTTCTCTCCTTTTCTTTTGAAGATAGGGAAGGAAGCATGGCCCAATAGCCAATGTCATTCATAGTGTAGGTTGATTCCCATAAAAGGTATGCTACAACTAAAAATGCGACAAAAGCCCAGCCGGTAAACACCCTAAGAGTGAACATTAAAATAATAATTGCCCCGCAGCCAATAGCACCTATAAGAATCCATGGCTTAAACTTGCCCCATTTAAGGTGCGATCCTTCAATTATTGCGCCCATAATAGGGTCATTAACAGCATCCCAAAGGCGTCCCCCAACACCGATAATGATACTTAAGGTGGTGAATTGAATTAGCTCAAGCGAGACCCCAAATTGTACATAAGTAAGTAAGAAAGCATTGATAAGCTGGTAGGACATGTCTCTGCCTATTCCACCAATCGAGAAAAACCACTTATTTTTATTGAACTGTTTCACTCTTGTAGCTTCAATGGGATCATTGATTATAGTCGAAGATCCTGCTCTCATATATTTCCTCCTTATAGATATAATACGGATAAACTAATTTTGGCATTAAAATAGATAAGTGTCAATATAGGATATAAGTGATACATTAAACGAAATAGAAATGTTAATCTTAAAAGTAAATGCAAAATTTGAGATAGTGCTAGGTTTTTGGCATAAATGCAAAAAAAGCGGAGAAAAATCTCCGCTGTAAGTTCTTTGATATTAGATTATTCTATCTCTTTAAATTCTGATTTAGCAGCACCACACACAGGACATTCCCAATCTTCGGGGACATCCTCCCATTTAGTACCAGGGGCTATCCCGCTATCTGGATCGCCATCTGCTTCATCATATACATAACCGCACAATTCACATAAATATTTTTTCATTTTCTATTTCCTCCGTTTAATTATTTTATATCTGATTTCCACAGTCCGTGAAGAGTACAATAAGCGTATGCAATTTCAGGGCTGTCATCTTCGGTAAGTGCAAAATTAAGAACAGGTTCCTGACCGGGTTTGAGAATTTTTCTTTGACCTCCCTTTTCTGTTTGTAGATATACCCAACTAATATGATGCTGTTCTGTCATTGGATGAGGTAAAGAACCTATCTTTACGTTAACTAAATTTCCAGCTATCGAAACCGAAGGAATATGATAGTCGGTTTTGGCTTCAACTCCATTAGGAATCAATTCCTTCATCTCTTCTCCACAACAAACAAGAGGAATTCCTGCATCATTAATCAAACCTACAATATTACCGCATATTTCACAAATATAAAAATTTTGTCTTGCTTTTGCCATTTTCATCTCTCCTTTTATTAATTATTAAGATAATTATATCACAAAAAAATAGTAGTTTGTAGATTAGTAGCGAACTATAAACGGGCCTCAATGTTTAATAAAGGTCCCTTGGTCTAATTCCTCGAAAGCGGCATTAAGCTCTTCCTTGGAGTTCATTACTATTGGCCCTCCCCAAGCGATAGGCTCATTAAGGGGTTTAGCAGAAAAGAGTAGAAATCTTACCCCCGATTTGGAAGAGGAAACCTTTAGATTTGGGCCCTGGCTGAAAAGAAGAACTCTCCCTCTTTCATATCTAGATACAACCTTTTCTCCTAAATATATGTCTCCATCAACAATATATATAAAACAAGTATTATCTGAATCCAAATCAATCTCCCAAGTGGCCCCGGGTGTCAGACTGATGTCTAAAAAGAGTAATTTCAGATATTCCCCAAAAGTGGGACCAGAAATATCTTTATAACTTCCGGATATTATCTTTACACAAGAAGATTCATTCTTAACTTCTGGAATAATCTCTCCGTTAATGTCAAAATATTTTGGTAGAACGTATTTATCTTTTCTCGGAAGATTCAGCCATATTTGTATTCCTAAAAAATGTTCGGAGGGCAGGGGCATTTCCCAGTGAAGGATCCCCGACCCTGCAGTCATCCATTGGCAGGAACCTGAGGAAATTTTCCCTTTATTGCCAAGGCTATCTCCATGTTCAATCTCCCCTTTTATTAAATAAGTTATGGTTTCTATCCCTCTATGTGGGTGCCAAGGAAAACCTTTGATATATTCGTAGGGATTTTTTGAATCGAAGGAATCCAACATTAAAAAGGGGTCAAATGCTATAGCGGTTTTATTGTTTAATATTCGCTTCAGTTTAACGCCTGCTCCATCCACAGTGTCTTGACCAGTTAAAATTGATTTAACGAATCTACTCATATTATTCTGTATCCCATACTACAAATTCCTCCTGCTTATTCCTGTCGGAAGGATATTCTCTTTCTCTTAATTCTGGAGTAAGATCTTTCGGATCGCCATATTTTCCTAGAGCTACGATCGCAATTGGTTCGGTCTCATCGTCAAGAGAGTATATAGAAGCAGCCTCTTTTCTGTTAAATCCTCCCATAGCGTGTGTTACAAGGCCACGGTTTGCCGCCTCAAGAGACATGAAGCCCCAGGATGTCCCAGTGTCAAATTTGGCCCAGAAGTTTTCTTTCCCATTGTATGCAAATTTCTTAAAAGCAAGAACAAGGATTAAAACAGGGGCTGAATTAGCCCAAACTTGATTTGAATCAGCTAATAGATTTCTCATTTTATTTAAGCCATATTGTTCGTAGGCTACTATAAATCTCCAGGGTTGTTCGTTAAAACAGGATGGGGCAAATCTAGCGGCTTCAAGTATCCCTTTAATATCTTCTTTATCAACAGGATCACTAGAAATAGCCCTTGGAGACCAACGTTCTTTTATGATATTTAGTATTTCATGGTCATATTGCCTCATTTTATACCTCCTTAATTAGAAATTAGTTTGAAACCTCTATTTTGATTTGTTTTTATATGAATTAAAAAACGAGAAGATATTACTACTAGTTTAAATTAAATTTACAAGATAGGGAAGTGCAATTGGGAAAAATCTGAGGTATGCCTCACATTTTTCTAGATCCAGAGATTCTCTTTTACATCCTCCGCGGCATAGAGAATAATATGAACATTTTTTGCATTTTTCTTGAAGTAATAAAGACTCAAATATGAAGTCTTTTGCAGTTTGATTAATTGATAGGTTGAAAAAATCATCATTCCTAATATTGCCAAGTTTGTACTCATCAATACAATAGAAATCACACGGATAAACTGAGCCATCCCCTTCCACAACATACTGATGGGTGCAGTGTCCGTTCATTCCGCATTGGTTAGCAGACAACCCCTTTGCAAGAAGGGCAAAGTTATCAAACAGCCTTATACTAGTATAGTTGTTATTCATAATATCAGCCATGTACAAAGAAAACAGTGTTAATAAAAAGTCCCCATACTGTTTTGAGGAAAGACAAAAACTACTATATGAACTTCCTAATGGTTTTAAGCAGGGGATAAACTGAAGGAATTTAAAATTATTTTCTTTAAAAAACAAGTATATTTCCTTAATATTCTCTGCAATTTTAGGCGTGATCACCGTAAGTATATTAAAAGGGACGCTATGTTTTTGGAGAAGTTTTGCATTTTTAAAAACCTGTTTGAACGTTGGCTGCCCATTGACATCTAATCTATAGGAATTATGTATTTCATTTCCATCTAGGGATAGTCCTATGAGTATGTCGTTCTTTTTTAAGAAAATACACCAATCCTCATTTAATAAAAGCCCGTTTGTCTGTATTACTATTTCTATTTCGCTTCTTTTAGTGTTGTATTTTTTTATATATTTTATTGCTTTTTCAAAAAATTCAATTCCCGCAAGCAGAGGTTCTCCTCCTTGAAATGACAGATATACCCTGCTTCCGTCTGAATAAGAAAAGATTTTCTTTATCGTTTCTTCTAAAATCTCTTCATTCATAAACCCTTGAGAGAAGTTTTCTCTTTGGCTAGCTAAAGAGTGATAAAAACAATACAGGCATTTCATGTTACAGATAGCTGAAGATGGTTTTAGCATTACTGAGATAGGGGGCATGGATTTTCCTTTTTCTTTCAATTAACAGTTAAAGAACTATCAATTATCCTTAATAATTCCTCTTTGATTCTCTTTGAGTTGTTCTCTAAAAAAGAGAAGGTCTTCTTTTAGAGATAGTGCGATTTCCGGATATGCCATTGAAATATTATAGGCCTCAATAGGGTCTATTGATAGATTGAAGAGGTAATTCCTGTATACTTGGTCAAAAAATGCAGTGTTTTCAGATTGCACTTTTTCATAATATTTGAAAACCGAGATATTTTCTCCATCGGAAAGCGGTTTTTGGACAGCTAAAACCTTGCCTTTAGCTATGTAGTACAAAGATTCATGCATAGGTTGATCGACAGGTATAGTTCCTTCTAAAAGGTTCCGAATATTAACCCCGTCAATAATTCTGTCAGAAGGTAAGTTGTCTATCCCAGCATAGGAAAGAATGGTTGGGAACAAATCTATGTTCATAGCTGTAGATTTAATTACATTGCTTGCTTGAAGTGTCCCTGCTTTTCCAATTCCTCCATTCACGTAAGTTGCGATAAAAGGTACTTTTTGACCACCTTCAAAAGTAGTTCCCTTTCTCCCCCTCAAAGCTCCAGACGAGCCTTCTCTTCCGGGTCCGTTGTCACTGGAGAATATAATAAGAGTGTCATCATATACTCCTCGATTTTTAAGATTTTGAATTATTGTTCCTAGGTAAGAGTCAAATTCTTCAATACAGTCAATATAGCAGTCATCGGAAGTATCTCCTTTAACTCCCGAAAAAATTGGATAATGTGGCCAAGGAGTGGCATAGTAGGCAAAAAACTTTTGGTTGTTATCGATTGATGAGTTTATAAAGCCATTGACTTCTTGCGTGAGCATTTTCGTTGTTTCCGATTGGTCTTCAATATCATAATGGGTTAATACCTCTATAGGCTCTCCGTTAACTTCCCTTACCCAATTATATGGAGTCATATCGTTTACATAATGGCTTCCATAAAAATAGTTAAATCCTTGATTGGTGGGAAGATATTGTCCATAATCTCCTAAATTCCATTTTCCAATGGCTCCAGTATTGTAGCCAGCGCTTTTCAGCGCTTCAGCGATTGTTATTTCATCTCCTAAAATACCGTCTACGTTATGCTTGAAGAGAACGGGGTTAAAAAACCTTGTTGTCCCGAAAGGCTTCCAAGAAACCTTGGTAGGAAAAACAACTTCATCTAAATATCCTCTGGAACAATATCTACCGGTAAGAAGAGAGAATCGGGAGGGGGAACAAACAGGAGAAGCCGAATAGAAATTCTCCATAAGAACTCCATCGTCTGCAAGCGCATCGATATTAGGAGTTTTAATTGTAGCTTCCGATTCGCCTAAGTAGCTGTAACTTGACAGATCAGAGTAACCCATGTCATCCATCAAAACTATCAAGATGTTTGGGGAGTTTGCTGAAGTATCTGTCATGGAAGCAAGGTATTCATCGTGTCCTGATTTCATTGATTCTACTCTAGGTCTGACACGAAAAGCTGCAGCAAAAAAATATAAAAGATTAGAAAGGGTCATAGCTATTAAAATAATAACGGCAATCCATCTATAGTCTTTTGCTCTACATATTCGCGGTAAAAACCAAAAGATCAGGGCTAATCCAAGAGGTGCTATTGATAATGCGATATTGTTAAATGCCCTATCAATAAATGGGTCAGCGCCCCAGACTAAATAAAAAATAAGATTTCCTAAAACGATTACTATATAGGATAAAAATATCCATATAATAGAGGTGCTTTTTCTTGCAACAAAAGGAATCATTAGTATCGGAAGAATCATTGCAATGGCAAGAGCAAACATGCTTAAAAAGTTGAAGCCCCCAATAAACATTACTAAGAAGAAAATACTTATTAAACAAAAAAATGAAAAGGGAAGTTTTGAAGAAATAACTGATAATAACTCTGTGTTTTTGTCTTTCATTTATCTCTCCTGTATTTTTAAAATTATAAAATATTATATTACACAATACAAGTGTAGAAAGAATCAAGAAAGATTTCTCATTTGTAAGTTTTTCCTCTGGTTAAGAGATAATACTATCGAACATAAACAAAAAATAATATCATATATGGACATATAAAATATGGTATAGTAAAATAAGTTTTAAAGTCACAAGCGATTTATTTAATGACGGTATATTTATGGAAAGTTTTACGGAAAAAAAATATTTGAAGAAAAAGGATTATATCACTTTTTCTATGGCAAGGTTTGCCGCTTCTGCAGTTAGCGGTTTAGCACAAGGTTACCTATTGATTTTTTACACAGCGGTATTAGGCGTAAAACCCGTATCAGTAGGGATAATGTTTTTGGTTTCTAAAATATTCGATGGGGTGGATGACCCAATTATGGGGAGTTTCATTGATAAAACACGAACTAGATGGGGGAAACTAAGGCCTTATTTGATTTTTGGCGCTATACCATTTGGAATAATAACTATACTCCTCTTTTTACCCATTAACTCTTTTGGCTCCGAGTTAAAATTGGTTTATATGTATGTAACCTACCTGTTATACGGGTTTATTGGTTCGATTGTAGGGGTTCCTCTTGATGGTTTGCCAGCTGTTGCTTCACCAAACAACGATGAAAGAACAAAACTTATTTCTATCAGCAGGGTAGTAGGATCAATAGGTGAGCAATCCGCTCTAGTTTTATACTCATTATTTGCAATATTTATGAATATGAAGTATAGCTATATGACCATGGGTATTATTATCGGACTAATAGCGCCAATATTTATGTTACTGGGTGCTTTTTCAATAAAAGAAAGAATAAAACCCACACTTGATACCACAAAATTACTGGATGGTTTCAAATATCTCTTCCAGAATAAACAATTTGGAATAATGATTATCTCCAATCTACTTACGTTTTTTAGAAATTTAGTTTCAGCTTCGATCATATATGTAGTTTCATATATTTACGGAAACGGATCCTTGAATATTGCATTTGCTCTTCCTGGAGCTGTTGCTTCAATGTTAGGAATGCTTTTTGCTCCTAAACTAAAAAAGAAAATGGATGCAAAACAGTTATTTATTTTTTCTACTATTTTTCACTCCTTAGCACTACTTTTAGTCTTCATAGTGGGGCATAAGGTTCCTTGGATGGTTACATCTGCATTGATGTTTTTTGCAATGCTTCCAGTAGGAATACTTAATGTAGTTCCCCACCTCATGGCTATGGATACCCTAGATTACTGGGAAGACAAAACTGGAAGAAGGCAAGAGGGAGTCACTTTCTCTATTATTTCTTTAAGGGGAAAGGTTTCGAGCGCTTTAAAGGATTTTGTTCTGGCTTCTTTTTTGGCGTATTTTATCTTTTCTACTCCTCTGACGACTATAAATGATCACTCTCCCTGGCAACTGGAGTTTACCCAGAATGGGATTTTTATGCTTTTTACGATTATTCCTGCTGTTTTAAACCTTGCTTCAATTATCCCGATGTTCTTCTATAAGTTATCTGGTAACAAGATGATAGGAATCCAGAAAAGACTCAAAATTAAACGAGAAAGCGATCAAGAAAATATGTTAGGAAAACTAGAAGAGAAAAGCACTGAGATTTCTACGTCCTCACAAGAAATTTGTGTTGATAGTGAGGGTAACGGCTTATGAGAAAATCATTATCTTTTTTCTTAATTATACTGCTCTTAATTGGTTCACTTATTCTTTCTGCATGTAACACTAATTTATCCGAGGAAGAACAAATAACCAAAATACACGAAGAAGCCATTAAGACAGCAATTAAGTACAATGAAGCCATGTCTTTGCTTATCGCCGCAGAAGAATATGAATATACTGTGGATATTTACTCCGAAACACTCGCTAACTTTGATTACACTAACAAAGAGATGCCCAATTACAAGGATACGCCAGAAGACAAAATGTGGTATAAGCCTAAAATCAAGTATAATTACGCTAAGATTGCGGGAAATGAGTATGTGAAGGTTTATTTTACGGATGTGGAAAAAGATGAAAACAATATGCCTATTTTTGAAGATGAGAAGAATAAAAACCCCATATTTATACAAGAAAGTATAGCCGAATACAGCAAAACTGATGGCATACTTACTGTAAAAGTTGATGGAATAGTTGAGTATTCCGGGGAGAGCGATGACTATGACCCAAGCAATTTTGATAAGAATGTATTACAGTTATTTGATGCACACGTAAATCCAGACCTAATACTCAGTATAATGAAAAAATATTCAGATCTATCATCTTTTTTAGATTCGGTTTTTTCTACCGAAAATAGGACTTTATTTGCTCAAAGGATAAGTCTATACAAAACTATCGACATAATAGGTACAAATAATGAGCTTACCCCTTTTTCATTAAACGAAAATGTTGAAGGATTGGAAGAGGATTTTTCTGCTGATTGGCAACTCATCAGCGGTATATTGATTAACAATATCTGTGTAACAGCAAAAAAGGATAAGGTGCTTCAGGTTGAATACAACTCTGAGATGATTCATTCCTATAAACGAGAAATAAACCAAATCTGGAATAACGAAAATGTTGTAGGTTGGTTTGGAGATCGGGTAGAGGCATCAAAAATGGTGGTAGAATTTAACTATGGAACAACGAAAAATCCTGTCAATATACCATAGATTTTTCTTCAAAATATCGAGACAATAAAAAAGGCTGCTAAGAATTTTTACTTTCTTAACAGCCCCTTTCTTATTATAGGTTGGTTTAGTTTATACTTCAGGAAGTCCTTCTTCATCAAAGACTTCAATTGCAGATAAAGCAATATCAAGTCCAAGTGCAAAGGTTTTTGGATCCATGTTGTCTGCAGTATCCCTTGTGTTATGGTAATAGGGGGCCCCATGTGGATTTTGTGCTGCGACACATGCTGCATGAAGACCATTTTTTGAGACAGCGGCAGCATCTGAGGCTCCTGCAGGGACTACACCGTGGGGGAGTTTGATTCCTAGTCTTTCTCCCGCCTTATCAAGCAATTTTACTGCACGGGGGGAGTTTGTTACAATTCCACTCATGTCTTTATAATAAATTGTCATCCAATCAAAATCTCTCATGCTATCAAAAGCTAAAAATACGGTTTCTACTCCCTCAGCATCAAAGATAGGCTTGTATTTTTTTGACCAAGCATTCGCCCCTCTAAGCCCAGCTTCTTCCGATCCAGTCAATAAAATCTCAACTTGGGTATTTTTGAGCTTTATACCGCTATCTTTTAAACATTTAGCTACTGAAACTGCCACAAAAGTACCTGTTAGGTTGTCATTAGCTCCTGGCACGACTGTGGTAAAATCAAAAAGTAGAAAGAAAGAGATATATAATATCGCAGATACGGCGAAAACAATCATACTCCATAGGGGAATTCTACTTGCAAGGGTCCCTAGACTAATGGCCGAAATAACCATCCCAGCCAGTACAAAAAGTATATTTATTGCTATGGTTGCTACCATGACATTTTGGTGAATTTTCATGATAGTAAATTCATATGCTGAATCGCAATGTCCGCCTATTACAACGCGTCTTTTCATTTCTCCCTCGGGTTGTATTTTCCCATAAAGATTATGGGACTCAAGTTTCGGGAGAAAAACATCTAAAAACTGTTTATAAAAAAGAAATTGTAAAACCCCGATTACTAAAGACAGAATTGAAAAGGAGATTGTTATTATATTGGCTGCAAGCACTAAAGCACTTGAGGGGAGAAAGTATGTTATTACTTGAAAAATTGCTGCAAGCATCATAAGGGTGCCGATCACTGGACCAAAAGAAAGTAAACCATATCTTGCCATTTTAAAGGGCTCTATTTCTGCTGAATCTACCCACTTGTTCTCCTCAAGTTCCTTCTTAATCCATTCTTGGCATTTAAGTTCAGCGGGCATTCCTGATTCTCTTGGGCCTATGGTTTCGCAAATATGTTTTATTGATTCCATTGAGTAGTCAACTGCTTGTTTTTTTATTTCATTATTAATTTTCATTTGAGCCTCCCTCATAATCTATTTTTATATACTACTACAAATAGG
>JAQVQU010000052.1 GCA_028701415.1 Clostridia bacterium | reverse complement strand
ATTATAAGAGAGTCTCTTATACATTCCCCATTAGTTCACTAGTAAGCTCTTCTTACTACAGCATATTTAACTCAAGTGGTTTTATCGACAACTCAGGGGCTAAGACCAGTATTTGGACATATAATACTGGGACTGGACTATGGGAAGAAACAGTGGATGTTCCAGCAATTAGAATTAGGCCTTTATTCCAAAAGGTTGTTCCTGTTGAGATTCTTAAGGAAGGGGCTAGTGAACAAGAAGGCGTCTATACTACTCAAGGAGCTACAGGAATTCGTCCAGTTATTGTGGAGAATTCATTGTCTTCAGCTAGTTTTGAGTATTATAAGACCGTTGTCTTGGATGCTGGCTTAAGACAGGGTTATGAATTTAATGGATGGTATCTAGTTGTTAACGATGTTTATGTCCCATTAAATGATGAAGATCCTTTGGCCCTTAAACAGGTAGGCTCAACAGACGTGTATATGAGTTACAAATACACCGATTCAACAAAGCGCTTAGATATTCGACTTGATTGGTTGGTTGGAACATACAGTGTTGTAGCAAGGTATACTAGAATCTTTAACATAACTATTGAGGTTGTAAGTGCTTCCGGAAGTGCCCCCTATATAGTTAATGCTCTCCCCAATATTTCCTTCTACGGACTGGCGACAAAGGTAGGAGAGGTGTGGTCTGACCCAGCGTCTCCAATTCTGACGCAAAGAAAAATTACATATACTTCCAGAGTAGGAAACAGGTTAGTGTTTAAACTAGATACTGGATATAATCCTGCATATCCTAATGATTGGACTAAATTCAACCCGAGATTCGATAAGCTTGAAAGAATAGAAGATTTAGAAACTACCTTAGGAACAGATATGTGGATTACTGGAGACAGTATCATTAGCTCTGGAGTAGTATTAAACGAAAGCGACCCAACAAACATAGAAAGTGCCACATATAGAATCGCCGCGAATGGGGATAAGTATATCAAAATCTTTATAAGATCAGAAGCTGATTTGATTATGCACAACGTATATTATAACTCTTTTGTAAGGATGCCCGATGCTCTTGCCGTTGCAAAAGGCTGGAAGACACAGGGCTCTACCGAAAAGATTTATATACAAGACAATGGCCCGAATGATTCGGATGCTACTTTGGGAATTATAATGATTGAAAATATCCCAATACAACCTTCAGTCAATTATGATGGAATTAGTGTAGGAGATTTTGGAAATCGTATTAGCCCATATCTAAGCCCGAATGCTATTTTATCTAGTGAAATTTATCAAAGGGGTATCGACCTTAATGGAAACACTGTTACATCCAAACTCGCTCAGTTCTCATATTATGGGGACAAGGAAAATGTTTTAACTGGTTATGACATTTTGGGGGATCCTGTTTATTCTACCCTTGAATCACCTTTAACCGAGTATCCATTCGATGGAGGAGATACTGAAAATGCAGGGGATGGGACAACAGCTAAACCCTTCCGAGTTGGAACCTTAAGACAACTTCAAAATATCGATGCCTTATACAATGGAAACATTGTTGGAGGTGTCCCAACTTTAAGATATGCTACTGGAGGAACTACCTACAGCTTTAATTTCATACTTGTTGCTGATATCGATTTATATGAAGATAATCTCAAACTATCCTCTCCGCTATGTTCGAATGGTAATGGTTTTGATGGAATTTTATCGGGATATAAGGATGCTACCACAAACTATGCTTTGTATGATTATCGTCCTTCCACTGGGGGGGATTATAGAGGCCTGTTTGCAAGAATAAATAATAACGCAATTGTAAGAGATATATGGCTTGGGAACTTTACCGTTTCTGGAGGGTCTGCAAGTTATGTTGGATCCATTGCAGGATATGCAGGAGAAAATACAACGATAGAAAACATTTCCACTACAGATATTTCTTCCTTTAATCCAACTACAGGGAGAAGTTGTAGCGGAAGCTTATACGTGGGTGGAATAGTTGGATATCTAGATAGAGGGGCTATAATTAAATATTGTAACTTTGTTAACGTTCAAGTCCAGGGCCAGTATTCTGGTTGGATTACCGACCTTAACAGTATAGCAACTTTCGGACCAGGTGGAGTAGGAGGACTCGTTGGAGTAATCTCAGATACTTTAAGCCTTACTGGACAGAGAGCAAGATTAATAAACTCCATTTCCAACAAGTCAACCGCTATTGGGATTTATGCAGTAGGAGGACTCGTTGGAGCGTTACTATCTGCTCAAACTTTAGACCAAAACCCTAGCATTTTTTCCTGCCAGGCTGTCGATCCAAGTTTTAGTGAAACCGATTCTCAAGGATATATAGGTGGAGTTGTAGGTTTTATAGGTTTCAATAGAGAAGTTGAAAGTCTATCAATGTCTGCCACTACTTCAGATGTTAACATTTACTCAAAGTGGAGTACTGCCGCTTATACTTCTCCAGTTGAACCAAACTGTCTAACGTTTGGAGGAGGAGGAATCGCTGGAATTAACTTAGGATCTATGGATACTGTGTCTGTAGGTGGTAGCATGAAAGTGAACCTAGCCGGCGCTATTTCTGGAGGAGTTGCAGGAATCAACGGGGGTACGATTACTGAAAGTACTGTAACTACAGGTCTTAGAACCGATAGAAGAAAGGTAGGCTCTGCTTGGAGAAGTGGAACCTTTGGTGGCCATGTTGGATATAATAGGGCGGACGGTTCGATAATTGGTGCAGAGACAAATTACGTGCCAGCAAACTATGGAACAGTATTTGCGGAAAACAGTGGGGCATATACAGTTTACACTGAGGTTGGAACTGCTACTTGGGCTGATAACTTCAATATTGAAACTCCAATTGCACCCGATCCAAAGACAACACCCATAATAGGAGATGATCCAGGAGCAGACACAGCGAATCTTTATCTTGGAGGAATAGTCGGGTATAATCGTGGAAGCATTCTTTCCCATTTTGACGATGTGACTTTGCTTAGAGGGACTACTTTTAAAGGGAAATTATTAGTTAGTAGAAGAAGTAATGGTTCTTCCTCAAACTACACTTACTTAGGACTAATAGTTGGATATAATGAAACAAGCTCAAATATTTTGGATACCTCTACTTCTATTAACGCAAAAATAGAATATTATAGATATAATTTTGTTGGAATAAAGGGATATAACTTAACAACTCCATATACGTACATGTATGACTTTTTAGGGGCTTTGATCGGAGGAAGGACAGGTTCGGGACAAGCTACAATACCTTCTGCTTATACTGCTACCGCGTATACAAGATTTGAGGCTAACGGAAATGGTCCAGCTGACCACGATCCAGTGACAGGGGGGTTCTGGGGACAAGATAGTGCGACGAATTTCCCAATATCAAGAGTGGATTTAACAAATGAGGGTTTCACCTCTGCTATTACAATAAATAATCCATTGAGCTTTGCCTTCAATTTAGACGATATAAACGGAAATGCAATGATTTCTCCCAATATAGAAAATTTCGCTGTATGGCCGGACAATGCATATGAATATTATGGAAAGTATAGACAAACTATAGTATCTTAAAAATAGACTATTATGTTTTTACGACTAGCACTTCAAAACGGAGTGCTTTTTTTTAGATTAATAAATTTGAAAAAGAACAATCTCTCTGCAGCTATTTTTGTTTAAATTTGGAATGTAATAGTGATTTTTCATTTGCGACCAACTAAGGAAAGATGTAAATAATTTAATGCTTATAAAGTAAAACTATTAGTTTATTATAATTAAACAAAAAAAGTTTAATAAAACTAAAGTTTTTGTTTGACATTATTAATCTTATAAATTAATATCTAATCTGCAAATCTGGACAAGAAATGATTTTGACAGTGGAGGAGAATATGGAAATTGGGTCTAAAATTAAGGAGTTGAGACTTAAACTTGACCTAACACAGGAAGAACTAGCTGATAGATGCGAGCTTACTAAGGGGTTTATTTCTCAGATTGAAAATGATCTAGCCAGTCCCTCGATAGCGACTCTTGCAGATATGTTAAACGTACTTGGGACGAGTTTAAAAGATTTTTTTTCTGATAGGAAAGAGACTCAAATTGTTTTTGACAAGAGCGATTTCTTTATTTCTGAAAATGGAACTGGGGAGAGCACCTGGCTTATTCCAAACTCTCAAAAACATGAAATGGAGCCCATTCTTCTAGAACTACCGCCTGGAGGAATCTCTAATGATAGACTACCTTTTGAAGGAGAGGAATTTGGGTATGTTCTTTCTGGAAAAATAGTTATCGTAATAGGGGATAAAGAACATGAGGCAAAAAAAGGATGTGCATTTTATCTCGATGGTGCTAGTTCCCATGTACTTAAAAACAAAACGGATAAAGATGCAACAATACTTTGGATTACTACCCCAAGTAATTTTTAAAGAGTAGAAATTTTTCTTGATTCTAATTATAAGGAAAAGGGATCTTAATAATTGTAAATTAAACGATTTCATATACAAGGCAACATAAATATATCTTTCGGATGGACTTAAAATGGTAAAAAAACGAAAAACAAAGGTTATCGAATTAAAAAATGTAAGCAAGAACTATGATGGAAAACCCGCGGTTGATAATGTAAGCTTCTCTATAAACAAAGGTGAATTTGTAACTTTTCTCGGGCCTTCGGGGTGTGGGAAAACCACAACCCTTAGAATGATCGCCGGTTTTGAGAAGCCAACCTCTGGAAAGATATTTATAGATGGGAAGGATATTACAGATATACCCCCTCATTTAAGACCAGTAAACACTGTTTTTCAACGATACGCATTGTTCCCACATTTAAATGTTTTTAACAATGTAGCTTTTGGCTTAAAGCTTAAGAAAATTCCTTCCGGGGAATATTTTACCGATAAATCTGGGAATAAATTTGAAAAACTTAGAAAATATACTAAGGAAGAAATTAAGAAAAAGGTCAATGAAGTACTAAAGCTAGTAGATCTTGAGGATTACGAAGCAAGAGATGTAAGCAGCCTTTCTGGCGGGCAGCAACAAAGAGTCGCGATTGCAAGAGCTTTAGTTAACGATCCTGAAGTATTATTACTGGATGAACCACTTGGAGCTTTGGATTTAAAAATGCGTAAGGACATGCAAATTGAACTTATGAACATGCATAGGAAATTAGGGATAACCTTTGTTTATGTTACTCACGATCAAGAGGAAGCGTTGACTATGTCTGATACCATAATTGTTATGAGACATGGCGTTATTCAACAGATAGCTACGCCTAAAAAGGTTTATGATGAACCCGCTAATGCTTTTGTCGCTGACTTTATTGGGGAAAGCAATATTTTTTCTGGAATCATGCTGGAGGATTATAAGGTCAGTTGCATGGATCATGTCTTTGAATGTGTCGATAAAGGATTCAAAAAGAATCAGGAAATAGACGTAATAATTAGACCTGAAGATATTTATATAATCCCTAAAGAAAATCATGCAGCTATGGTTTTGGCTCATATAGAGTCGTGTGTATTCAAAGGAGACCATTATCAGATAATCGCGATGGTTGGTGAATACGAACTTATGATACATGAGACGAATGAGGCCTTAGTAGGAGAGGATATAGGTATTTTTATAAAACCATTTGATTTTCATATTATGCCTAAAGCAAGGATAATAAATGAAATAGAGACAGAGATGGTTTCAGAAAATGTGGTTGATATTTGCGGAGCAAATTTTGATTGTAATGGGGCAGGTTTACTTGGAGGGGCAAAAGTGCTTGCGAGCATTCCCTTCGACAAGATAACTATTTTTGATAATGAAGAGGACGGACAAATCGGAGGAGAGGTGGTAAACACGATATACAAGGGGAGTTATTATCAATGTATAGTAAGGGCAGATAATTATTATATCTTCTTCGTGGATACCCAAGATGACTGGCTTAAGGGAGACAGAGTTGGGATAGGAATTAATCCCGAAGACATACAAATAAAGGAATTACTCGATAATAAGCCCGAATAGGTGGCAATAAAAAAGGATGATTCAAGAAATCTTAGAGAAAAGGCATAAGATAGGTTATTAAAGAGAGCTAAATGCAGAAAAATATTTTACTAACAATAAAAAACAAAATTAAAGGTTTTCATATCACTAGGAGTGTTTTTGCTTATCCTTACATATTGTTTTTAATGTTTTTTGTAATCATTCCTCTTGCGTTGATATTAGTAAACGCATTTTTAGCGGAGGGTAAAATAACTTTCCAAAACTTCATTGACTTATCTAAAGACGGTGCAAGTTTGAAAGTATTGGGCCACTCCTTTTTGGTTGGCGTAGTGACCACGGGATTATGCTTGATTATTGGATATCCAGTTGCATACATATTAGCAAAGATGCCTTCAGGAGGAGTACTAGTAATTTTATTTATCCTCCCGATGTGGGTTAATTTTCTAATCAGGACTTTGGCAACCAGGGCGATATTTCAAGCCATGGGGGTATCTCTTGGGGAAGGAACTGTTATTTTCGGTATGGTGTACAACTACCTTCCATTTATGATATTACCTCTTCATACGACCTTATCGAACATAGATAAATCCTATTCGGAAGCAGCATCTGATTTAGGGGCAGATCCAGTTACTGTTTTCCTAAAAACAACTCTTCCTTTATCTATACCTGGAATAATTAGTGGAGTAATAATGGTATTTATTCCGACAATATCTACTTTTGCAATTTCACAATTATTAGGTGGGGTATTCTTATTTGGAGATTCTATAAACGATAAATTTAATCACGGATTATATGGCGTTGGGAGTGTTATGTCTTTAGTGATGCTTGTTTTTGTCTTACTTTCTAATATTTTGCTAAAGAGATTTAATAAGGGTGAGGCTAAGTCAAGCGTATGGTAAAGAAGGTATTTCCCAAAATCTATTTAATTATTATTTTGGCTCTTTTATATGCGCCCATTATTTTTGTGGTGATTTTCTCTTTTTCAAACACCACCAATTTTACCTTTCCAAGAGGTTTTTCTTTAGAAGGATACAGAGCGATATTTACTTCTTCTCATGCAGAGAAACTTGTTGATTCTTTGAAAAATACAGTCATTATTGCACTTATTTCTTCTTTTGCATCTACAATCATAGGCTCAGTCTCTGCAGTGGGTATTTTTTACATGAAACCTAAAAGTAAGGCCACTATTGAAAACGTTAATCAGCTTCCGATAGTAAATTCCGAAATTGTAATGGCGGTTTCATTAATGTTGTTTTTTACTACATTCAGTTTCCCAACTGGCTGGTTAAGAATAATATTGGGACATATTACTTTTTGTACTCCGTATGTTATTTTGTCAGTTATGCCGAGATTAATGCAAATGGATAGCAATATATATGAAGCTGCATTGGATTTAGGCGCTAGTCCAATAAAAGCATTGGTTAAGGTGATACTTCCGATAATATTCCCCGGAATATTATCAGGTTCTGCAATTGCTTTTACTTTATCTATTGATGATTTTATTATCACTCAGATAAACAAGGGGGCTGCAACGGGGATTGACACTTTATCCACATATTTGTATTCTTCTACTCGTAGCGCAAGTGGGTTTGAACCTTTCTGGTACCCTTTATTTACAATAATAATTATCCTTGTAATAACTATTGTTTTATTAGTAAATCTTAACAAATTTAAGGGAAAAGGAAAGAAAAAAGAAGAAGAAGTATAATAGTTCCAAAGAGGAATTTTATAAAATATTAGATAAAAAGGAGAGAAAATGAAAAAGATTATTTTGGCCACTGTTTTGTTGTTGGCAATGACCTCGGTATTATTTTCTGCATATTCAGCAGTTAATATTACCGCTGAAGCAGCAACTGATGAGAAGTTGTATATTTATAATTGGGGAGATTATATCGGTCCCGATGTAATCGAAAATTTTGAAATATGGTATGAAACAGAAACTGGGAGAACCATTGACGTAGTTTATACCCTTTATGATACTAATGAAATAATGCTTACCAACCTAACAAGAGGGGAGGAAGTATTGGACCTTATTTGCCCAAGTGACTATGCCATAGAAAAGCTTATGAAAGAAGGAAAGCTTCAAAAAATAAATAAGAGTGCTATTTCCACGATAGGTAATGTAGATACTGCGCTATATTCTAAAGTAGATGAGGTATTTACAGAGATAATGGTGGGAGAAAGCCAAGAAAATATGAGTGATTACTTTGTTCCATATATGTGGGGAACATTGGGCATTATGTATAATACAGATGTGGTTTCTAGCGAGGTAGCCGAGGAAGCTGGATATGGACTACTCTGGAATACTCCCGAAATCAAGGATTTAAACAAAAAAATACTTATAAAAGACAGTATTAGAGATACATATGTTGCTGCTCTTATGTATTTAAAAGAAACGGATAACTTGCCAGATGCATATAAAACATTGTCCGTACAAGATTTAATAAATACAGTTAACGATGATTTACTAGCGGCTGCCGAGGAAATTTTAATTGAGCAGAAAAAAGTCCTAAAAGAGTATGAAGTTGACATAGGCAAGGGAGATATGATGGCCGGGAAAGCATATGCAAACTTAGCTTGGAGTGGAGATGCTCTTTGGGCAATAGAAGAAGCCGCAGAGAATGACGTTAATTTAGATTATTTTGTTCCTGAAGTCGGTGGAAATGTGTGGTTTGATGGATGGGCAATACCTGCAAATGCACAGAACGTTACTGGAGCAAATAAATTTATTGAATACGTTTGTATGCCAGAAATAGCAATTACAAACTCAATTGAGATAGGATATACTTGTGCAATTGACCCTGCAATTCTCAGCACAGATAATGATGTAATAAGCTTACTAGAAGATAATGAGTACGATGTAGATGAATATTTTGCAGATAGCATCAGATATCCTGACATAACCTCATCGCTTGGGGTTATGAAAGACTTTGGAAGCTCCCAGCAGAAGGCTTTAGCAATGTGGGAAAGAGTAAAATCGGCCTCAGTTGCAGGAGATTGGATTATCTGGGTCATAATTGGTTCTGTTGCTGGAGCAGCAGCCTTGGGTATTCTTTTATTTTTTGTTTTCAAGAATAGAAAAGGAATGAAAGGCAAGGCTGTAGTCGCAAAAGACGCTATAGATGAAGAAGAGGAGCTCGAAGAAACTGAAGAAGATTCTGAAAGTGAAGAGTAAGTTGAAGAATGTTTAGATAATTTATTAAGTCCCAGAAATTTCTGGGACTTTTTGTATATTAATATAGAGAATGGTTAAGAAGAGAAAAACTTCTTTTATTAAGGATTTCGAAGCGTTCAATCTTCCAAATCTAGAAAAATCAAAATTACTAATAAATTTTTTCAATAATGCGCAAAAATAGATACAATTGCAAAGGAGAAGTATATATTATATAATTTATTTTAGTATACGCGCATTAGCGCACGGAGGATGGTATGGATATTATGCAACACATCAAATTCACTCTCACTGAAGGTTTAAAATGTTCACTAAGAAAAATTGCATCAAAAGCATATGAAAAGGTAGGG
>JAQVQU010000051.1 GCA_028701415.1 Clostridia bacterium | reverse complement strand
AAATGCGAAAAAAATATCTACGAAACGAAAGGGAATATTGTTAATTGGAGACAAAAATATGTGAATAAATAAGGAAATGGAGATACTTAAAATGAAGAAAATTAAAGAGACAAAAAACGAAGCCTTTTCGGATGCTGTCACGAAAATTAAATTATGTGAACAAAAAGCGGCACCCGGAGGTGCCGCATATTTCTTATCATTTTGCGTATTCAATTTTTCTTAATTCACGAATTACATTTACTTTAATCTGTCCTGGATATTCCAATTCATTTTCAAGTTTTTTTGCTATGTCTCTAGCCAAGACTTCAGTTTGCAAATCATCCACCGATTCAGGTTTAACAATTACTCTTATTTCTCTACCTGCCTGAATTGCATAAGACTGATCAACACCAGCAAATGAGTTTGCAATGCTTTCTAGCTTTTCCAAACGCTTCACGTAAAGTTCTACACTTTCTCTTCTTGCCCCTGGCCTAGAGCCACTAATTGCATCTGCTGTTTGCACTAAAATAGCCTCAAGGGTAGTTGCTTCAATATCTCCATGATGAGCTTCTATAGCATGTATAATTTTCTCGCTTTCTTTGTATTTTTTAGCAAGCTCTACCCCAATTTGGATATGTGTGCCCTCATATTCATGATCGACAGCTTTACCAATATCATGAAGTAACCCACCTCTTTTAGCTATTTTTTCATCTGCCCCAATCTCGGCCGCTAACATTCCGGCAATATACGATACTTCTAAAGAATGCTTAAGTACATTTTGTCCATAACTGGTACGGTATTGCAGTCTTCCTAATAGCTTAACTAGTTCTGGGTGTATACCGAATAAATTAGCCTCGAAAACAGCATTCTCGCCCAACTCTTTAATTGTCGAATCCATTTCTTTACGGACTTTATCAGCTATCTCTTCAATTCTTCCTGGATGGATTCTACCATCCGCCATAAGTTTATTAAGTGTTTGTCGGCCAATTTCTCGTCTCACGGGATCGAAACTAGATAGTGTCACGACATCTGGGGTATCATCAATAATAAAATCAACTCCGGTTGCACTTTCAAGTGCCTTTATATTTCTTCCCGTTCTCCCTATAATTCGGCCTTTCATCTCATCATTTGGAAGTTCTACCACTGAGGCTGTTGATTCAGAAGATACATCCACACCACATCTTTGAATTGCCAAAGCAATAATGTGTTTAGCTTTTCTTTCCCCTTCTTCCGTCGCTTTTTGTTCAATATCTTTGATGATTAAAATTGCCTGTTTTTTTGCTTCATGCTCCATTTCATCAATAATGGATTTTTTAGCTTCTTCCTGGGTCAAACCACTAATTCTCTCCAACTCTTGAATCGCTAGATTGTATTTCTTAATTATTTCCCCTTCGATTTTAGATAATTCGCCGGTTTTAGCTTCTATAGCCTTTTGCGACTTTTCAAGATCTTCAAGCTTTTTATCTACCTGATCTTCTTTTCTTTGAAGTGAATCTTCCTTTTGACTTAATCTCAGCTCTTGTTTTTGAAATTCTTGACGTTTATTTCTTGACTCGCTTTCGAATTCATTACGTAATCTGATCTGGATTTCCTTTGCCTCCAGCATCGCATCCTGTCTGATATTTTTTGCTTCCAGCCTTGCCTCTTCAGTTATCCTGTTGAATTCACTTTGGGCATCCTCTTTCCTTTTCTTTAATGTTTGTTTGTAAAAAAGAAATCCTAAAAAAAGACCTATCCCAATTGCCGGAAACAATGTTATCAATACATATCCCCACCCTGGGAATGTGCCGGTGGCAGACATAAATAGACTGCCTAACATTGTTACCTCCTGTAAAAAAATTTGAAATTAATATATAATTTTGGACCTTTACGGACCATGTAATTTCATTTATGTTATTATAAGACAGAAATACGCTCAAGTCAATGTATTGCCAAGCGTATTAATTCCTATTTACTATGGATTTTGTAATTAGTCAATTCCCAAAGTAAGTTTCACAGTGGAATATGAAATGGAATTTAATGTGGGAATTTGCAGCATTTTGTAATTGTTGTTATAATTCCTAAAAACTAGCGCGAATTTTTTGCTCCAATTCTTTTGAGACTTCTGGATTATCTTTTAGGTATTGTGTAGCTTTTTCTCTTCCTTGCCCTATTTTCTCACCTTCGTATTGAAACCAAGATCCACTTTTATTTACCAATCCTAAATCTACAGACATATCTAGAATACATCCCATATTTGAAATTCCCGACCCATAAATAATATCAAATTCCGCTTCCTTAAATGGGGCGGCCAGTTTATTTTTTACAATCTTTACTTTTGTTCTGCTTCCAATACTATCCCCACCATCCTTCAAATTATCTTTTTTCCTGACATCAATTCTAATACTAGCGTAGAACTTTAAAGCTTTCCCTCCTGTTGTCGTTTCTGGGTTTCCAAACATAATGCCCAACTTATCTCTAAGCTGGTTGATAAAGATCAAACAAGTGTTTGTTCTGCTAATACTACCTGTTAATTTTCTCAATGCTTGAGACATCAATCTGGCTTGCAACCCCATGTGGCTATCTCCCATTTCTCCATCAATCTCAGCCTTTGGCGTTAGAGCCGCGACACTATCGACTACGATAACATCTATACTGCCACTCTTTATAAGCTCATCTGCTATTTCAAGGGCTTGTTCTCCGTTATCTGGTTGCGAAACGTATAGGTTGTTCAAGTCAACACCCAATGCAGCAGCATAACCTGGATCAAGTGCGTGTTCTGCATCGATAAAAGCAACAACCCCCCCTAATTTTTGGGCTTCTGCAATAACATGTAAAGCTAAAGTGGTTTTCCCAGAGCTTTCAGGCCCATATATCTCTACAATTCTTCCTCTAGGCATGCCACCGATCCCAAGTGCTTTATCTATAGCTAAACAACCAGTAGAAATAACATCTACTTTAACTTTTTCATGACTTCCCATATTCATAATCGAACCCTTGCCAAAGTTTTTTTCTATTTGAGCTAAAGCAATAGATAGCGATTGTTGTTTTTTCTCATCCATAAGTATCTCCTTTTTTATAATTATCGTATTATTATTATACCATTTATTTGTCAATTATTGTCAAAAACACAATAACACTTTTTTAAATGTCCAAGATTTTTCTCTTGTTCAAAAAAATCGTCTGATTATGCTCATTATTAAACAATACCATTTAGTTTAAGGCAAACATATTTGAATATTTAGAATAAAACTCGAAAAATCAGAAATTATTTTTTATATACTTTAAAGTTTTAAAAATAGCCATATCGGTGGCTGCTTTTCTAATTTCATTTCTATCACCAAGAAAGACATATTGATAACATTCAGTTATTTTTTCAGAAACAACGGATATAAAGGTTAATCCTACCGGTTTTTTTTCGCTTCCTCCTGTAGGCCCGGCAATACCTGTTGTTGCAACAGCAATGGAAACATTATCATTAATCAATCCGTTTGCCATCTCAATCGCAACCTCTCTACTAACGGCACCGTAATCAATAACAGTATCTTCTCCGACTCCAAGTCGGTCCATTTTAGATATGTTTGAGTAAGTAACTAAACCCTCGTGAAAAACCTCACTGCACCCAGGAACATCTACTATTGCACTTGAGATCATTCCTCCTGTAAGACTTTCCGCACAAGCAAAATATAATCCTTTCTCTCTCAATTCATGTACAAGAGATTGGGCCAAATTCATTTCTTCCTCTCCGTAAAAAACATCTTCAAATGTTTCATAAATATCCTCAACTATTGTTTCGGGCAAATCTGAATTTAAAATTATACTATTATCAAATCCCCTTCCTTCAATGTGAAAATTGAATGTATTAGATAATAATGAAATCCTTCTCTTAATTTCAAAGACTGAGCAACACACCCTTATAACAATATTCATATTATGTCTCCCTTTGAACTACCTATGGTACTTCAAAAATTCTAATTTATTGTATTATGGTTCAATCCTTCCGACAAGATGAAAGCCTGTTTCTAAAATTTTTACATTATAAACTTGCCCTATTTCCACAAGGTTGTTTGAAGTAAAAAAAACTTTTGTATCAATTTCTGGAGCGTTATATTCGTTTCTACCCCAGAAAATATTTTTGTCAAAATCAATTCCCTCATATGTAACTTTCATAGTCTTTTCAAAATACTTTTTATGATTATTACAGATATTGTTACTTTGAAGTACAGAAAGTTCCTTAAGCCTTGAGTTAATTATCTTTTTGGGGATTTGATCTTTCATTTTATATGCAACCGTCCCTTCCTCTCTACTGTAAGCAAAGAAACCAGCATAATCAACTATACCTTTTGCAACAAAATTTTTTAAATCTAAATACATTTGCTCATCTTCGCCTGGAAATCCAACAATAAAACTGCTTCTTAAAGAAATTTCTGGATAATTGCCTTTTATATTTTCAATTATACCCATTATTTGAGAGCTGTTTGTATGGCGATTCATTTTTTTTAATAAGTTATCATTTACATGTTGAAAAGGTATATCGATATATTTAGCCATCTTTGGTTCTTCAGATATGTACTCAATCAAAGCGGAAGTAACTAATTCAGGATAGGCATACATTAGTCTAATTTTATATACTGGCAATTTACTAATTGACTCAAGAAGGTTAATAAGTCTTGGCTCCCCATAAAGGTCTAACCCATATCTTACTGTATCTTGAGCTACAATAATTATCTCTTCTACCCCATTATCAACAAGAATTCTAGCTTCTTCCAAAAGATCTTCTTCTTTATAAGACCTATATCTTCCTCTTATAAAGGGAATTGCACAATAAGAACAAAAATTGTCACATCCATCAGCTATTTTTAGGTATGCATAATGTTGGGGGGTCGTTATTAGTCTTTGATTTTGTAAAACGGGTTCTTTATTGTCAGACATATAAATGCCTTTTCCCGTCTCTATCATAGAAACAATATCATCGTACGTACCTAATCCAGCAAATACATCAACTTCCGGTAGTTGGGTTTGAATCTTAGAGGCGTATCTTTCCGCAAGACATCCTATCACAATTATCTTAATCTGTTTTCTTTTTTTTATTTCTGCGACATCTAAAATAAGGTCTATGCTCTCTTTTTTTGCTGATTCTATGAAAGCACAAGTATTGATGATAATAATGTCTGCATCAGTTGGATTACTTGTAAATTCATATCCAAATGACCTAAGCTTATATAGGATTTTTTCAGAGTCAACTCTATTTTTGTCGCATCCAAGCGATATCATTCCGATTTTTTTCATTTTATCTGTTTTTTTTATTTGTCCCACAACTAACTATTAGTTTTATTCATATTTTGAAAGGAATTCTTCTTCTGTAATTAGTATTGTTCTTCCTTGAGATCCTGTTGTTTCAGGGCCAAGAAACCCTCTTGCTTCAAGCGCATCGACAAACTTTTTAGCTCTTAGAAAACCAAGTCCAAAAGTTGCTTGTGCACTCGAAATAGATGCTTTTCCTTTTTTAATAAAGTGAAGTAATACTTGCTTAAGCATTTCCTCAAAATCATCTGCTTTATCATCCTTTCCATCTGAAGAATCAATTTCAGTGTCTACAATTTCTGGCTTTACAGTAATAGCATTTAATAGATCATCGTTGAATACTGATTCATTATTTTCTCTGATACTATCGCAGACTTTTTTTATCTCATCTAACTCAACTAAAGCTCCCTGCATTCTGGTTGTGCCTTTTGTCGAGGAATAAATCATATCTCCATTTCCCAAAAGATCCTCAGCACCCATATCATCAAGTATAACTCTACTGTCCATGGAAGATTTAACTGAGAAAGCAACCCTTGACAAAATATTGGCTTTAATAAGGCCCGTAATAACTTGCACTGTAGGTCTTTGAGTAGCAATTATCATATGTATTCCACAGGCCCTAGCAAGTTGTGCAATTCTAACAACGTAAGTTTCTACCTGGCTCTTGCCTTTCATCATTAAATCAGCCATCTCGTCTATTATTAGCACAATCCTGTACATTTTTGGTTCCTTTTTAGAATCTCTAACCCCATTATTGTATTGATCAATGTTCGCGCATCCAACTTCTTCAAAAAATTTATATCTACGATCCATTTCTTCTGTAAGCCACTTTAAGGCATTAACTGCTTGTGAATTTTCCTTTATTGTTTCAGCAATAAGTAAGTTTGGAAGATTTTTATATACTGCCAACTCAACCCTTTTTGGATCAATAAGAATCATTCGTACGTCTTCGGGAGAGTATTTAAAAAGAATACTAACGATTAAGGCATTAAGAAAAACACTTTTTCCTGTGCCTGTAGCTCCTGCAACAAGCAAATGGGGCATCAAGGAAAGATCTTCTATAAAATTAGTCCCATCTAAAGTTTTCCCAAAACAAAGGCGGATTCCTTTGTCCGAATTATTAAACTCAGGGCTACTTATTAGAGATTTCAAGCCAACAATATCTCTTTTTATATTTGGGATCTCTAGACCAAATGCATCTTTTCCCTCGATAGGGGCCAGAATTCTTATTTGTTTTATGGCGAGCCTCATAATTAGATTCTCTTTTATACTTCTTATCTTGGCGATTTGATAACCAGGGCCAAGCTTAAGTTCATACAAAGTAAAAGTTGGACCCCTTTTTGCCCCAATGACTTCAGCAGGGACCTCAAATTCAGCCATAGTAGTTTCAATTTTTTGTTTTACTTCATAGTAATCATCCGGAAAATTAACATCGTTTCCAACATAAGCTTTTAATGAGTCTACGGAAGGTTTCTTGTAGGGTTTATATTTGTAGTTATCAATTGTATTTTCAGTTCTATTGTCAAAAAATGAAGGTTGAGATGATGTTTGGGAATCTATACCTGCTTTTTCCTTTTCATTTTTGCTTGAATTATCTATACGATTTTGCTTCTCTCTATTTCCATAATTTATAGATTCAATAGAAATTTGGGAGGAATACTCTTCACTTTTCATTTTATCGTTTTTGAGAGGTATAATAGATGGTGTAATTTTATCAGCACCTGTTTTCTCGTAATTTTGATTTATTATATTTTTGTGAACATCTGGTACTTGTGGATTACTTACGTTATGCAAAATTCCGCTTTCCTCGAAAGAAAGAGGTTCCTGTAATTCTTTTAAAGCTTTTTTGTCATCAAATACGTCCTTGTTCTGTTTGTTCTGTTCAATAGAGTCTAATATGCCTATATTATCTTTTCTTGCATCAGTTTGAGTATTTGTATCAATAATTGAACGTTCATTTTGGTTGGGCTTAATAATTTCACCTTTCCTTTCGAAAGGATAGTCCCCGTTTAAAGAGTGAGGGCCATACTGATTTGACTGGTCCGAGGTTTGATTCTGTTCCAATAACAATTCTTTTCTTCCAGAATTAGTGTATAGGCTATTCAGTTTATCATCACTCCAGTCTTTATCAATCAGGCTATATCTGTTTTCATTTTTTTCATTTTTGGGATAATGATCTTCTGAAAATAATAATTTTGCACTTTGTTTTGCCCTATCTTCATCCTTATCAAACAATCCTCCGAAGGACCGTTCATTAACGTTTTTTTCACAGTTGTCGGAGCCAAAAAGAAGAGACTTAGCATCAATTACCATTTTTTCAACTTCATCTTTTTCCAAAGAACCTAGAGGTGGATCTGCTTCAGAGTTAAGTGAGTTTGGTAAAGGATTTTTTGTTATTGTACCTTCATTGTTTTCCAGCGCCCCATCATCTTGTTTTCCCTTTGTTTTTGTTTTATTCCAAAAAGTAACTTTTTTATCGAAAAATTTAATAATAGGTAAAATCAAAAATAAAAACAAGACTCCCGAAATTATTAACGTTGATGAAACTAAAAAACCATAGTTGGGGAAGATCGCATACAATGGATAATTGATAAGTGACGCAATTATCCCCCCCACTGTGATAACTCCTTTAGGGACAAGGAATTCTAGAGGATCGCCATTAATCCCACTTTTATAAAAAGAAACATGAAGCAGAGAAATCAAAGAAATAATAAAGAGTGATAGTAATAAATTTTTTTTCCATCCAAAAGTAACTTTTTTGCCCAAAAAACAAGTTAATCCAAAAAACAGACAACATAAAATAAGGACATAAACAGAATAGCCAAAAACTAAGTATAAAAAAGCTCTTGTAGTTGGAATAATCATAAGGATTAACAAAACCAAAACAAAGGATAAGAGAGCAATAGAAAAAATCATTTTTTTATTATTATTCATAGAATTCATTTTTATAAAAGGCATATATTCCTCCGATACAAAGGGAAAGAAAAAGAATAACGTTATATTTCTTCTATTTTAAAATTTGGCTCTTTCCCGACATAACTAATAGATTTTTTTTCTCCAGAAAAAACGTATTCGCTTATTTCATGTAATTTATCTATCGTAACTTTATTTATTAAATCTAGCTCAAAATCGCTATCAAAAAGTTCATTCTTTAGCAATGCTCTTTTCCCAGAAATTCTCATCATAGAAGAGGAGCTTTCTAAGCCCAAAACCACGGAAGTTTTTAATTGCTCCTTACTTTTGTTAAACTCTTCATGAGAAAAACCTTTTTTTATCAATAATTGAATTTGGTTTTGGACTTCAAAGATAGCCTTATTTGCTTTTTCTGGACTAGTGCCTAAATATATAGTAAAAATTCCTGAATCAGAAAAATTATAATTAGTACTATAAACATTATAAGCTAAACCTAAAGTTTCCCTTATCGATTGAAAAAGCCTAGATGACATTCCTCCTCCAAACAAGTTAGACATCATAGTCATTGCTAAAGTCTTTTCATCCATGTAATTGATTCCTCTATAAGCAAAAGCGATATTTGCCTGTTCAAGAGATTTAACGGTTAATACGTTTTCAATTAAAGGGGATATCTTTTTTCTGTTTTCTTGAGTTAAGTTTAAAACTTTATTGTTGGATTCAAAATACTTATTTACAAGATCTTTTGCTCTTACAAAATCAACATTCCCTGCAATAGAAATTACCATATTACTCGGATAATATTCAGTATCTCTAAAAATTAAAAGTTTCTTTCTGTTAAAAGAATATATGTTTTCTTTATTTCCTAGAATAAGTTTCCCGGGGCCCTCATTGCCATACCATGCACAAAATAATTTATCCATACAAAGGTTTTCTGGATCATCCTCAGACATTTGGATCTCTTCTATTACAACTGTTTTTTCCTTTTCAATTTCATTTTCTTCATATTTAGAAAAATAAATCAAATCAGAAATCATTTCCATACAATGTTCAAAATGCTCGTCGAGAGATACAGAATAATAAGCTGTATGATTTTTAGAAGTGTACGCATTCATTCTTGCCCCTATTCTTTCCATATCATCAGCAATCTGAAAAGCATTCCTTTTTGAGGTTCCTTTAAACATCATATGTTCCATAAAATGTGCTATACCGTTATTATCAGATGATTCGTACTCGCTTCCTACTTTTATAAAAAGACCAACCGAAACGCTTCTGGTATTTTTCATTTCATTAAAAACCATTCTAAGGCCACTAGGAAATACTTGTTCTTGAGTCATGTTACCCCCATGATGTATTACTTTAAGTTATATTATACATAAGTTTATCTTTTGATACAATTACATGTCTTATTTACATTATAGCTTATTTAAAAATTTGAGAAGCAAATGTAACTTTTGATAAAATATACTTTTCAGCAGTATAAAACTTTATAAAACTTGACAATATTGGTTATTAATAATAACATAGT
>JAQVQU010000050.1:7528-9950 GCA_028701415.1 Clostridia bacterium | reverse complement strand
CTAACACTAACACCCATTATTGTCAATTTGTGACCCGATTAGTGTATACTTTTTACCCTTTTTTTTGCATTTATACCAAAAAATCTAGCACTATCTTAAATTTTGCATTTACTTTGAGAATTAACAACTCTGTTGTAGGATTACAATACATTTGTTACACAATTGAATAAAGAAGAAAGTAAGTTTGAGAAAAGGGCGAGACAAATCTTTTCAACTGTTAATTATTGTTAAGGTTTTTTTAGAGGTAAAATGTTGGTTAGCAATTAGGTAGATGGCGTTGTTCATAAAATGCCTGTTTTTTTGTCAGAGGGAAAATGTTGGTTAGCAATTGGGTTGATGGTGTTGTTCATAAAATACTTGATTTTTTGTCAGAGGGAAAATGTTGGTTAGCAATTGTCAATTTGAGGTTTTGGTGGTAATATATTTTTAGACTTATGGTGTGATTTCGATGAGTGTCTTGGGATACACACGGAGCCAATTTTTTTGCTTATGCATTTTTGGCAATACCTATAGTCGAAGGAGGTATTGTCATGAAGAAATCAACAAAAACAGTTTTATCACTTATTATTATGCTTGTCCTCTCATCTTTAGCTATTATTGGGGTTAATTCTATTAACCCGTTTTTCGGAGATGGGGGAGATGATCTTTCTAAATCCATAACCGTAATATTCGCTGATGAAAATGGGGGAATTCTTTTCTCTGAAGAGTTTGAAACCTCCTCAGAATTTTTGGAAGAAGTTTTGACTGAGCTTGATGAGAAAAGGATTGATTTGTCTTTTGAAGTGGTAGACAGCGATTTTGGTTCGTACTATGAGACATTTACACTTAATGGAATAAGATATGGAGGAGCTATTAATGACTTTGTAGGTTTATTTTCCGATGATACAGAATATTCTACTGATTCCTTGGGGGCTCCAGTAATTGTCGATGGTAATTCTTATCAATCCCTTTCTATGGGTGCGAGTTCAATCCCAGTAAAAGACGGGTATACATATGTTATTGCTATCGTGGTATATAAAAATATTTAAAACACTAAAATTTTGGTCAATTCAGTATGACAAAATAAAAATGTAGTTTAATAAACTATTCGAAGCTTTGGGATTTGGTCAATCCATTATTATTAAAACATCAGTCAAATTATAGTTTCTTTAATTATTCAAAACATTGGGATTTTGGTCACAGTAAAATGAAGAATAACTCTTTATATAGAATAAAAAAGATGGTGCTTATAGCCCTTATGACTGCCTTATTGTCGGCAGGAAAGTTTGCATTAATTGCTCTGCCAAATGTCGAGATAGTAACGATATCTATAATAGCTGGAACATATGTTTTTGGATTATCAGTGCTTCTTCCTGCAACTCTAATTTTTTCGGCTATAGAAACATCTATTTGGGGTTTTGCTCCTTGGGTTGTTTCATATTTTGTCTACTGGCCTCTTCTTGCCGTAGTTACATATTTGATGAAAGCCTTAATTACTAAAAATAAGGTTATTTTTCCTTCCATTATAGGGTGCTTAATGTCAGCATTTTTTGGAGTTATAACAACATTTATTGATTCTCTGTTTTATTCTTCAGGCAATAATTTTTCATCTTTTTTTAGCGCAATGTATATTCGAGGAATATATTTTTTTCTGATACAAGTGATCTCTAATACAGTATTACTTGCAGTTCTGTTCCTCCCTTTAGAAAAAGTATTGAGCATGCTCAGAGATAAATATTATTCAAATTGGAAGATAAAAAAGCCAAAAATCGATTACACCAAGGAAAACCAAAGACGTGAAGATGATACTCTAAATGGAGGGGAGACCCACTCAGAAGAAGATCCATTAGTGGCTGAAGCTAAAAAAGAGATTCCTAATATCGATTCTATTAAGGAAAACGGAAGGGACGAAAGTGATACTTTAAATGAAGGGGAGACCCACTCAGAAGAAGATCCATTAGCGGCTGATAATAAAATAGAGACTCCTTTATTAGTGAGTGACAATGATATAAAAGGATCTGAGGGATAGTAGCCTACTCTCAATCATTTGTCTTTATATAGCCTTTATAATATAATGAGTATTCAGTATTTTAGTAATAAAAATAGAAAAGAATAATTCTTTTTGAATAATTTTTAGCTTGAAAAAGTAAAGAATGGTTAGGGTAAAGGACAGAAAATTTGGATAATATTATTTCCGTTCAAAATGTAAGTTACGATTATGTATCGGGAGATTCAACTAATAGAGGAGTCTCGGACATTAATCTTGAAGTAGAAAGGGGTTCTTTTGTTGTGTTTATTGGGCACAATGGGAGTGGCAAATCAACTTTAGCGAAACTTCTTAACGGTTTTTTTGTCCCTGATAAAGGTAAAGTGCTTGTTAACGATATTGACACTACTGACGAAGAAAAAACATTTGAAATCCGGAGTAAAGTTGGAATGGTTT
>JAQVQU010000050.1:0-7428 GCA_028701415.1 Clostridia bacterium | reverse complement strand
AAATCAACTTTAGCGAAACTTCTTAACGGTTTTTTTGTCCCTGATAAAGGTAAAGTGCTTGTTAACGATATTGACACTACTGACGAAGAAAAAACATTTGAAATCCGGAGTAAAGTTGGAATGGTTTTCCAAAATCCTGATAATCAAATGGTAGCCTCAATTATTGAAGATGACCTTGCTTTTGGCCCCGAAAATTTAGGCGTAAAGAGAGAAGATATTAAAGAAAGAATAGAATGGGCTTTAAAAACAGTAAATATGGAGGAATATAGAGAAAGAACTCCAAACAGGCTATCCGGGGGGCAGAAACAGAGAATTGCAATAGCCGCTATTCTAGTAATGAAACCAGAAGTATTAATTTTAGATGAGAGCACTGCAATGCTTGACCCGAAGGGAAGGGATGAGGTCATGGATACAGTTCTTAAACTGAACAGAGAAGAAGGTATGACAGTAATTTTGATTACTCACTATATGGAAGAAGCAATAAGAGCAGATAAAGTAGCGGTGATGAATGAGGGCAGGATTGTTCTAGTCGGGACTCCTAAAGAAGTTTTTGAAAAAGTAGATGTTATTCATGAGGCTAAGTTAGAACTTCCAGTTGCTACCAAGGTATCGGTTGAATTAAGAAATTTAGGGTATGATATTCCGTTAGCTTTGACGGAAGAGGATTTAGTTGACTCATTGGTGTCTGGGAAATAGAGATAATTTTCTGCAAACAAAGATACAATTAGAAAAAATAATGATAGAGCGATAAAGAGGAAAACAGAAGAATGTCTATAGAAGCATCAAACTTATCTTACACATATAGTGTCAAATCTCCCTTTGAAAAGACGGCTCTTTCCGCCCTCAATTTTACGATAAAAAAAGGCGAAACTGTAGGGATAATAGGGTCTACTGGGTCGGGTAAAAGCACATTGGTGCAACATTTTAATGCTTTAATTAAATTAACCTCAGGAAAGTTGGTTGTTTGTGATATTGATCTATCTTTAAAGAAAATCCCATATAAGCAATTGAGAGCAAAAGTAGGAATGTTGTTCCAATATCCTGAGTATCAGCTGTTTGAAGATACTGTGATTAAGGATGTTTCTTTTGGTCCCATTAATTTTGGTTATGATAAAGAACAAGCAATAATAGCAGCAGAGTCTGCTTTGTCTCTAGTAGGGGTAGATGTAAAAGAAGTCAAAATGAAATCTCCCTTTGAGTTATCGGGTGGAGAGCAAAGAAGAGTAGCGATAGCGGGAGTAATTGCCTCGAAACCGGAGATTTTAGTATTAGATGAACCTACTTCTGGATTGGATCCTCTAGGAAAGAGGGCTATTTTAAACCTGATTATGGATCTAAAAAAGTCTTTTTGCAATACGGTTATAATGATAAGTCATAACATGGATGAAATTGCCGAATATTGTGACAGGGTTCTAGTTTTGAATGATGGGAAACTAATTTTTGATGGCACTCCTAAGGACTTTTTTCATAACCCTTTAAATCTTGCCGATACTGGTCTAAAGATACCTCATACTGTTGAAATACGCGAATTGTTAAAGAACAAGGGGGTTTCACTTTCTTCCGATTGTCTCAATGTCTTTGACCTGACTGAGGCCATTGTAGCCTCTGGGATAATAAAAAAAATGGAGGGTAAAAATGGTTCGTGACGTATCGTTTGGACAGTTTTATCCTGTAGAGTCTTTTGTCCATAAGATGGATCCAAGAGTAAAATTTCTCTTGGTAATCGCTTACGTTGTTGCAGTTTTTTTAGTGATAAATCTTTACGCTTTTATTGCCATCTTTGCTTGGCTGTTAATAGTCATTTTGGTATCCAAAGTTCCACTGATTAAGATACTAAAAAGCTTAAAAAGCATTATTTTTATTGTTATATTTACTGCTATCTTGAATGTGTTTTTTAACGCATCAGGTAGGGTTTTATGGTCCTGGGAAAAACTGGTTATTTCAGTTGGTGGACTTGAGCTTGCAGCAAAATTATCTCTAAGAATTTTTTTCCTTGTGGCAGGTACAAGTCTTATTACTTTTACAACTACTCCCATGGCTTTAACGGATGGCTTAGAAAGTTTAATGTATCCCTTGAAGCTTATAAAAGTTCCTGTTCACGACCTTGCAATAATAATGAATATTGCACTAAGGTTTATTCCTATTCTTCTCGAAGAAGTGGATAAAATTATGATGGCTCAAAAGGCAAGGGGGGCTGCTTTTGATAATGGAGGACTTATAAAGAGGGCAAGGGCTTTGCTTCCTGTTTTAATACCTCTTTTTGTTTCCGCATTCAGAAGAGCAGATGAGTTAGCCTTGGCACTCGATGCAAGATGCTATAATGCAACTCCCAATAGAACCAGATATAAGGTATTGAAAGCTTCCTTTAGAGACATCCTTGGGGGAATATACACAGCAGCTCTAATTGTTTTGGTCTTAGCTGTGAATTCTAACTTTTGGGGACTCATATAAAATTTAGGAGAAGAATATGCGCTTTGCAATGATTATTGAATATGACGGGACTGATTATTCAGGCTGGCAAAGACAAAAAAATGGGATTTCAGTCCAACAAAAGATTGAAGAGGCTTTAGAAAAGCTTTTTATAAAAAAAATAACTATCGTAGGCTCCGGTAGGACAGACAAAGGTGTGCATGCTGAAGGCCAAGTTGCTCATTTTGATGCCGAAACTGATCTTTCCGAGTTTAAGATTAAGGGTAGCTTAAATTTTTTCCTTCCAGAGGACATAAAAATAAGAGAAATAAAAAAGGTTGCTGATGATTTTCATGCTCAATTTGATGCAAAAAGCAAAATATACGTCTTTAATACATATATCTCAAGAGTGAAAAGCCCCTTAAAAAGCAGATATTATGTCCAGATAATCCCACCATTAGATATCGAGCTGATGAGAGAGTCTGCAAAACAAATTGTCGGGAAACATGACTTTTCTTCCTTTTCAGTAAAAAATGGAGACACTCCTTCAACTACGATTAGACAGATATCTAGGATAGATATAATAGAGAAGGGCGATACAGTAATTTTTGAAGTGGAGGGTCCGGGTTTTTTATATAAAATGGTTCGCTCAATAGTTGGAACCCTTATTTGGATTGGAAGAGGTAAATTATCTCCCGATTGCATCGAGAGAATGTTTAGCAGCGGAGATAGAGCCTTGGGTGGGAAAACTTTAGCGGCAAACGGATTGGTTTTAAAAAAGGTTATATATGCAGAAGTCCCTAAGTAATATTCTGAAAATAGAATATTATTTCTGTTGTAAAACATTGAAAAACCTTAGATTAAAAAGGTTTGATTTGTAGGGATATACTGCCTGAAAGTGGTTATTTTTTAATTGACTTATACTCCTTTATATAATATTATATACAAGCATTCGCGTTTTTGGGTTGCAAACTAGCCCCTTGTAACTGAAAAAATCGAAAAATATCAGTTGGAGGTTTTTACCATGAAAACATATATGGCAAAAGCCGGTGAATACGAGAGAAAGTGGTATGTAGTGGACGCAGAGGGAATGGTACTCGGGAGATTGGCGACCAGAGTAGCAAATATTTTGCGGGGAAAGGACAAACCTACTTATACTCCCAATGTTGACACTGGCGACTTTGTAATCATTCTTAATTGCGACAAGGTGGTTCTTACCGGGAAAAAACTCGTTAAGAAATTTTATAAACACTATACAGGATATACTGGCGGACTAAAACATACTCGTTACGATGAATTAATGGCAACTAAGCCGGAGTTTGTAGTAGAACACGCAGTAAAAGGGATGCTTCCTAAAAATACAATTGCAAGCGCAATGCTGAAGCGACTTTTTGCATACAGTGGTCCAGAACATAAACATCAGGCGCAAAAACCTGAACCCTTGAAATTTGACTAAGAGGTGAAAAATGGCAGCAAAGAAAGTATTAAAAAAGAAAGTTCAGTACTGGGGAACCGGAAGGCGTAAAAGCGCAATAGCTAGAGTTCGTTTGGTTGCTGATGGAAGTGGTGCAGTTATTATTAACAAATTGCCCATTGAAGAATATTTCAAGAAGGATACATTAAGATATATCGTGAATCAACCGTTAGTTGCGACAGCAACTACTTCAAAATATGACGTGGCTGTTAATGTCCATGGCGGTGGCTTTTCCGGACAAGCGGGTGCGGTAAGGCATGGTATAGCAAGAGCTCTTTGTCAGGCAGACTTGAGTCTTCGTCCTGTTTTAAAGGCATCTGGGTTTTTAACTCGTGATCCTAGATCTAAGGAACGTAAGAAATACGGACTTCATAAAGCTCGTAAAGCTCCTCAGTTCAGCAAGAGATAATAGAATCCTTAGAAATTTAGTAATAATAATGAGGCAAGGCATAGGCTTTGCCTTTTTTTAAAGGAAATTTTAAGTGTAAATAATTTTAAAAATATCATGTTTAGTGATTCCCTCACCTTGAATAAGTATGTTTTATTGTATAATATATTCTAATAATAGGTACAGGTAGTTTTAAGGAGGAATTATGAATAATTATGATGTCATTATTGTAGGCGGAGGTCCAGCAGGATTTACCGCAGGAATATATGCTGCGCGGGGTGGAGTAAAAGTTGCGATTTTTACAGGCTTACAGCCGGGAGGTCAAGCCGCTTTAACTCATAAGATTGAAAATTTCAGCGGTGTTAAGGATGCTGAGGGTTATTTATTGGTTAATACAATGATGGAGCAAGCTATTAGTTTTGGAGCTGAAGTCCTATATTCTTCCATCGAGGAAGTGGATTTTTCGGGGGAAGAGAAGAGATTAGTTTCTGATGATGGGGAGACTTATTATTCAAAGGCAGTTATTATCGCAACAGGGGCGAAGAATAAACTTATAGGTCTAGAGAATGAAAAGGATTTGATTGGAAAGGGTGTTAGCTTTTGCGCAACATGTGATGGTGGATTTTTTAAAAACAAGTCTGTTGCTGTCAATGGCGGGGGAGACACGGCTTTAACAGAGGCTTTGTATCTTTCAAATATATGCAGTGAAGTATATTTGATTCACAGAAGACAGGGATTTAGAGCTGCTCAGATCTTAATTGATAGGGTAAAATCAAATCCCAAAATTAAACTAGTCCTTGATAGTGTGGTCACCTCATTAAGAGGAGAACCCCTTCAAAGCATTGGGATACTGAATAAAGAAACTGGGGAAAAGAAGGATATTTCTGTTTCCGCTTTATTTGTTGCAATCGGTTATCTTCCTAATACGGATGTATTTAAAGGAAAGGTAAATTTGAACGAGAGGGACTATATTCCTACTAATAACAAGATGGAGACTAATCTAGAAGGAGTTTTTGCTGCAGGAGATGTAAGAGATACTCCCATGAGACAAGTTATTACTGCTTGTGCGGATGGGGCAATTGCTGCTAACTCAGCCTTGGATTATTTAATTAGCAGATGATTAAAAGAGCAATCATTTTAATTTATGTTATAGGGGCCATTTTAACCCTTCTCTCATGCAGCTCCTCAGATTATAAAAAGATTTCTGCAAAAGAGGCTAAGGCAATGATGGATGAAGGAGGCGTGATTGTGGTTGATGTGAGAGAGCAGAGCGAATATGACTCAGGACATATTGAGAATGCAATTCTCATGCCACTAGGAGAAATCGATGATATAGCAGGGGATATCATTCCTAATAAAGATTCAGTTATACTGGTATATTGTAGATCGGGAAACAGAAGTGCAACAGCTGCAGAAAAACTTATTTCATTGGGCTACAATAATGTATATGATTTTGGCGGTATAATTGATTGGCCTTATGGGAGTATCACGGATTAGTTCTCCGAGATATTATATTGTTTTTATTATAATTTTTTAAAAATCAATTAAGCAGGTTTTTCAGACTAAACACTGTTAATAATCCATTTCAGGAACTTAAATGTATTACATATAGGACAAGATACGACATAATTAACTAATACTATCTAGTCTGGAATTATTTATCTAAAAATCATCATTATGCTCTCAGATAAGATGCTTAGTTATTTTATACAGAAATAGCAATTTTATACATTATTTTTGAGCATTAATAAGTTAAGATAATTAAAACTTTTAAATAAAAAATAATTGTTTTGATAATATCGCACAGTGTACGTGCATAATGATTTATTGTGTTTTATATCTCCATTTTTTTATTTACTAATGATTTACTGTTTATGATAAAGATTCTGTTGCATAAGATAAAACGCTTTGTTATAATGAGTATATTAAATTGTTCATAATTTTCCCCCTTATCATAGCTTAGAGGATCGTTGCATAGCAGCGGTCCTCTAATGCGTTTTTTGGATTAGAAATTCAAAGAAAATATTGTGAAAAGATTTAGCTAGCAGCCGTTCTCAATGTTTATTGCAAACAAATATCCTTTATAGTATCATAGTAACATGAATATTAACCAATCTATGTGGTCTTTTTTTCTTGAAGAAAACGGGAAAAAAGATAGAGTAAAATTAATATATTTTGGGAGAAAACTTTGTATCTCTGAGATGACTGATTCTGTTCTTAGAACAGCCTCTTTTTTAAAAAGTAGGGGAGTAGGAAAGGGAGATGCAGTGGGCATAATGCTTCCTAATATTCCTGAAGCCGTTCTTGCTTTATATGCAATCAATGCGATTGGCGGGATAGCCAGCTTTATTGACCCAAGGATTGGGGAGTTATCATTATATAAAATAATTAAGAATTCCAAACCCAAGGTTATTTTTATTTTTGATATGGTTTTTAAAAAACATAAGGATATTTTAAATGAACTTGGGGTTCTTCCAATTCTATGCAATTTATTTACTTACGCAAAAGGACCAATTCAACTTATCGAAAAATTTACAAAAGTTAAGGGCCATCCTTACTATCTAGATACCTTGAAGAATCTTCCTACAGCAGAAGTGTATATGGACGACGGGTCATCTCCTGCTGTATATGTCTATAGCGGAGGAACAACAGGAGAACCAAAGACAGCCGTTTTTAATTCTAAGGCTTTTAACTCTATTTCAAGGGGGGTAGAATTAGCAATACATTCAACAGAACGCTATGACCCGGATAAAGATAGTATGCTAATGATGCTTCCGATATTTCACAGTTTTGGGCTAGGTGTATCCGTACATGGGATATTGAAATGGATCACTGCAGTTATTATGCCACGTTTTAATGCAGATAAAGCACTTAAACTCATAGGAAAATATAGGATAACTCACCTTTCTGGAATACCTTATATGTACAGGAAGATGATGAATAGCAAGTACTTTACTAAAGTTAATGTTTCTCCCATAAAGTATATTTTTTGTGGGGGTGATCGGCTAACGCCCGAGTTCAAAGAAGAATTTAATAGAAGAATAAAAGAATTGGGTAGCGAGGCAGAAATTCTAGAGGGATATGGATTAACTGAAACCGCTTCTGTTGTTACGGTAACTAGAAAGGGTACGAATAATCTGTTGACTCAAGGTCAACC
>JAQVQU010000049.1 GCA_028701415.1 Clostridia bacterium | reverse complement strand
TGACCGTGAGTTTAGACCCTTGTATCTAATATCGGACAACTATCCAAAAATTGTAATTTCTGCAGATAAATTTGATTTTTCTCGGGACGGAATCAAACATTACAACATAATAGATTTTTTGAAAAATACGGATTTTCAAAATTATTGAAAAGATAATACTTGGAGGGGAAATAATTGATGAGAACACTTGTAGCTATCGGCGGGGGAGAGATCAGAGAAAAGTCTACCTTACCGATTGACACGTATATTGCCTCTCTTGCAAGAGAGCACGCTTCGGGGAATCGCCCCACTGCTGTTTTTGTGGGAACTGCCTCCCATGACAGTCTTCCCTATTTTAATTCCTTCCGTAAAACATACACCCCGCATTTTGACATAAAAGCTGATCTTGTTCTATTAACGAAGAAAGACATCCCCATGGAAAAAATAGTCTCTAAAATTGAAAAAGCTAACTTAATATACATCGGAGGGGGAGACACTCTGTTTCTGCTTGATGTTTGGGAAAAAAGTGGGTTTAACAAACTAATAATCGATGCATATAACCGTGGCGTTCCCTGTGCAGGACTATCTGCAGGAGCCATTTGCTGGTTTAAAGACATGTATACTGATAGCGCAATGGTTTCCCCTGACTCTAGTGCCTACGCCTTAAGAAAAGGATTGGGAGTGATAAATGCGCTTATGTCCCCTCACTATGATGAAAGAGTCGAATTTGACAGTGTTGCAAAAAACTTTTCCCTAGCCTATGCAGTTATGAATAATTCTGCAATTGTTTTTAATGATGAAAAACCGGTTAAAACTCTATCCTCGGGGGGACAAGCATATACCTTTGTAAACGGAGAAAAGTCCCTTTTAACCCTTGAATAATCCTTCCTATTGCTTATACCTCAATTCTAATCTACACTATTTGTATACGTTTTTAGAAGGTTGTATGAAAAATCCATTATTTTATCCCCTCGCCTTTCTTTTTCCCGTGAGGTTATATGAAAAAACTAATTGTATTTAGTATTTGCCTATCTTTGATTATCTGTTCTCTTGTTCTTGTCTCCTGTAAAGAAGCTCCAGATGAGCCTTTTGAATATGATATGCCCGAGTATTCTTTAAGCTCCCTTACTGGAACAACCGGAAATTCTATTACTTTATCTTTTTCCGAAGAAGCCACATTAAATGTGTTAGAACTAATTGAAGAGGGTAACTCCATACAAAGTTTTAGTCTGGAATACAAACAGGACGGAGCATATGTACATTTTTACACTCAAGATTTTGTGGGAGAATTCAGATATTGCTCCTTTCCTAAAATATCAACTTCTGAGATAAAAATCATAATTAACGAAACCGAAGGCGCAACCTGGGAACTAAATTCTGCCACCCCGAAACTTATAGAAAATACTTTGCCAGAGGATTTCAGGGTAACCGCTTATGCAACACTTAGAGACACATATAATCTAGATTCAGTTGATGAAGGACACTTCTCTGTAATTAATAATGTGATACTTTCTTTTGTTTGGTTTGACAAGGAGGGTACTATCTTTTTCCATGACGAGGAAGTAAATGGCAATTTAATTGCTGGGGAAGAACTATTTGAGACTTCTCTTTCAAACCTTAGGGCAAAGGCTCGTCCCGGAACAAATTTTATTGTTAGTTTTATCGGCAGGGATTTTTCCGGACAGTTCTCGACTACTGAAGTACATACCCAAGCGATGACGACAAATAAAGAAGTTCTTGCCCAGAACCTTCTCGAGTTTGCTGAAGCTTATTCCCTTAGTGGCATCTCTTTTGATTATGAATATCCCGATGATTCCGATAGAAACGCTGATTTTTTATCCTTTACTTCCTATCTAAAAACCATTCTTCCTTCAAATATCTCTATTTCGGCGGCCGTTTCCAGTTGGGAGTTTATGCCTCTTGGTCTATTTAGTAAGGTAAGAGAAGATCTGTATTCTTTGGATGTCTTAGAGATGATGGCTTATGATATTGGGCCCGCGCCCTCCTATCACTCTTCCTTCCAAAACGCTTGTTTTGACCAGTACACCCGGTTAAAAGCCCTCTTTGCCACAGACGGAGAAGCGGAGGATCTTGGAAGACAACTTGCACTAGGCGACCCAAACGTTAAAATATCCCTTTCTAAAATTAATCTTGGACTTCCCTTTTATTCCCGTCCCCTGGGCCTCGAACCTTACTGGGGAGTATATAAAGATGTGGCTGATGAAATAGGTAAATACAATAATCTATTTGATGAAGATATCGAATTAAACGGAAAACAACTTGATATTCAATATTTCAATTCCTATCAGATGATCTATGACAAAGTAACTTTCGCAATAGACCATGGCTTTGGCGGAGTGATGGTCTGGCATTATTCCTGCGACGCTCCTTCAAGCCACCCATTTTCACTATGGGGAGCAATCGGAGATGCCCTTTCTAGCAGGGCTCCGAAAGTTTAGGTTTTATTAATTATATTCTTTAAAAAAGGCTGTTAAGATATTATTTACTTAACAGCCCGTTTATATATTTACAAAATCATTTATTTTTTTATTAGATCTTTCTCTTCTTTTTCAAACAAAACTACTTTGTAAGCCCTGTCACCAACTGTCACGTTTTTCCAAAATTCATCTTCCTTCTCTGTGGTCATAAACCTGCATTTTGAAATCGTCTCTTGACTTACCTCTTCGGGCAAGGATTTTTCTATTACAGAAGACGCTGGGGTCACCTCTATACCCTCTTCCTGTTGGCTTTCAATTAAAGACCTATCCTCTAACGTTTCTTTTGTCGGCTCTATAACATCTTCCTCTTGGTTTTCAATTAAAGACCTATACTCTACAGTTTCTTTTGAAGGACTAATACTATTTATTTCTTCCCCGGGGCGCTTGGAGTCCAAGCGTTTTTGAAGGTTTTCCATTCCTGGAACATATTCGACTCCGGTTATCAGCTCCTCATCGGAAATAGATACTGACCCGGTATTATATATGTCTACAATCTCAACTAGCTTGCTATTTGCCACAAGCTCGTTATCTGCTTCTTTTTTAGCTAAAGCACGCATTTTTTCAGCTCTCTTCTTGTTTGCCGCCTCTTCCTTTCTGGCCTTATTCTTAATCCCAGCTTTTCTTATTACTGCCCGAAGTGCAATAGCCCCTGCTATTGAAAGTGGGGTAACGGGTAAAGGAAGTGGGGGTGCAGTAAAAGCTATCCAACTTCCAGATAAAACCAGCCATCTTTCTTCTTTAGATGCCCAGTATGCAATTACCCCGAAAATTGCCGGGGAAGACAATATAAGCCAAAGAACTGCAAACAATAAAAGGGTTAACGGGTCTTTCACCGTCTCCTTAATCCACCCCCAAATCTTCTTTTTAGGGATGTTAAATTTTTTCTTTTCCTTTTCTCCCGTATCCATTTTATATATAATAACACAATATTTTTTCTCTATGCGAATATCTAAGCGTTTTTCATGGAAAAATCACCTAAAAAAATAGAAAAGGTCGCTTTTGCGACCTTAGTATGATTATTGTGTTGTAAATCTTGCTATTCTAAAATTGCCTTTATTCTTCTTACCCCAGCGGATGAAGATTGCTCCTTAGAAATCGAAAACTTTCCAAGTTCTTTTGTGTTTCCCGCGTGAGGCCCCCCGCATATCTCTTTGCTGTAATCACCGATGGTATACACTTTTACAATTTCCCCGTATCTTTCCGCAAAAGCGCCCTCTGCTCCGCTTTTCAGGGCTGCATCCGCGCTCATTTCTTCGCAAGTTATCGGCAAAGCTCTGTTAATTACCTCGTTCACTCCCTTTTCAACGTCCTTTATCTCCTCTTCGGTTAGAGGTCTTTCAAAGTTAAAATCAAAGCGAAGTCTTTCAGCAGTGATGTTCGACCCTTTTTGAGATATGGTATTGTCTTTCAATACTTTTTTAAGCGTTGCAAGTAGAATATGCGTTGCGGTGTGCAATTTAGAGGTTTGTTCGCTATTGTCCGCCAATCCCCCTTTAAACTTTTGCTCAGCCCCTGCATGTGATTTTTCCTGATGCTCCCTAAAACACTCTTCATATCCTTCTTTATCGACTGTTATCCCATTTTCTTCGGCAAGTTCAATCGTCATTTCTATCGGAAATCCAAATGTATCATACAATCTGAATGCAGCTTTCCCACTTATCCTGTTGTTTTGAATATATTTCTTAAGTTTTTCAAATTCAACCAATCCTTTTTGCAATGTGTCATCAAATCTCGAAATCTCTTTTTGAAGTTCAGATATTATCTTTTCTCCGTTATTCTTAATCTCGGGATATGTTTCTCCATATATTTTTATGTATTCCTTTGCAAGTTCAGGAAGAAACTCGGGAGCTATTGAAATAAGCCTGGCAAATCGGACGGCTCTTCTTATTAATCTTCTTAAAATATATCCTTGATCTACATTTGAAGGAGTTATTCCCTTTTCATCCCCGAGCATGAAGGTCGCGGTTCTTAAATGATCAGCTATAACCCTTCTCGCTCTAATGTTTTCCCCTCCGGAGGCGAGTTCCTTTATGCGATCCATAACCGGCTTAAATACATCTATTTCATACACTGAATTATTCCCGTTCAGTATCGAAACTGTTCTTTCTAACCCCATTCCGGTATCCACGTTTTTTTGAGATAGCGGAACGTATGACCCGTCTGCTTTTTTTTCATATTCCATGAAAACATTATTCCATATTTCCAGGTATTTCCCGCAACTACAAGCAGGCGAGCAATTTTCTCCGCAAGAAGCTTTCTCGTTAACAATAAATATCTCTGTATCTGGTCCACAAGGTCCAGTAACTCCTGCTGGCCCCCACCAGTTGTTTTTCTTGGGGAGAAAGAATATCTTCTCTTCCTTGATTCCAAGATTCTTCCAGCAAGTGGCAGAAACCATATCCCTGGGCGCAGTCTCATCCCCAGCAAATACGCTTACCGCAATTGTATTAATATCTATTTTTAGTTCGTTTACTAAAAAATTAAAACTCATTTTTATGCTCTCTTCTTTGAAGTAATCTCCAAGAGACCAGTTTCCGAGCATTTCAAAAAAAGTACAGTGGCTGTTGTCCCCAACCTCATCGATATCCCCTGTCCTAACACACTTCTGGACATTAGTGAGCCTGTTGCCTCCTGGATGCTTTTCTCCTAACAGATAGGGAACTAAGGGATGCATGCCAGCAGTAGTAAAAAGTACCGTGGGGTCGTTGTCAGGAATAAGAGAGGCACTCTTAATTCTTGTGTGTCCGTTTTTTACGAAATACTCTAAGTATTTATTTCTTAGTTCTGAAGAATTCATATTATCCTTTCTTACCATTTTTGATAAGCCTAAATTTGCGTTATTCTTAAACCTTTTAAAGCAACTCTTCTGTTTTTTATACTTACGAATACATCAAAGTTCGCTTATTAGCGTCCTCATGATTATTCCGGCATCGTCCAGGTAAAGGCCCCTTTGGGCATCCTCTTCGTTATATTCGGTACACCCTTCGAGCTCTAAATCGCTTTTATATATTAAGTATGGAACTGGCTCATTGCTATGAGTCATTATATTTAATGGGGTTGCGTGATCAGGCAATACGGCAATTCTGAAGGCCTCTTTTGTGTTCTTTAGGTAGGAATAAAGTTTACCTACAACATAGTCTACCCTCTCTATCGCCTCTACCTTGCCTCTAATATCTCCTTGGTGAGAACACTCATCTGGAGCCTCAAGGTGAATATATACAAAGTCTTTTCCTGACTCAAATTCATCAATAGCTGCCGATATTTTCCCATTCCAGTTTGTCTCAAGGGTACCTGTAGCTCCCCTTACTTTTGGGGCAGACATACCAGTTCCCTTTGCTATTCCTTTCATTAAATCAACCGCAGAAACTACAGCACCATTTAACCCATATTTTTCGGAAAAAGCTGGTAGTTCGGGTTTTGTCCCCCCTCCCCAAAACCAAAGGTGGGTAGCAGGACGCTTTCCCTCTTCTTCTCTTTTTACATTTATGGGATGATTCTCTAGGATTTTCCCGGACTCAACTATAAGGTCAATATACTCCTCTGCACCCTCTCCTTCGGGAAGATAGTCGTCTATTCTTTGTCCACTAATGTCATGTGGAGGAGTTAGAATTGTTGAGGGAGATCCCTGTTTAACCACTAGCAAATGTCTATATGAAACTCCAGGATAAAAGGTGAATTTCTCGTTTCCGAGTTGTTTCTCTATATTTTGCATCAACTTCTTTGATTCTTCTGTTGGAATTTCTCCGGCACTATAATCTACCATTCTTTTCTCGGAAAAGCTTTCATGGGTAGATAGTGTAACGAGGTTAGTTCGGAGGGCTAAATCTCCTTGTTCTAAGTTTACACCCATAGACAAGGCTTCAAGGGGAGCTCTTCCGGTATAATATACCCTTGGATCATATCCTAAAACAGATAAATTTGCTACATCACTTCCTGCGACGCAACCATTAGGTACAGTACGAACCAACCCCACTGTACCACGTTTCGCAAGCATATCTATATTAGGTTTAGCGGCAACCTGAAGGGGAGTTTTTCCCTCTAATTCTTTTGTCGGCCTATCGGCCATACCGTCGCCAAGAACAATTAAGTATTTCATTTATTTCTCCGTTTGGTAAATTATATACTATCCCCCTTGAAGTAGTCAAAGAATACACCCTAGATAAGGGAAGCCCTCTCTGTCGCTTTGCCTAAGAACCCTCACTTTGATACAAGTCCGAACACCCACTAAATTTTCCGAACGCCTCATTAAAAATAATTATCTGCCAAAAAATGTGATTTTTGCGAAATGTTATGTGCCAAAAAATGTAAATTTAGGGAATATATTTTGATAATGTGTGTGAAATGTATAAATTATTTTTTCTAAAATGGGCGCATCCATTTTAAAACTCAGGTTCTTTACATTGAACTTTTAGTCCTTTAGCGCAGTGATAGGAATAATGTACACCCCATCAGCGTTTTTATATGCCATGTTTCCAACGCCATATATTACACATTTTAACAATGGTTCTTTTCCCCCATTATTAACTATATCTTGACAAACCTTAATTAAATTAGTAGCACCTTCTTCTGCTTTACCAAGACCTAGTTTTATCTCAAAAGCACACCAGTTGCCGTCATCCATTTCAATGACAACATCAATTTCATTTCCTTTGTAATCTTGATAATGAAACAATTTTGCATTCATAGCCTGTGCGTATATTGATAAATCTCTTTCAACTAGTGCTTCGAACATAAAACCAAAAGTGTTTAAATCCTTCATCATTTTTTTTAGGAGTTAACTTTAGCATTGCACATGCCATTGCAGGATCAGAAAAATGCCTTTTCTCCACTTGTTTCACTCTTAGTGATGACCTTATGTTTGGTGAAAAAGGCTCTTGATTATTAAATAAAAACAAATAGCTATCAAAGCAACTGACCAATATTTTCGGTTTAGACTGACCAATATTTTGAATTGAAACTGACCCGTATTTCTAGTTTAAACTGACCAACATTTAAGCTATTGTAGTATTAAAAAATCGCTTAAATGAATTACTTCTATCCCATCTATTACTCCTACATCTTTGTAGTCATAAGTTACAACCACTCTTTTGTAATTATCTTTAATTGATAGCAGATTCTCTGTTTCTCTCTTGCTATTTAGAGGAAGACTTAGTGCTACTTGTATATATTTTGTCTCCCCATCTCTGAAGCATACAAAATCAATTTCGCGATTATCATATTTACCTACAAAAACATCCCAACCATCTTTAATTAATTTTAGGTAAACTATATTCTCAACGATTGAACCTAAGTTAGAGTTTAACCTTCCCAGCATTACATTCTTTAATCCTGTGTCTACCACATAGTATTTTCCTAAAGTTTTTAGATATTCCTTCCCTCTAATATCATATCTGGTTGTTTTATAAAAAATAAAAGCATCTTCTAGTAACTGCAAATATTTATTTATACTGTCAGCGTGTATGTATACATTATTTGATTTGAAGTAATTACTAATTTTAGTGCTTGATACAGGGTTCCCAATATTATCTAGCAAATAGAGCGATAACTTTAATAGTATATCAACTTGACCAACACCTCCTCTAGTTGCAACATCCTTTAGTAAAATACTATCATATATGCCTCTTAATACGTCTTTTTTCATTTGTTCATCTTTTACTAAAACAACTGAAGGAAATCCGCCATATATAATATATTGTTCAAGGTTCATATCCTTATTATTAACACCGTTAAACTCACTGATTTCATCTAAAGAAAGAGGAAATATTTTTATCTCAACATATCTACCGGCTAAATATGTGGCAAGTTCTCCTGATAATAACTTGGCATTTGACCCAGTAATGTATATATCGCAGTTAAAGGCAACCCTAAGACCATTTATGAGTTTTTGCCAATCCGTAACCAGTCCGATCTCATCAAATAAAAAATATATCTTTTTGCTTTCTTGAACTATGTCTTTAATATATTGGTAAAGCCTTTTAGAATCTTGAAATTCAAAGGTATCCGGATGTTCAAAATTTAGATATAAAACTTGTTTATTTTCACCAAGTAAATATTCATGTAACATCGACAACAAAAATGACTTACCTGACCGCCTTACTCCCGTTAAAACTTTTATAAATTCAGTGTCTAAATATTTTATAAGTTTTTCAAGATAGTGTTTTCTTATTTTCATGTCTGTTTACCTCACAAAACTATTATATACTTTTCCGAAATAAATAGCAAAACTTTCCAAAATTATCTTTTTCCCGAAATAAATCGTAAAACTTTTAAAGCGTCATTTTTGATAACATGTTTAGTAAGATACCGTTATCTCATATTGCAATCATATAGCTATATCTATATTCAATTAAGCCAAAACTGCCACCCTCTAGCATTCCTTCCTTTTGAGATTCTGAATTTTGTATCAAGAACATCGTTATAATTTGAAGAATAGTTCCTTTAATATCTCTTTACATTGTTTATATATTTGGTTTAAAGTTTTAGTGGAGACGGATATGAGTGGACTTGACATAGTATATTCATTTTTTTGGTTTATCGCCGGTGTCGGAGTATTTCTTTATGGAATAAAGATGATGGGCGACGGACTTGAAACAGCTGCCGGAGAAAACATCAAAAAGATGTTCGGCAAAATGGACAAGAATGTCTTTTCTGGATTGGGAATAGGCATCGCAACCACTTCTATTGTCCAAAGCTCCTCGGCCGTGACGGTTATGACTGTCGGATTTGTTAATGCAGGCTTTATGTCCCTCCTGCAAGCTACGGGAATTATTTTTGGGGCGAATATAGGAACAACGATTACTGCTCAATTAATGGCATTCGGTTACGGTGGGGTTACAAATATTAACCTCACCGTTTTTTTTGCGGCTTTTGCAGGCATTGGAGCTTTTATGTCCATGTCCAAAAAGGACCTTCCGAAAAAAATGGGAGCCATCTTTATAGGTCTCGGCATGTTGTTCGTTGGGTTATCGGTAATGGGAAACAGCACAAAATCATTTTCGGGAAGCCCCGAAATAGTCTCCCTAATTTGTGCCTTTAAAAATCCTGTCCTGTTGGTCTTAGCGGGAATACTTGTGACCGCACTTATTCAAAGTTCTAGCGCAGTATCCGGAATAATTATTGCAATGAGCGCTTCGGGAATAATTTGCTTTGAGCAAGGGATGTTCTTAATAGTGGGATCAAATATCGGGACTTGTGTTACCGCCCTGATATCAGCTATAGGAACAGGGATAAATGCAAAAAGAGTCTCTTTAATACATCTAATTTTTAATGTTACAGGAGCTCTATTATTCTTGCTTACCAATCTCTTTATTCCTTATGAGAAACTGCTTACCTCCGCCTTTGAATCCTCAGAAGTTAGAATTGCTATGTTACACACCTTTTTTAACATAGTGACTGTTTTATTCCTTCTGCCCTTCTCAAAGCTTCTGGTAAAATTTGTGACCTTTCTTCTTCCCGAAAGGAAGAAGAAGGAAGAAGATTATGGAAAACATTTCTATTTTGTGGACTACAATCTGCTAGAAACTCCCGCGGTTGCCGTTCAACAAACAAAAAGAGAAATAGA
>JAQVQU010000161.1 GCA_028701415.1 Clostridia bacterium | reverse complement strand
GGAGCATCTAAAGCTTTCTTTTTTGTCTTTTTTCTTTGTATTCTCATATCTTTAAAAGTCTTTTTCTTTACTCCAAACCAAATAATTGAAAATACTCCAGCCCCTAATACAACTGCTCCGGCGACAGAAATGCCTGCTATTGCTCCTCCGGAAAGACCTTCACTTTCACGAATTACGTTGTAAATATTATTGTTAGTATTCTCCGTATCTCCAGGAACACTTGTAGAAGAGGTATATATTGCCTCTGCCTTTACTGAGCCCAAAATCGTTATAGAATCTCCAGGTTGATAAGTAACCCCGTTAATTTTCCAGCCATCGAAGTTATATCCATCTTTTGTGGGAGCTTCCGGAAGTAATAGTTGGTCGTTTATATTGTAAGTTCCAGGGTCAAGAAGATTTGTTCCACCTAAAGAAAAGCTAACCGTGTAATCTACTATTTCATAATATACTCCAAGAACTAGACTCTCATCTGAAGTAACAACTCCACTCTCAAGATACTCTTTTGAATTCTGAACGGCATATCCTGCTAATTTTCTATATCCTGGAACAACTGCAAGTGCATATACTGTCGAGTCTGTAGTTCCCTCAAGAGTTTGCTCTAACAACAAGGAGTCATCTAAGGCAAGGATATGTCTAACCTTGTATTTAGTATTATTATTGGGAGAAAATTTAGCCGTAAATGTCAAAGTGTCCAATTTTGCACCCCCCTCATCTGTTGGGGCAATCATTGTGTATTTATATGCAGTTGAGAACACCTTTAAGTCGCTCCCAATTTTTGTTTTCCCATCCGTCCATCCCGTAAAGGAGTAACCTGGCTTACTTAAACCTTCACCTGTCTGGAGGGAGAATCTTTCCTCGAACTTATACTGAGTGCTGTCAACCGGGGATTCTCCTCGAATAAGAGGGTCATCTCCCTTGCTGTAGAGAACAGAATAGTTATCGCGGCTATAGTATAATTTCAAAATTAAACTACCATTCGGTTTAATCGTCCCCGAATAATTATCTTCTGTTTCTGTCTTTTCTTTATCAAATGTAAATCCATCCATTTTCCATAATCTAGGTTCTAATGGGTCGTCTATATCGATGGTTACAGTCGAATCTGTGGTTCCTTCATGGGTTTGAGTATCAATGTCCCTCTTTTGATATGAATTTGGATCGCTTAATCCCTGTCTATAATGTTCTATTTTATACTTTGTATCATCCCTCGGATCCCACTGGGCAATAAAGATAACTTTTGCAACCGGATCAAGGTTAAAAGTTCTGTTATATTCTTCAGGCGCACTGGTCTCGTTTGAGTACTCAGTTCCACTATTGTCCCCATCAATTTTAAAGCTTCTAAAATTATATCCAGTATTGGTAAAAGTATTTACTACAACTGATCCAGAATATTTATTGGTTTCTGCCGTATAAGTAATTAAACTGCTTTGCATAGTAACTTGGGATGTCCCTGCCCCTTTAAAAATTATCTCAGGTTTAGTTAAAACTTCAACGCTAATAGTTTTATCAACAGGAGTGAGTTCAGTAAAGTTTGCTGCTGTCCCTGCTGGTGCTGTAAATTTCAAAACAATTCCAGTAACGGTTGCAGCAGTTTCTAATATTGCATCAGTAGTATATCCCGAAGGAAGAGTATGTATTGCCCATCCTAAGGGAAGAATCACCTCTTCTAAGGCCATACCAATAGTTGCTCTATATGTAGAGGCAACGGCTGAAGCTGGATCATTTTTAGAAATGGTATATTCAAAAAATGTATCCTCCCCTTCCTTGGGCGTATAATCAGTTCTGTCATAGATTCTTACCTGTCTTTTGTAAGTTCCTGCAAGAACAAAATCATTGATTTCTGTATCTAATTCGGAATACTCCGTTCCATCCGCTTCCTTAAATTCCCATATGCTTTCGTCAGCATAAACAAAATTGCTACCTTCAATAAGGTTATAGCTAGATGAGCCTACTACATATGTGGCAGTATATCCTGAAGTCAAAGGTTGGGGAAGAGAGGTATATCTCACCGTAGAACTAGCCGAGTATCTTATCGTTCCGCTAACTTCAATCGCTGCTGCATATGCAGGTTGATTCACTGCCTGCATAAATATAATAAAAGAAAGGAGCAATATTGCTATAATCACTACTCCAATAGATAATTTCCTTGCTAATGTTTTCATATTCCGCCTTTTTCGTTTTTGTTTACGCGAGTCGCGCGCATATTAGTAATTATATATTAGGGGGGTGGGGGTGTCAATTGTATAAAAAACTAAGATAAAATACAAATTTTATATATGATAATATCCTAATAGACGCAAAACTGGTTTTTTAAAAAGTAGTGTAAATTATAACATTACATATGTTGCAGCGATACAACATGCGGGACCAATAAAGGTAAGAACATGGAAAATAGTATGCGTGTACTTTTTCCCTATTCTATAAAACAAAGCCCCTACAAGACAAAATATAACCCCAGCTAAGTACCACATTTTCGCGTCAAAGGGAATAAAATCTTTGCTTA
>JAQVQU010000160.1 GCA_028701415.1 Clostridia bacterium | reverse complement strand
TTTTTTGTTTTTAGGAGTTTTATGAAAAAAGAAGGTGAAATTAGAATCCCCGCTGGATGCGCAATTGCGGGAATCATCTCAAAGTCGGGGCAAAAGATTAATGGAGGGGAGATAGTAAAAATCCTTTCTGTTATGAGAGATAGGAGTAACGGTCTTGGCGGGGGATTTGCCGGCTATGGTATTTATCCCGAGTACAAAGAATACTATGCTCTCCATGTTTTTTATGACTCCAGAGAAGCCAAGTTTTCCTTTGAAAAGTTACTTGAAGAATCCTTTGACATAATTAACCTATCAAAAATTCCAACAAAAAAAATCCCAGAAATAACTGATGAACCACTTATCTGGAGATATTTTGTTTTTCCTCTTCCAACCAGGCTAGTTGACAGTCAGCTAGACGAAAAAGAGTTTGTAGCTAGGTTTGTTTTAAAGATCAACTTTGAATTAAATGGGGCTCATATTTTTTCAAGTGGAAAAAATATGGGTGTATTCAAGGCAGTTGGATATCCTGAGGATGTAGGAAAGTTTTATTCTCTTGAAGAATATGATGGATATTGCTTTACGGGGCATGGAAGGTATCCTACAAATAGCCCTGGATGGTGGGGAGGGGCTCATCCTTTTGCCCTGCTCGATTACACAACCGTTCACAACGGAGAAATATCGAGTTATGACACAAACAGACAATCAATGGAAATGCAGGGATACAAATGCACCCTTCAAACTGATACCGAGGTAATAACATACATGGTGGACTATCTTAACAGAAAGGTTGGCCTAGACATGAAGGAAATTGCAGGAGTCTTCGCAGCCCCCTTCTGGAAAACTATCGAGTCCCTGCCAAAGGACAGGAAAAAACTTGCTACTTTCTTAAGGCAAACCTTCCCAAGCGAATTAATAACGGGTCCGTTTTCCATAATTGTGGGTTTCACTGGAGGCCTTATGGCTCTTAACGATAGACTTAAGCTTCGCTCCATGATTGTTGCAGAAAAAGGAGATAGAGTCTACATATCCTCTGAAGAAGCAGCGGTTAGAAAGGTTGAACCATCACTCGACTCAGTATATGCTCCAATGGGTGGGGAAGCTGTAATAATTAAAATTAACGGATTATGTCCCTAAAATCATTAGTCTCTCCTAGCACTAATATATATAAACCATAGATATCTACTTTAAAAAAGACAATATAAGGAAAATATGCCAGTAAATTTCATTTATCCAATTTTTGAAATACTTAGAAACGATACTCGTTGCTCAGCTTGTGGAGTATGTATAGCCCAGTGCAGCAACGGGGTACATTATTTCAATAAGGACAAAAGCAGAGTATTGTCAGATGAATCAAAGTGTGTTAACTGCCACAGATGTGTCGCTACCTGTCCCGAACGAGCACTAAAAATCATAAAAAGCAACGACTGTTTCAGGGATAATTTTAACTGGTCACAAAAAACAATTAAAGAGATATACCTTCAGGCAGGAAGTGGGGGAGTTCTTCTCTCTAGCATGGGAAATCCAGAAGAGTATCCCACATATTTTGATCGCATACTGCTAAACGCTTCACAAGTAACAAATCCTTCTATTGACCCCCTTAGAGAACCAATGGAAACCAGAGTATTCCTAGGAGGTAAACCCGAAAAAATTGAAAGAAACCCAAATGGTTCTTTAAAAATCAACACCCCCGTTTATCTTCCCTTAAAAATTCCTGTCATGTTCTCTGCTATGAGCTACGGATCGATTTCATACAATGCCCATGAAGCTCTTGCAAAAGCATCTAAAGAACTTGGAATATATTACAACACAGGAGAAGGAGGATTACACAAGGATTTCTATGAATACGCGAAGAACACAATTGTTCAAGTGGCCTCCGGTCGTTTTGGAGTCCAAACGGAATACTTTTCTAATGCTGCGGCTATTGAAATAAAAATCGGTCAAGGAGCTAAACCCGGAATCGGTGGGCACTTACCAGGAGAAAAGGTAAAAGCTGCTATTTCCGAAACCAGAATGATTCCTGAAGGGAGTGACGCAATATCTCCTGCGCCCCATCACGATATCTACTCTATCGAAGATTTACGCCAACTAGTGTTTTCCATCAAGGAAGCAGTGGACTACAAGAAACCAGTTATTGTAAAAATCGCTGCAGTTCATAATGTGGCTGCTATAGCAAGTGGAATAGCTCGCTCGGGAGCAGATATAATCGCAATTGACGGATACCGGGGAGGAACAGGAGCGGCTCCCACAAGAATCAGAGATAATGTGGGTATCCCGATTGAACTAGCCCTATCATCTGTCGATAAAAGACTTAGAGAGGAAGGAATCCGCAATCGCGTCTCTTTAGTTGTTGCTGGATCAATAAGAAACAGTGCTGACTTAGTAAAAGCCATAGCTCTTGGAGCGGATGCTGTATATATAGGCACTGCCTCCCTACTTGCAATGGGATGCCATTTATGCCGCAATTGTCATAGTGGTAAATGCAATTGGGGAATTGCTACACAAGACGAAAAGTTGGTTTCTCG
>JAQVQU010000159.1 GCA_028701415.1 Clostridia bacterium | reverse complement strand
ATATAAAAATTTCTCGTAAACCTCTACAACCTAAGTATTTGCAAGGAGGATCCTTTTTAACAAGAACATACGGAAACGCATATGTAGATCTAGCCTTTGAAGGGGTTCTTGATCAAGACCTTCTGGGGTTCTCAAGTTTGCCAGTCTACACAATAGGACCAGAGGGCACGTTGACCGTTATTCCTTATAGTGCAGGTTCTTCTGAGTTTTCTACAATTCTACTCAATGGTGATGATCCCTTTTATACTGGAAACTCCGATGCCTTAGATCCTACTAAATCAGTTAGTAGCACTAATTTATATGTTTATTTTGACAATGAAGTATACAATCAGCCTGGTTATGAGTATGTTCTTGGGAATTACAGCTTTGCCTTTTCCGACAGTTATGAATTAAGAATTAATAAGAGAGAGGCGACCTTAAGGGTTGAGTCCGGTTCAGGTAGCGCTGTTATCAACACTGTATATGGCTCAGGAGCCAATCCCTCACTAATTGACTATAGAATCTTTTATAGTAATTTGGCTCCTCATGATACAGCTGAAGGTCTTGGAATAAACAAGAGTGGAGCTATTGAGCCAAGCATTGACTTTATTCAAAATGCTGGACAAGTTACTCTGGATGATTCAAAAGTATCTTTCCCATACGAAGTTCTAAACAATGAATTAATCAATTATAACTTTAGTGTATTAGAAAGTACTCTGAATGTTGCAAAAAAACCACTTTCTGTTTATGTTCGTAGTCCATATTTAGATGGGGATAACCGAGTTCCCATTCTTTACGAAAGATTTTTGGATATTAGTGGGGCTGTTCCAGAGTTTAATTATGACTATATAATGAGCCGTTTAGGTCTTATAACTCCAAGTGTTTTAACTACAATTCTTCCAGGTATCACCACTCGCGGATATCAATTCTCTACTTATATTGCAAGGACTGATGGTTCATCAGATCACTCATTAGTCTACGGACAATATGGCGCTAGTGATTTCTTCTTTATAGATCCATCTGAATTAGAAAATAAGTATACCACCTCTAATAGATTTTCTGGATTTGTATATTCGGATAACGTCTCGAATGTCTTTAATTTAGGTTATAGTATTAATGCTATTGACGGTGATTATGTGTATTTGTCCCTGGAAAGTATGTCTTTAGTCTCCCATGCGATTGAAATGGAGACTCCAGATTACAACTCGAGAGTTGGAAATTATAGTCTTAATAATCTTTCTTTTGCTGGTGGGGTAGAAAATTATGCTTTATCGTATGAACCGATGGAGTATAAGATTGTAACTCAGGTTGGAAGAATGAGGGCAGCTAAGAATCAAGTAATTATAGACTCAAATAAGCCGAATATATCCGAGCTTATTAAGGTTGATGCATATAGAATAGACATTATGGTGGGGTCTGTTAGTCCAACCGGAGAAACTATTGTGTTTGGCCAATCGGATTATCTGGGCAAAACTCCCACTTCTCCAGATGAAAGCACGTTTGTCTCCAACAACCAAAACTATTATCTCGAACTCGAGTATTTACAAAAATACCCATTGTATAAGACGCTAGCATCTTATGAGTATATAGCTCCTGGTCAGCCCACAATAACGCTTGTGGAGGGAAGAGGAACGGCACAAACAGGGGATCCATCCGTGCTTGAAGTTATTAATATGGATGTAGAAACTAGGGTCCCAGTAAGGATATTTGATGAAAGTAATTTAGGAGGGGAGGCTGAATTTAATGATATTTCAGGAGTTCTCCCTTATTTATTCCACGAATTCACTCCGGGGACGTATTTATCTGGCCCGTTTGGTGCTCCAGCTATTTATGAGTATGATAGAATTGAGACTTCATTTAGATTGCCTGTTAATGATAAGTCCTTAGACTATAAGGCAAGCTTTTTAATTAATGGTAGTATCACTTCGGGACCTTACATTACTTTAGAGTTTATAAAAGGTGTACCAGGAAAAGCATATATTTATAGATATGATGGGGTTAGCCCAGATCCTATTGAATGGTTGATTATCGATTTGAGGAATGCAAAACCATTTGATGGCTTTACACATGATCTTAGAATTGTTTTGGATAAGAGACTTGGTTCAGTAGTTGTATCTTTTGACTATTCTACCAGTCAGATGGTTTATCTTGAGGATATAGGTGTAACTTTAGCTGGGGCTGGGGACCATGTGTTAGCTGAACAAAGTCAGCTTGGTTTCCTTACTGAAAATACGAATGCATATCTTAGATACTTCTCATGGGCCAGACAGGGATATATAGATAATTATGCAACAAAGATTCAACGAATAAATCTTAATGATCAGGGACTATATGGAAATGGGGATCATGACCTTCATATCGTTCTAAATAATAACAAAGTTTTATCCGCAACGATTGATATAAGAAATGTTTTCTCGCCATATATGCCGGCTATAGAAGGGCAGAGATTTGAATATTATGTAAATGGTATATTACAACAAAGTATTGAATATGGAGACAATATAGAATTATATTCTGACCTTATAATGTATCCCGG
>JAQVQU010000158.1 GCA_028701415.1 Clostridia bacterium | reverse complement strand
CCCTTCTCGCTGTCACTTACATCAATCCACTTGTGTGCACTAATTTCAAACTGTGCCTTTTCAATCTTTGTTTGATCTTTTGTGGACCGTTTTATATTTCCCATCTGGATGTCACAAGTTACCTCATCTGAAAATACGCTAGGACGGAACTCTGCTCTTAACATCTTGTGCTTTTCATGCCAATCGATATCAGTAATAAAATCTATTATCTGACCGCCTGAATAGAGGACAACTTTTTGACAAATTGTGGAATTCCCAAATTTATAGTTATTCTCTCTAATTACTGCCCCTGATAATACCTTAACATTATGGGAAATTAATTTGAACTCTGCTGGCATCTTCTTAGTGTAATTAATATCTATATCCCATGCATTATAATGCAATCTCTTATCTAGATATACATGTAATTTGTTCAACCAATGCTTGTCTCCGAAGTCCTTTTTTAATCTCTTGTCGAACAGACTATTAATATTTCCATTCTTATCAAACTTTACTACATAAAATTCGTTTTCTATAGTATCGTTCGTGCCCTCAAGACTGGGATCTTTTTCCATAGCTTCTAACGGAGCGGCAGAATATGGAGGGACGGAAATCTTGTACCATTTATCATTTACAAGCACAACTCCCTTGTTGCGATAACCTGTTGGGTTAATAGCAGTAAGGACTTTTTCCTTCCCAGCAATTTTTCCGATCAACTCAGAGGATATCTTCTCCACCTCTTCGAGCATTTCCTCGTATCTCTTAACGCTTTCAACATAAACACGGTTGATAGACGAGCCAGGAATAATATCATGGAATTGGTATAACAGAACTTCTTTCCAGATCTTTTCTAAACGAGAATATGGATATTGTATTCCTTTTAATGCGGCTAATGTACCCAAATACTCTGCGTTATGTAGGGCAAACTCAAGTTTTCTATTATAATACTTATTCTTGCTCTGTGTTGTATAAGTTCCTTGGTGCTTCTCAAGGTATAATTCACCTTTATACACATTAAGCTTATCTCTTTCACTTTCGAGGGCCTCAAATAAATCTGATTGAGGTCCGACTTTTATTTTAGGTAAACCGGTAAGATGTCTTCCTCTCATGATCATTTCTATGTGCCCTTCACTTGGGCCTCCACCACCATCTCCAACTCCAAAAAGCATTCCTAAATCTTTTATGTTTTCCTTTTCGGGATAATTCTTTACCGCAGCAACACTTGTGATAGGTGTCCCATCACTATTGTAAGTTTCATCTGGAGGCATATGAACAATCACATCACTTCCATCTATTCCCTCCCAAACAAATGTTCTGCTTGGAAATTTATTGTGTTCATTCCAAGAAAGCTTAATCGTTTCAAAGTAATCTATTCCACTTTTTTTAAGAATTTGCGGAAGATTGCCAGAAAAACCGAATACATCGGGTAGGTGACATACTTTAACTTCTTTTCCAAACTTTTCCTTCCAATATCTTGTTCCGTATAGATTTTGCCTAACAAGCGATTCTCCTGAGGTAATGTTAGTATCACATTCAACCCACATGCCTCCTTGGGCTTCAATTTTACCCTCCTGAACTGCTTTCTTTATTCGTTCAAAAAGCGCGGGATATTTTTCCTCCATCCATTCAAACTGCTGAGGTTGGCTGGCCCCAAAAACATATCCGTCGTATTTTTCTATATTAGCAAGCTGGGTACTAAATGTCCTGCCAGCTTTTCTCTGAGTTTCTCTTATCGGCCACAACCATGCAAGATCCAAGTGAGCATGTCCAGTTGCATATATCGTAAAAGGATTTTCCTCTCCATTTTCCATTTCCTCTTTTAGTATAGACCTTGCTTTTTCTACATTTTCTTTGGAAAAATCCCCTAAAACAGATAGGGCCTCCGACACCGAATTGGAAATTGACTTTCTTTTAGAGTCTTTTTTATCTGTTATAAATTTTTGAAAGGCCAAAGCAAGAATATCATAGTAGAGTCCTTTGATATCCTCCCTAACAACCACTATATCTGCTCTCCTCAGTTTAGCTCTTGTGGGTCCTGTCCCTGGGACTCTATTAGTTCCAGTTTCCACCCAAATATCCACCTCTTCTCCCCCATCTGCATTCTTTTTAAATTCTAATATTCGTTTTCCTCTAATAGGCTGAACAAAATCAATAAAGGAAAAAATGCCCGACAAACCCTTTAAGGGATTTCCTTCAAAGTCCATTAAACACCCTTCTCCGGTAAGCTGAAGAACAATTTCTACATCCTTTCCCTTTGCACTTTCAGGAACATTCCCAGTAAAATGAAACCAAGCGCATCCAAAGCTCTTTTTGTGCCAAATTTGACCATTCTGAATCTTAGAATAGTTTAAATTAAGCCTATCATTGAAAGAAACTGGTTCATCAGAAGGAGAAAACTCTGCAGAGAGTGTCCCTACCTTTTCATATGCTTTTGATGCAATTTTTCTTAGTGAACATTTTAAACCTTCAGTGAGAGTGAATTTGATGTGTTGCATAATATCCATACCATCCTCCGTGCGCTAATGCGCGTATACTAAA
>JAQVQU010000157.1 GCA_028701415.1 Clostridia bacterium | reverse complement strand
AGAGGCAGCAGGTTTTTAAAGAGATCGTATAAAAAAGGTATTTAAACCCTGATTTTTGGAGGGAGATATGAGTAAAGTATTAACAGTAGGCGAAATTATGATGAGATTGCAGCCCGAAGGATATAAACGATTGGTCCAGGCGGATAAGTTTGATGTCTGTTTTGGAGGAGCGGAAGCAAATGTAGCTGTTTCTTTAGCTTCTCTTGGTTTGGAAGCCTCCTTTTTATCCAAGCTTCCCGACAATCTTCTCGGGGACGCGGCTATAAAAAGTTTAAGATCCTTTGGCGTGGACACATCCAACGTCTCAAGAGGAGGGGAAAGGCTAGGTATATATTTTTGTGAGAAAGGGGCTTCTCAAAGGGGAAGTGTGGTAGTTTATGATAGGAAATATGCATCTTTTTCAGAAATAGAAGTTAAAGAGGTCGATATAGAAAAAGCTCTTAATGATGTATATTGGTTACACTTTACGGGTATTACTCCCGCGTTATCCGAAAAGACTGAAAAGTTTATTACCATCCTATTAAAACATGCAAAGGAGATGGGGGTAAAAGTTTCTTGCGACTTGAATTACAGAAAGAAGTTGTGGACAAGAGAAAAGGCGGGTAAGGTTATGACTTCCCTTATGCAATATGTGGATGTATTAATTTCCAATGAAGAGGACTGTAAGGACGTATTTGGAATAGAAGCGAAGGGATCGAGTATAGAAAAGGGAGAATTATCCAAACAAGGATACTCAGAAATAGCCCTGGAAATAATAAAGAGATTTGGGGTTAAGGCTGTAGCCTTTTCGCTAAGGGAGAGCATATCTGCTTCAATAAACGGTTGGAGCGGAATACTCTGTACCGAAGAAGGTTCTTTTTCTGCTAAAAAATATAACATAAATATAGTGGATAGAATCGGAGGTGGGGACAGTTTTGCCGCTGGTATAATTTACGGGCTAATAAAGGACTTTCCATATGAAAAGATTATAGAATTTGCCGTTGCCGCCTCCGCGCTAAAGCAAACCATAGAGGGAGATTTCAATTTAGTATCCTTGAAGGAAATTGATGATTTGGCCTCGGGAACTGGTTCGGGAAGGGTAAATAGATAATATCGATCAAGTAAAATTAAAACAATTAACAGGAAGAACAAGGAGAAGAATATGAAGATTACGTTTAGATGGTATGGGAAAGGAGACAGAATAACCCTAGATCAGATTAGACAGATCCCCTTTGTTAGAGGGGTAGTGAGCGCAATATATGACACTCCTCCAGGAAGTATTTGGAAAGAAGAGAGTATTAAGGAACTGGTAGAGAGTGCACAAGAGAAAGGCTTGGAATGTGAAGTAATTGAAAGTGTCCCAGTTCATGAAGATATAAAATTAGGATTGCCTTCAGCAAAAAAGTATATTGAGAACTATAAAGAAAACATTAGAAGGTTAGGGAAATACGGGGTCAAGTGTATTTGTTATAACTTCATGCCAGTTTTTGATTGGTTGAGGAGTGATCTTGAAAAGGAACAAAAAGATGGAGCCAATGCTCTTTCATATTCTCACGATAAAGTGCTTTCCATGGACCCATTAAAATCAGAACTTAGTTTACCTGGTTGGGATAGCAGTTACTCAAAAGAGGATTTAAAGGCACTCCTAAATAAATATAAAAATGTGGGACCTGAAGAACTTTGGGCAAATCTAACAGTCTTTCTAAAAGAAATTATACCAGTTGCTGAAGAGTGTGGTATAAAGATGGCTATTCACCCTGATGATCCTCCGTGGCCTATCTTCGGCTTACCTAGAATTATTACCGACTACGAAAATATAAAAAGATTTCTGCGTGTTGTAGACAGCCCTTCAAATGGGATTACCCTTTGCACAGGATCTCTTGGGGTAGCTGGAGAAAACGACCTAATAAAGATAATAAAGATGGCAAAAGGCAGGGTGCATTTTGTCCATATAAGGAATGTAAAAAGATCGGGCGAGAGAGATTTCGAAGAGACTGCTCATCCATCCGAATATGGTAGCATAGACATATTTGAAATAGTTAAAGCTCTACATGAAACTGGGTTTGACGGATATGTAAGACCTGACCATGGAAGAATGATTTGGGGAGAAAAGGGAAGATATGGCTATGGATTGTATGATAGAGCCTTAGGTGCAACTTATATAGGTGGTCTTTTCGAAGCAGTAGAGAAGTGTAAAAAATCTAATAAATGAATCCGTGTGGATTTTTAAAAACATATATGAACCTAGAAAAACAATAAAATGGGAAATAAACATAAAAAATAGATATCTTTTGATTTATCTAAATAATTAAACAAAGGGATTCCAAAAATTTTAATATTGGAGCCTAAACAGGAGGATAATATGAATAGAGTTGTAGTTATTACCGGAGCTGGAGGAGTTCTTTGTGGAGTTATTGCGGAACACTTTGCAAAGCTTAATGATAAGGTAGCCCTGCTAGATATTAACCTAGATGCAGTTGAAGGACTTGCAAAAAAGCTTAATGATCAGGGATATATTGCTAAGGGATATAAAGCTAATGTATTAGAAAAACAGAGTCTTATTGAAGCTAA
>JAQVQU010000156.1 GCA_028701415.1 Clostridia bacterium | reverse complement strand
CTTCAAAAAAATGAGGGGCTATACGGTTAATAATCATATCCTCGGGAGACAGGCAAATACCTAAACTTACCTCTCTGTTGACATTACATCTATTTGGACAAAGATTACAAATCAAAGTGATTCTCCAATAAAAACTAAATACTCATATTTGAAAAGGAATATTTAAGACCAGCCTTTCGATTATATAAGGGAGAGTATTCCGAAAATGACAACCTGTGAGATAAAATATATCCAGATGGTATATCTTCCCGGGACACTAACAATCTTATGCCATTTGCCATCAAGGGCGGGCATAAGGCTTTTCTTTTTCGGATAGAATAACACGCCGGCTCTAGCTCCAAGCATAAAGAAGCCAAAATATGGAAGGAGGGGGAAGTAGTCAGCTGTCCACCAGTCTCTAGTGTATATAAACATACCTGTCCATTCGGTTGTTGGGAGAACTGTCGCATAGTGAACGCTAAAATCATAAAAAGGAACATTATATAAATCGTTCATAATGAAGGCAACTACAGTAATCGCAAAAAATACTCCGAATTTAGAAAAACGGAAAATCAGTTCTTTTTTTCTAAACCCAGTCTCTTCTTTTAACTTATCGAGTTTTTCTTTAAATTCCTCTTTGTATTCGGGGGTCTTGTTAACCTGGTCTTCGGGGTAGTAGGCGGCAAGGGTGGTTTTTATCTTCTTTCTAAGAGGAGTTTCAGGGTTAAATATATTAACTAAAAATTCAACTATGCTAAAAATTGTTAGTGAGAGAGCAAAGCAATGTATTACTCCAAACTTAATAAAAATATTGACTCCCTGAGAGGCTAGCATGGGGTCGGCAAGATAAGTAACCAGGGATAATAGTCCTGCGACAATACCCATCTTCAATGCCCTGAAGGGATTACTTCTACTAAATGTTGTACAGATGCCCGAGATATAAAAGAAAAGGAAAACAAATACGGCCCAACCATATAGTCTTAAGTCACTTGTAAAATATTCTCTTCCAAAATTTGAGAATTGAACTAGGTGGGCGTTTCCAGAATACAATAAGTTTGAGCGGAAAACAAAGCCGACATCATACATAAAATGATCCCAAACTACTAAAAGGATGGAAATTCCTCTTGCCGCATCAAGCTCCCATGCCCGTTCTTTTTTTACCCTGATTTTCTTGTCTTTCTTTCCCATCAATGTTGCACTATCAATGTATATTGCTTCAAAAATATTTGTTTATTCTATTGTTTTAATTATTACAAAACTATTACTCAAAACTTTGGGTTTTTGAATTCCACCCTGTCTTTTACTGCTTTGCCGTTAACTAAACGAAAAACCTCAAACCTATCATTATATTCGTGTATTAAAGTATTTGGTTCTAGAACTGAAAGATAAATCTTCGGTTCTTCTTTAGGGGAAGAGTAGCTGTTTTCTGCCCAGGGACTGTTGGAATATGGGGAATAAGGGCGTGGGCTTTGATACACAGGTGGTGTTGGAGGAGTTAAGGGTATTTCCTGAGTAATTGGCTCGTAAGGAATGTCTTTTGGTAAACCTTTCTTTTCTTTGTCTAATTGTTTCTTAGCCTTTAGAGCTGCTTTTATTTCTTTTCGAGATATTCTTTTGGGATCCTTTCTTTCAGCTTCATTTTGAGGATAAGAAGGGATGGGGGCTTGCTGATACATCTGATCAGAAGAATACGGAGCATTTGGGGAGTAAGGGCCATTTTGATACATTTGCCCTGAAGAATATTGATTATTTGGATTATATGTCCCCTGATTAATATAATTTGGGGAAGGATTAGGATTGGGATAGGGCTGTCCTTGATTATTTTGATAGTTTTGCTGATAAGGTTGGTTTGTACTATATTGATTTTCTCTAGGGATATTTTCAGAATTCCTTTGTTCTGAGGAAGAAGTCTTGTCTTCTTTTTTCCATGTAGGATTTTTAAAACCCTTTACTACATTCTTTGTTGGGTTAATTATTAATTTTTTAAATGTGATTACCAATGAGGCAAGTGCAGTTATAAAAAATATAACTAAGAATAATACATGTCCTTCCGAATCGAACTTAAAGGGATTTGAGCCCGAAGAAATCCAAATAACTAAACCTACAATAGCACAAATTGTAACTATCCATAGACCGGTGTATTTTACAAAGACATTGTAAAGAAATCTGAGTACAGACCCGAAAATGACTCCAGCTCCCTTTTTGTTTGTTGCAGTTTCCTTTTTCTTTTTGAATGCCATACAATCCCCTCGTTAATTTTATGGTGCTTTTTATATTATATACTATTTTTAATAGAATTGATAAATGTATATTAACCCACCAATTAAGATTAAACCCTTATGGTATCAAAAAAGCTGTTTATATTAGTCAAAATTATTTACTGCGCGAGAAAATTACTAGCTTTGCAAGCCTTACAGGACATTTAACGAACAAAGAAGAGTGCATAATATATAAACATCCAATAAGTTATGCATTGAAAACACAATAAGTTATGCATTTCTATTGACTTCGAAACAGTATGTCTATATAATTATGACAGGGAGAAGAATAAATGAGAGAATATTTAGAAAGATTAATAGAAACTATAATATCGGCCGC
>JAQVQU010000155.1 GCA_028701415.1 Clostridia bacterium | reverse complement strand
AAAGGGAATTTATTAAACTTGAAGAATACACAAAAAAGGCTTTCCCTCTAGTATATAAAAATACCGAGTTTACAAAAGTAGGAACAAGAGGAATGTTATTTAAATGGACTGGCTTATCTTCTGAAAGTCCTGCAGTATTAATGGCACACTATGACGTTGTTCCTGTTGAAGAAAGCGGATGGAAACTACCTCCTTTTTCCGGGGAAATTATTGATGGCGAATTATGGGGAAGAGGAACTTTAGATACCAAGTGTACATTCAATGCTGTTCTCCAGGCAGCCGAGAAACATATTAAAGATGGTTTCACCCCTAAAAATGACATCTACATGGCTTTTGCCGGGGATGAAGAAACCGCGGGCTCACACGCTTCAGCCATAGTAAATATTCTTAAAGAAAAGGGAGTAGTGCCAAAAATAGTAGTCGACGAAGGCGGCGCCGTAGTAGACAATGTTTTCCCGGGAGTAAAGAAAAGAAGCGCTTTAATAGGGATAGCCGAAAAAGGATTTGCAGATATTAAATATACGGTAAAAGGAAGCGGAGGCCACTCCTCTACACCCCCTAGGCAGACCCCCATTTCCATCCTTTCTAAAGCTTGTATAAAAGTAAACAACACTCCTTTCAAGATGCGTTTAACAAAACCCGCTTTGGAAATGTTTGACACCTTGGGCAGAGAAAGCAAAAGCTTTCCAATAAAACTAATCTTCGCTAACCTCTGGTTATTTAAAGGATTGCTAGGAAAAATGGCTTCCATGCTAGGAGGGGAAATGAACGCTCTGGTTCGCACCTCGACTGTTTTCACTCAGATGAAAGGTAGCGATGCAATGAATGTCATTCCACCCGAAGCATCCATGCTTTCAAATCACCGAATAATCCACGGCGAAACTGTCCAAAGCACCCTGGAATTTTTAAAGAAGACCGTTAATGATAAGAGAGTCGAACTTGAAGTAGTTTATGGAAACGAACCTTCCAGAATATCTGAAACAACAGGAACCGAAGGATATGAGATACTAAGAAATACAATCCGTGAAGTATGGAATGATGTAATAGTATCCCCTTATCTTATGCTTGCAGCAAGCGACAGCAGACACTACGGATTAATTTCAGATAGGGTATACAGATTTTCTCCTCTAAATCTTACAAAAGATCTACGCAAACTTATCCATAGCAATGACGAAAGGATAAAGATTTCTGAAATTGAAAAGTCGGTTGAGTTTTATATAAGGCTTATTTCCAAGCTTTAATAAAATAATAACTAACTTGTTTATCCTTTTCCGAAACCTAATATCTAAGCAAATAATGCATAATTAGTTTGAACTATGCCAGAAATGAATTTTAAGGCAAACGATATGTAATTGGCTTAAGCTTTATAATGCGTAACCTTTTAACAATTGATATAATTGTTTCGAACTGTATCAGGCCGAAATTATAAAACAGTTCGTGGGTTTTAGTGTGCTTTTAATTCACATATGTAATTTATCGTTGGCAATTCATCCCATGACTAAAGTCACAGGTGTTCTTGCTATATTGAATAAACCTCTAATATTCCCCCGAGAACAGTTCCTCCAGCTTTTTGTCCGGGTAAGCAAACAAAAAACTCTCTTTTTCTATCTATAACCAACCTTTTTGGGGGAATAGAATCCTTTTCATTTTACAATAAATTTACCAAAGAAAATCAATCTAACCCTTCATATTTTCCAATGATACTTTTTCTTTTTAGAATGCAAAAAATTGCATAAATATCATTATTTTTGTATCTTTAGATACCAATAATATCTTTAGTCCTCCCTTATCAAAAAGAACTTAAACGAAATTTCTATATTCCAATCCCCTCATAATCTTCAAAATATTGGGCCAATTTCGCGCTTTGATTACCCTTGTATAAGAGAGTATAAACAAAGTAGTCAATTGACAAAGGGATAATATAAATATAATATATAACTTACGCTACATAACGCGTATTTTAGCGTGCGAAAGGGGAATAAACATTGGCAAAAAAGAAAGATGATAAAAAAAGTTCTGACCAGATTGAACAACACAAAGAGGATGCCATAATATCCTCTCCCATCCCGGGCTCAGAGTCAGAATCCCCAAATGTAGTACAGACTCCGATTGACGAAACAGTTATTGTTGCTAACAGTTCAAATGAAGTTAGCGAGCAAATTTTAACTGATGATAAAATTTTAGACAATCCATCTGAATACTCTTCTCAAACAGAGGACTTGATTCCAATTGATAATGAGGCAATACCTTCTTCGACCTCTGAAATTGAACCCACAACGCTTGGAGAGGATGCTTTGCCCTCTCAAGTAGTTTCTGATGTGATTGAAAACCACGAGCAATCAAACTTAACCCCCATAGATAACGAAGGAACAGAGGATGAGATTCCTCCGCTACCTGCAAAACCTGAAGATCCTGAAGTTTTTGTGGAGGATAGCCAAGAAGAGGAATCGGACCAAGTCACAGAAATTGAGGGAGAAGTTCTTTCAGAAATCGAAGAAATTGAAGCAGAACTTGAAAAACTTGAAAAAGAAATCGTTCAATCTGACATAGACTCTGAAGCCGAGTTTATCCCTGAGACAGAGGAAGAAAA
>JAQVQU010000048.1 GCA_028701415.1 Clostridia bacterium | reverse complement strand
TCTTTGTAAGGAATAATTACTATAAGATATTTGTTGTTAGCTTAACTTAATTGAAGGAATAGGTTCTGTTTCTTTTAAGAGAGTAGGATATGTATAAGATTAAATTTAGTCTAGCCGAATATTTTCAATAGAGCGTTAAGGATTTGTAAAATATAAACCTGCGGAAAGCCGCAGGTTTTGTTTTGTTATAGTAATTCTTATGCTACAATAAAACTTATTCGGAGGGCAGTATGAAAAAGGTTTCAGTTGGTTTAATTATCGCAATGGAGGAAGAATTCAGAGCTTTAGATGGAATGATTTCTAAAAGAAAAGAAGTTTTTTTAAATGGAATACGTTTTATTTTAGGCAAGATTAATAATGTCAAAATTGCAATTGCGCTTTCAGGTATAGGAAAAGTTAATGCAGCTAGAACAACAACCACTCTTTCTCATGCATTTTCTCCCGAATGTATTATTTCTACTGGGGTTGCCGGGGGTTTAGGCAAGCTTTCTAAATTATCTGTGGTCATTGCTGATGGCTTAGTTCAGCATGACATTGACTTGACTTCTTTTGGAAGGCAGAAGGGAGCACTTCCTGGGATGGAATCACCAGTAATTCTGGCAACAAGGGAGATAAGGGACAGACTTAAAAAAGTCGCTGTGTCGGCAAATATCGGGATTATTGCTACGGGCGATCAGTTTATAGCAAGTGAAAGCAAGGCTTTAAAAATAGCAAACGAATTTCAAGCCATTGCTTGTGATATGGAAAGTGCTGCAGTCGCTCAAGTTGCTAAATTAGAGGGGGTTCCTTTTGGCGTTATAAGGGTAATATCAGATGATGCAGGGAAAGACGCGGATGAGGATTTCTCGGCTTTTTTAGAGAAAGCAGCAAGTTTAAACGGGCAGATCGTTGCTGATTTTTTAGCTCTTTATTCGAAATAGGAAGAAGAAAGAGAGCATTAATAGATTACTTATATTTGAAAGTTTAATGAGTATTGTCCAAAAATAGAGGGACAATTGAACTTTTTATATCACCGAGGTTTTTTAAAAGAACAATTTTTAGTTTTTCTCAAAAAGGAGATAAAAAAGCAACAGCATAATCAATGTGAGATATTTCACGGATCATGGGAAATATGGGGGTTTTCAAGAGATTTTTCTTTGTGAAGATTGTGATTGTTTTCTAAATCTTGTTAATTATTACTATATGGATAAAATCAATATTTCGTAAAAAAGCATAATTTTAATCTTTAATAATCGCAAATACAGGAACCAAAATAAGATCTAAAGGATACCGAAATAAGAGATTATCACATATCCAGCTATAATTTAGACATATGTGCATTATTACACAGAGTGAAATGCTTGTGAAATGAGAAAAACCCTCCCATTTTGAAAGGGTAAAAGCAATTGATTTAGATATACTCTTAATATATAATAAACATGTGCATTAAGAGCGCGCGATATATATGTGTTATTTTCATAGGACGGACATCTAAGGTTTAAAATGGCAAAACTTAAAAGCAGAGCATTTACAAAAAACGCAAAGATAGGGATTAGCCTTATTGTTGTTGCTGTTGTTGCAGTTGCTTCAATTGTTACGGCTGCCCTTGTTCTTCCTAAAGTCGCTCCCGACGCAGAACCCCCAATAACTGAAATAGCTGCTATAGTAGCAGATAATGAAGGCATTATAAGTGTTGATGCCGATTTGACCAAGGTTTTTGCGACCGTCAAATATAAAGACGGATCTGAAAAAAAGGTCGCTCTTTCTGAATTGATTGTAGCTGGATTAGATACCTCAGACCCAGGTACATTAAACAACGTAATACTTGACTACGGTGGTTTTAAACAAGCAATCAAGTATGAAGTTGTGCCCACACTTTTGGATTTAGAATATGTTGCTAGCACGGGTGGTAGAGTAGAAGGTGATACATTTCAGCAGGTTCCGGCTGGAGATAATGCCTCAAGGGTTCAGGCTATACCAGATGAGGGATATGAATTTGTCAAGTGGAGTGATGGAAATCCTAACTCAAGTAGATTGGACAAACAAGTTTCTTCTTCGCAAAGATTAATTGCTGTTTTTGAAAAACGTCGTTATGCGGTAGTATTCTTTTATCCAGATGGAACGACCGCTAGAGAAGAAATAGTTGCATATAACGAATCCCCAACTAGGATTCCTAGGGCAAATGAGACTAACATGAGGTTGTACGGATATAAGTTTGTTGGTTTTGACAAAGATTATACAAAGATTACTGACCACACGGATATATATCCCCTTTATGAAAAATACGCCACGGATACTTATCTTGAATATACACTTGATTCCGAGGGGGTGCCCCTTGGGACTAGCGATGCTATTCCTTTTTACGAAAAGGATCAAGTAGCAACGATTAGAGTTTTAGCTAATCCAGATAGATTATTTGTAGGATGGTCAGTAAAAACAATTGACGGTATTTGGGTTAATCTTGAACCCGAGGGGGAACAAAAACTAATTAAAGTCGCAGTTGACCACAATATACAGTTCCGGACCTCTCAGACAGGAACCAGTGAAGAGTACGCTCTCAATTTTACTCCTGATTCTGCAGTTGATGAACTATACATAAGGGCTCATTTCGTATACATACAAAGTCAAATTAGTTTTACTACGATGTCCGTTAAGGCTAGAGAGCCTTTTATTATCAGATATGATGAAGAGATAGGAAGCATTTTCGATGTTGAAGATTTAAGCTATCTGTCTATGCTTGGATATGAATTTAAGGGCTGGGCCGTAAGTAACGGAGAGCTTGATGAGTTTGGAAATCCAGTGATTATTGATAATACATATACATTTTCGCAGCCAACCGAGCTTATTGCCCAATGGGAAAAGAAAATATATGATGTGATTTTTTTACAGGGCCAAAACGAAAATGCAGCATTCCTGGATGAACAAATGGGTTATGACCCTTCCCTCGGCGGAAGAGTATTAAAAGCATATTATCAAGATAGTTTAGCTGGCGCACTGGAAGGAGCTTTCCCAGAAGAGGCAGTTATTTTAACGGACCATACATTTAAAGGCTGGTTTGTAAGAGGCGACGACATGCTTCCTACATCACAACCGGTTGATAAAACATATAAAATCGACAGAGAAGTAACTTATGTAGTTCCAGTATTTGAGGTGAATAAGGTTAACTTAAATGTAAGCATTGCTGAGGGGTCGGGGACTATTGTGAATTTAGTCGCCGATCTTGAGAATCCTGAACTTGGAGATTCGGAGGTAGCGATTAGAGGCCAATTCAAAATGGCTGTAAATGAAGAATATAGATTCAAGATAAAAGCAGCTTCTGGATATACACTTGTTCAAGTTAGCATTGGTGATGTTGTAATAGATATGCCTCCAGAGCAGGGAGATTATGAGTTTTCTATTAATTCTCCCGATCAAGATCGCACAGTTACTGCTAGATTTAGAATGGCAAGGTATAATATTCAGGTAAATAATGGGTCGGTTGGAACGGAGGGAACGATAGTATACAATGACGTAGATGTAGCCGAAACAGGTTATATTTCCTCTGACCAAACTACTGTTGTCTTTTTAGCAAACTATGGTGCCAGTAAAAACATTGAGATAAACGCTCAGGAGGGCTATTATATTATGGCTGTTGTGGCCGACGGAGTCAGCCAATCTGTTCCTTATCTTGCGACTTATTACACCGTTAGACTGAGTAGTATTAGTGAAAATATGACCATTAATATTACTTACAGAGATTTTAGGTATGAGGTTACTTTGCCCCTGCCTGAGGACATAGATAATGGTTCATTGTCACTTTTAGATCCTCAATTAGATTATCCCAAAAACAGCAATCCAAGAATTGAAGTTCAATCAAGCGAAGGGTATTATATTCGAGCTATTAAGGTCAATGGGTGGACTATTGATCCCTATCAACCAATATCTGGTTTTTCTACCTCTTCGATTGAAATTCTTGGGAATGATTATGAGGAAGGGGATGTTCTCGACCCCCGTGTAACTTATATGATATTGACAATCAATGCCATAAAGAGCGATGCGTTAGTCGAAGTTATTTTCGAACCAATTTATTTTAACATTGTAGTAACGACAGAAGGAAATGGCTGGGCAGATAATTCGGGCACAGTCCTGTATGGCGGGAATTATGACATCAAGGCAGAAACTGCAGAAGGTTATTACATCTCAGCAATTGAGGTCGATGGAGTAGCACAGAGTCTAGTGGGACTAAGAACAAGTATCGTTCATACATTAACGAATGTAGAAAAGGACTTTTCAGTCAATTTTGTTTTTACTCCCCGAAGAATTGCTGTGTCATTTTCCCCTGTATCGGGAGCGAGTGTAACTTTTAAGAATGTTTCTTATTCCATTAATGCGGGAAAGACTTTTACCGGACTATCAGTTGGTAGCAATAACACCTTCGCAATTAACGCAGGAACAGGTAATCAAATTGATAGTGTTGAGTATTATTCTGGATCAGATCCTTTGACAAACATATCTGAAGATATCGCGTTTTCTGCGACCACACATGTTCTTCAATTAGACAACATCTCTTCTGATTACGTAGTAAATGTTACCACGAAGCCCTTACTTGCTTATTACACGATATATGTCGAGAATAAACTTAATTCAGACGTTATTTCAAATGGGTACAACATAGGAAGTGCAACAGTCTATGAAGATAGTTTAGTTTATGGAGAGAATCTAACGATTGAGGTTATTCCTTTCGTGGGCTTATCTTTCTCAATAGACGATGTGTTTGTTAGGAATGTGGATCCAAGCAGTCCTTATTCCTATGCTCAAACCGAGTATCTAGACGAAAACATTGTTGGGGGCCAATATTTCTTGGATGAAAGTCCCTCATACACCTACCTTATAGTAGCCCGAGTTAGAACAGATATTGATATTTTTATCACTTTTGCAGATGCTCCCCCGACATACGATGTAAAACTTGTTACTCCTGACAATGGGACACTCTCAGCCTCAGGTGAAATTGGAGGGATCACAACCGATATTGATGAAAGCACAGAGGTCCCCGAAGGTACAAGTTTAACCTTTGAGATGGTCCCTACTACTGGATATATGCTATTAGCTATGATAATAAATGGGGAGAGAATAAGTTCTGGTATTTCAGAAGGAGTGTACTTGACTACCATGCCAACGGGATCCTTACTTGTCTCTGCAATATTTATTCCCAACAGATTTTCAGTAAATATTGATAACTCTGATTCAAATGGATCTGTAACTTCGGAAACTAAGATATTTTCCGAGGGAGAATCTTTCAAGATTAAGGCTAGCGCAAGAAAGGGTTATACAGTCAAAACGATGAGTATTACAGTTGGTGCTTTGGGAACCACTCATTCGATTGATGTTGGAACAGAAAATCAAGTTTTTGTTTATGATGTTCCCGTGGAATATACTGTTGATGACCTATATATTCAATCTGCTTTTCAGCCGAATTCATTTATTCTCTCCTTAGATATGGAGGGCAATGGTACTCTTAGCCAAGATATTGGTATAAAAGATGTGAACTATGGGGATAGCCTATCGCTGTTTATCAATGCGGATGATTTTCACTTCATAGAATCGATTATGATTAATGGTGTCTTCTTTTCTCCCTTTGACTTGACCGAAAGAGTAGATAATTATGATTTAGATGTTACTGAAAGTGGTAATCTTTCCATGGAGATTACTTCGAATACCACTATTTTAGTTAGTTTCTTGCCTAATGAATATTCAATAACTTATATTCCCGATTTGAATGGACAGACCCTTTTTAAAAAGGTGACTCCCGAAGGAGAGTCCTCTCAGTTTATCGAATATACCGAATTATCTTGTAATTCAGGGGATACGCTTTGGTTGAAGATGACTGCAAATCCAGGGTATCACATTTCTGGATTAATAGTTAATGGGACCCCTGATACTAATTGGAGGGTTGGAAATATTAGAGATAATGATTTAACAGAAGTATTTTATGAACTGATGACCATTTCATCAAATGTAAGAATCCAAGTCCTCTACGAAGTTAATGTCTACTCTATGAAGGTTAATTCAATCAATACTAGTGTAAATTACAAGGATTTTGATAAAACACCTCAAGACTTTGGACGTGTTACTATTGTAGGATTTTTGCCTGATTCAAATAATGAGTATACTGGATTTGCGCATGGAAGCAATATAAGAGTGTTTATTCAACCAAGAACTGCTCGTGGATACGAAATTAACAGATTTTCCATTAAGTATGCAGACGGGACTGAGATAGTGGTAAGTGATATAGATATGCCAAAGAATGGCGGTTCATACACCATATACAATTTAACAAGCGATATAGATGAGCTGAAAGTAGAATTTAGAAGAAGGTTATTTACCTTTGCCATGAACCTTTCTGTAAACCAGCTTGGTTCAGGATACAGCAATGTGGATGAAAGAAATTATAAGGTTCAATTTACGAACCCATATAGTAGCACTGCTCAAATAGTACTTGTAGATGGAATTTATTATGAGTATGGAACTACCTATGAGATTTTCCTTTTCCCAGAAACAGGATATTCTAGGACTCAGTTTTTATTTAATGGAGAAGATCGTAGAGCGTATGTACGTTCAAACAAATACACTGGTGTTATTACTTCTAATATTTTAACGGAGACAGAGTTTACTATTAACACTTACGATATTTCTATGGAGCAGAATACGGGGGGAACGGTGAAAATTAGGGATGAGGCTAATAATATACTTTGGGCCCCGGGAATTATCATTTTACAACCAGGCGATTCTCAGCCTTCTTCAGGAGAATTCGTCAACGCGGAAGTAACTACAACTAGAGGACATATTTGGGTGTATCCCGATAAGATAGTAGCAACTTATGATACCTTTGTTAGGCTCTTTGCAATTCCTAACAACTATACAAATGGAGTAAGCACGCAAGGGTATAGGGTGAGCTCATTTACCGTTAATGGTGTTTCAATAAGCGTATCAGGGGATGTCGCTGCTTTTTCGGATTATTCTACAAGAACTAATATTTCAGCTAGAGCCACATTTACCGTTAACAGATATTCTGTAGATATCACTCATTTTGAAGGAGGATCTGCGCTTGCTAGTCCTTCTGACGTGGCTTGGGACAACTCATCCACCATATCTGTTACTATTTCAAAGGGTTACTATATAAGTTCTGTTAAGGTCAACGGAATAGAAAATGATACTATGAGAACTGCACTAAGTTCTACGAAGATTTACGTTTTGACCAATATTCGCGAAACAAAGAATATAGTTATACTTCTCGAGAGGAATAGGTACGATGTCTTGTTTGATCCCACTGGAGATTATAAGAAGAGTTTCTCTATTAATAACGGAGAAAGGATTATTGATGCAATTTCTTGGGCGGGTCTTAACGAGAATGTCCCAATGCAAACGGCTCAATATTTCAGGAGTACAGACGGAACAATTTTAGAAACAGGGTATATTAAGTCCACCAATTTAGCCGGGGATTACATAGGTTTAAGATATGGAGATAAACTCATATTCCATTTAACCATTCCCAACGGATTTGAAATTGAATCCATTAGTGTAAAAATGGATGATGAGGGATATTCTGAAGCAGAAATACTAAATTCAGAAGCAGGATTAGATGCCGATGATGGAACGGGAACTAGAACTTTTACTGTCGGTAATGTGACTGGAAACGTTGAAATATATGTTAAATACAGAATAAAGACATATTCGGTTGTTTATGTTCTTGCTTCAAATGGAGAATTTGTGGACATGAACACAACTTCAGTTGCACATCATGAAAAAGTAACTTGGGAAATTTTAGCAGATTATGGGTATTATTTAAGTCAACTGGAAATAAATGGAATTGCTTATAGTGTTGCTTCCAATACGTTGACTTATTCAAAGGTCGATTCAGCTGAAGGTAAGTTATACAGATATTCTACGGACACAAGGAACATTCAAGATGAGGTAATCCAAAAGGAGATTAGCGATTCCTTGTTAAATGGGAATAAGACGATTCGGATTATTCCTTACTTTGCCCCTTTATATTACAGTGTTGCAATTCAAATTAACAATAGACTGACAAATGATAATTTAGAAGTCACTATAAACAACAGCAGAATTATGTATGACCCAACAATTATGGCTATTTTCAATCATGATTTAGATGAAGGTTTTAGCATAAAGGGGATTGAATTTAGGAATTCGGATGCATTTGACTATCTGGATTATGTGCTTATGGAAAATGATGATGAAGTATTAGAAGATGGAGAATATAATCCCAAAGATGCTTCCTTGGCTCTTCCTGCCTACGGACAATTGCTAGACATTATGGATTTTCACTCTTCCTATCAAAAGATAGTTCGAGCATTCTATTTAGTCGAAAAGGATAAACACTTGTGTGATTTCGCCTTCCATTTGATTGAGTCAGAACTTGATGGCACAGGATTAAGCTATGTTAATAGGGGTAACTCATTTACTGATGATGGAATGATTCCCAAAATAGAAGGGGTGACTCCCGCGTTTGCTACAACTAGAGAATTTACCGATAATATAGCCCCTAGTGCACCTCATGATTATGGGGTATATGGGCTTTTCAACTCAGCGGTTGATCCGATTGCTCAATCTCAGTACGAGTTTTCTGGATATCAAGAAAATGTTAATGGTGTCTGGTCATATGTTACATCATCAACCCTCAATATAGAGCTCCTCTCTGGGGGCAGAACGATGAGGGTTAATTTAAAGCAAGATAGACAGTTTAGAGCAGTGTATTTCAGGCTGTACAAGGTTTCTATTGAAGTCCACCCAGAGTTTAAGTATGTCCAGGGCTCTTTTGCTACTAGTGAACCTGAGTTGATGAATTATAGACTGTACTCTAGAGTATTTGCTTCAGCTCAGCATTATTCTGACCCTGCTAACGGGGTAGTTCTTCCCAATATTATCAATTCATATGTTGATTTAGTTGATGTAAATACTGAGAATTTAGATGGTAAGTATGAATTCTTAGTGAGAAGTGGAGCGCTTCTTAAACTAACAACAATAGATATTAGTCCAACGGTCAATCCTTCCAGAAGTTACATTTATTACGATATAACCAAGACTTCTTATTCTTATTCACAAGGAGCGGGGAATGTCGAGTATGATAAAGGAGTTTCAATTCTCCAGGATAAGTTAGTTTACTCATATGCAAGAAACAATGTATATATAAGTTTTGCAATGGAGACTGAAGGATCTTTGCAATCAAATGCTGGGGGTACTGTTACATATCTAGTAAATGGCAGCCCATCTGCCTTAGTAAATAATTCTCTCGTAATTTCTCCAGATAGCACAGTAGAAGTCACTATTAAACCAAACTCTAACTATAGATTCGATTCCATTTCTTCCCTTGGATATATGGCAAGAGCCTCTGAAGACGGGTATAGAAGGAGTACGGGAGTATTTTCTCCAGTAGTTACATCTGGGGATAACCAAATTACGGTAACATATTATGACGTGGCGAATAACCCAGTTAACCCGGCAACATATATGGGAAGAATTGCAACTGTCAGAGTATTAATGAAGAATGTAGCAGAAAATGCTATTTTAAAGGTCAAGTTCTGGAAACAAATAGAGTTTACACGCACTTTAACAATTATGACAGATGAGGGGGTATCAACAAACTCGATATATCTTAAACCTTCCTTTATTTCCCCAACTAATGCAAACGGAACATACGATTTTGGGGATTATGTTACCTTGAAGCTTAACCTTCCTACTCCTGCATATCAGGGATGGAATGTTAGATGGCAGTTTGTGGGCTTTTTCGTAAATGGAGTCAATCTATTTAAAAATCTTGCTCAAGCTTATCCAAGCCAGATAGAAGTTGTGGTTGGATTGGATGATTCCGCTCAGATAAAAGATAAAATAGTAGACAATCGTACAGTTTTTGCGGTCGATATTGTCGCTAGATTCATACCCGTATACAATGTAGTTATAGAAAATGAATATAAATATGACCCCCTAGATTCTCCAGATGACATTTATCTTGATCCCGAATATATTACCTACGAAGTCATTCCATATAGAGAGCAGACTATGCGCTATACTAGGGAGTCGGGAATAATTGAGGAGAAAGAGGACTTAACCGACCACAACGAATTAAGCTTTAAGATGATGGGTAAGATCAATACCTTGTCAGGAGTAAAGGAAAATCCGACTTCTGGATATAATACCTGGGCCAATAATGAGATAACCCTAAACTGGGCAGGGGCTGCCCTTGCAGGGCCGACATATAAATTCCTAGGTTGGCAATATTACAAATATGAGTCAAGCACACAATCTTTCGGTTGGGCTAATATCCCTTATGTTAAAGAACTTGGTGGGACTTTGGGGACAATGGATTATAAGAGAGTCTCTTATACATTCCCCATTAGTTCACTAGTAAGCTCTTCTTACTACAGCATATTTAACTCAAGTGGTTTTATCGACAACTCAGGGGCTAAGACCAGTATTTGGACATATAATAC
>JAQVQU010000154.1 GCA_028701415.1 Clostridia bacterium | reverse complement strand
TTTTCCATTTTTCCTCACGTATGTGTAATAAATATTAGTTTTAATAAACGTTTTTGTATTATATCACTTATATATATACATTTGCAATTTAATTTTCAAGCCACTGAAGTCAACCCTATATTTGCTCCTTTTTAAATCGCTCCTCCCCTAGTCCGAGTTACAAAGAAAATACCGACATTATTTCTTCTCCAAAAGGATGGCTAATTGCATAGTGAGAGAGCGAAAAACAAGCTATTCTTTGGGGAGAGAACAGATTTGCTATTCGTATTTGTTGTTTTATTCTTTCCTTATTGCAGGAATCTCCCTCCTTAGAAAATAGCTCAATATTAACCCAGAAACTGCAGCTGGAGAAATCTCTTACAGCTTCGTTTGCTGCAGAAAGATGGGCAACTACCATGTCTTCATCTTCTTTGTTAAAATCAAAATCCCCTCCGCCAAAGCCATCTTGAGGGCAAAAAACATCCTTTTCTCGTAAATTACATTCCGAGAAAAAGTCCTTCCAGACCTGGTACATTCTAGCCTTAGAAACCGAATAATATGAGCTGTGGTAAGGAGAAACCATTATCGGAAGATTGTTCCCTTCATTTTCCATGGAGTTAATGGTAATATCCAACATTTTACCCCAAGCTTTAGAAAAGTCTTGATCACTTGTGTACATCTCCCATGGCCAATACCATCCCCATATTATTTCTTCATAATCATCATAATATGTTTCGAAAATATGGTTTGCCAATAAAGTGTCCATAGTTGCCCATCCTTCCGTAACTTCTTGAGTATAATTGACCGGATCCCACCACCCATCATCAAAGCCCAAGCCTATTATTACTTTGAAATCCTGATTCTTTGCAGAAATCAAAAAGTTTTCCAAACTGTTATTAGTTTCACAACTATCTGAGAATAACCCGCTATCCATTCCTAAAACCGAGCAAGACTCAATCTTCCCTTCCGAATATTTTGCACTACTCTGGAAAATAAGGGTGTCTATTCCATATTCGGATAAAGCTGACAAATGGGTGTCAAAATCAGATACCGACCAATCTGCGCAAAGCCAAGACTGAATAAAATCCACGGTCACTTTCTCAGTGCCCTCTGTATCTTCTGTCGATTTACAACTAAATATCACTGAGCTCAAAGACAAGCACAATAAAATCAACAAAAAGTGTTTTGCCTTTTCTTTTATGAAAAAGAAAAAATCAAAAAATCTCCTCAAATTTCTACCTTCAGTTAAACCAAATCGGGGAACAAATAGCAAATACCATAGGAGGTGTTTCTTTAAAAGCCTGTTCGGGCATAAAGAATTTAAGACCTATGTTATACAGAATTTTCAATATACCTTTGTATTTGTAAACAACTTCAGCCCTAACATAACCTTTGCTTCTGATTGGAATCTCCGCTACATGATCTTCCATACATTTCGCTTTGTGTGTATATATCTCTCCATCCTGATCCAGGACTCTAAGAACGTGTCCTCTCTTTAACCCCTTAACCTTTACACTTACTTTTATCCCTTCTTTAAGTTCTACCGTATCTCCAATAACTGCCTCTCCAACATTCATATCAATGAAAGTACTTGAAGGAAAACAAGTCATTGTTGTACGCCCTTCCTTTATTCCCTTCATGATGTCTTCAGGCTCTCGTCCATCTGACAATACATGTGTTGTAGGCATAGCAAACAAAGGAACAATATAGTAATCCCGGTGAAAATCACTTCCACCAACAGCACTTAAATGTCTGCCTTTTTTAAGCTCGTTATCCCACCACTCAATAGTCTTCATATTGTCCAGCCTCATAGGACCGTTCCAGATTTCCACGCAGTCAAAATCAAAGTTATCAAGAGGCCAGTGCCAGCCACATTTAGAACAATGGGGATGGTTGATACTAACTAGCGCACCTTTGCTCTCGGCTTCTGCCTTTTTATCTAAGTATCCTTGTTGTTCATTGGTAACAAAGGTTCCCGTATATGGAACTTGAAGACCCCAAACATTAGAATGTCCGTTTACATACGTTAGTTCAACTCCAGGAATAACTGTCAGGTAATCTAAAGATTTTGGCAGATGCAGAATGGTGCGATTATGGTCGGTAATAAACATAAAATCAAGGCCGGTTTTCTTAGCTTTTTTTATCAACTGGTCGTATGAAAGGTTCCCATCTGAATTGTGAGTGTGACAATGAGTTTCCCCTTTATACCACCTTTTCTCTTTTGTAAATGTTTTTATTTTCAAAGAAAAGTCGACTTCTTCGCTTATCATTCTTGCCGGCAAAACCACCACATTCCAGGTTCCTTTATTTATTTTTCTAGTGTCAAACCCAGGAGTTGAATAGTATGGAGAAATGGTAATATCTCTTATAACCGACCCTCTGGTGCCTACGTCATTTCCCTTTTCATCCAATACGATTACATCTACATCGTTTTTCCAAGCAGATCCTTTTGGTTGCCAAGGTGTGTAATCATAATGAATCTCCATCCTCTCAACATCATCATCTATTTCAATTGGAATATACACATATATCCCTTGATCAGCCTTTGTTAATATTTTTTTATACTCTTTCTCTCTCGCCGCCATTTTGCGCTCCTTGACAGATACTTCACCTTTTAGATTAACAAAAAAAGG
>JAQVQU010000005.1:30512-39829 GCA_028701415.1 Clostridia bacterium | reverse complement strand
CTCCATGGTTCAAACAATATCCATCTAAAATTACTATATCCAAAATTCCTCCACTATACACATAAGATATTCTATACCATACCCTTGTTTAAGTCAATATACGCTATTTACAAGGAAAGAAATAACTTGTTCATTTTTTCCTATGTTTTGATTCTGAAATCTTTTTATTTTTTCGTTTCTTAGTTCTCCCTTTTCCCAAAAAATATAAATTCAATTTAATTAGTTATAATCTTTCTCAATTTATCTAAAAGATAGTCTTTTATGAATACAAACCGGTTATTTTAACCGGTTTGATTAATTTAGATAAACTAAAACAACCGCGATTAATCCTTATTATTAATACCTATAGATATTGGTTCTATTTCCAAAGGAGGGATCTCTTTTTCAACTAAGTTTGAAAGATCGTTTGTCTCATGCAATGAAACAATATCTCTAATTGATTGGATTCCATTTAAACAATTCTTTTTTTCGTAGTAACCCTGACTAGCCAAGATGTTCTTCCCATTTGCAGCAATTAGCTTAAATCGATATTTATTGTCATTGTCTCTATAGACTTCATAGACAGGTCTTCCAACTATGGGAATGCTGTCTTTAATCGTCATATCAGATATATCCGCATTTTTTGCAACCGATACTACCGATTCGATTCCATTCTTCGCATTTATTTTTTGTGTATAACCCTGAGAATGAGCGACGGTTCTGCCATTACTAGCTTTAAGTCTAAATCTATATTTCCCCCCGCTATCCAGATAAATTTGAATTATTCCTGGTCTTGTCGCTGTATCGGGGTCATAAATATAGTCCTTCTCAAAAACACTTTCTTTTCTTTCGGGCTCACCATTCTTTTTCTTTTTCCTTGGCTGTTTCTCATTAGCTTTTATTGGGGTCATTATAATAGAGGTTAGGTCAGACTCTCTTTTGGGTTCGTATTCTCGTATAGGGCCCTTATCCTCTTTTTTCTTGTCTTCTTGATTATCGCTAAATGTGTACCCAGTAACACGATTGAATAAATCATCCTCATTATTCTCATTTTCCCCGAATCCCGAGGCTCCCTCCATCAATTCATCAGGTAGCACAAATACAGCTTGATCGGACTCCCAATCTAATGGATCACTATTTCCTTCTTCTTCCAAAATACCCCCAGATAAATTTGGTTTTCCCTTGATTTCTGACAATAGCTCATCAGTGTCTTCTTTTTCTGCAAGGCTTTTGTTTTTGTTTCTTTTTCGAGAAATGGAAAGAGAGATCATTGCTATTACAAAGAGAAGCAAAATTACAATCAAAGCTATAGTATAGTAAATATTATTCCCTGAATTAATAAAATCGCTTAAAGAGGCAAGGTGCATTTAATTCCTCCAACTGTATAAACTTAACATATATCATATATTTTAGCACATAGCGGGAAGAAATCACATAATTAGTTTCACCTAGCAAAATATACTATCTGTTTTTTTTACAAATTTGCTGATTCTTCCTTTCTTCTTTCCTTCATCACATTTCTCAATCTTTGATCATGTGAAAGAACCTTTTTTCTCATACGTAAAGATTTTGGAGTAACCTCCATCATTTCGTCATTTTCAATAAAGCCAAGACTTTCTTCAAGAGTCATAATCTTTGGAACATTAAGTCTCAGGGCTTCGTCTGACCCTGCAGCTCTCATGTTTGTAACATGTTTCTTTTTACATACATTTACAACCAAATCTTCCTGTTTCGGGGAAAAGCCAACAATCATACCTGAATACACTGGCGTTCCAGGTTGGATAAATAAAGTACCCCTTCCTTGAGCGTTATACAGTCCATATGTAACCGCTTCTCCTGTTTCATAAGCAATTAAAGCACCATATCTTCTCTTTGGCATCTCTCCTTTTACTGGGGAATAACCATTGAAAATTGTATTCATAACTCCTTCTCCACTCGTGTTAGTAAGAAACTCACTTCTATATCCTAACAACCCCCTTTCTGGAATAAGAAATTCCAAGCGAACTCTTGAGTTCATAGATTCCATATTTAGTAGTTCTCCCTGCCTTTTGCCCATATGTTCCATGATATTCCCAACGCATCTTTCAGGTATATCAACATATAACCTTTCGATTGGTTCGTTCAATACACCCTTAATTTCTTTTGTTATTACTATAGGAGTAGATACTTGAAACTCATAACCCTCCCTTCTCATATTTTCAATCAAAATTGACAGATGAATTTCTCCCCTACCCGAAACCTTAAAGCTATCTGCGGTCTCACCATCGTTAACTTGTAATGAAACATCTTTCAACAACTCACGATATAATCTAGCTCTGAGATGTCTAGAAGTAACAAATTTTCCCTCTCTTCCGGCAAAAGGGCTATCATTAACCGAAAAAGTCATTTGTAAGGTAGGTTCAGATATCTTGACAAAGTTAATAGGCTCTAATGAACCACTATCACATAGCGTTTTTCCAATGGTAATATCCCCAACTCCGGAAAAACTTACAACATCTCCTACTTGTGCGCTTTGTACTGGTATTCTACTCAACCCAGAGAATTGGTATATATTGGTTATTTTTGCCTTCTCAACACTTCCTGGATTATGAAAATCTACTATTGAAACCTCCTGATTTTGAGTCATCGTGCCTCTCTCTATTCTACCGATTCCAATTCTACCAACATATTCATTATAGTCTATTGAAGAAACAAGCAACTGTAGAGGAGCTGCTTCATCTCCCTCGGGAGCCTTAATATGTTTCAAAATAGTATCGAATAACGGCAAAAGATTATCTCCTTTAAAATTTGGGGAATAGGAGGCTCTTCCTTCTCTGCCAGAGCAATATATAACAGGGCTGTCTATTTGCTCATCATTTGCATTCAAATCCACTAGAAGTGTATATATCTCCTCGAGAACCTCATCCAATCTTGTCCCAGGCTTGTCTATTTTATTGATGCAAATAATAATTTTATGATTCATTTCCAAGGCTTTCTGTAAAACAAATCTAGTTTGAGGCATTGGCCCTTCATAAGCGTCTACAAGGAGTATTGCACCATCTATCATTTTTAAAACTCTTTCCACTTCCCCAGAAAAGTCGGCATGCCCCGGAGTGTCCACAATATTTATTTTTACATCATTGTAATAGCAGGAAGTATTTTTCGCCAAAATAGTAATACCTCTTTCTCTTTCAAGTGGGTTACTATCCATAACGCACTCTTCGACAATTTGATTGTCTCTAAAAACTCCTCCCTGTCTTAGCATTGAGTCAACCAAAGTTGTCTTACCGTGATCTACGTGTGCTATTATCGCTATATTCCTAATATCTTCTCTTTTCATATTTATCCTTATATATTTTTTCTCTATTTTTATATTAATTATGAATCTTTGTTGCTGTCTTTTATCTCTCAAACCTCCATTTTATTCTGGATTAATGTGGGTGATTTCCACGTACGAACTTGCTTCATCATATAACTCATATAGTTCTTTAGGCTCATTAATACTCTGCCCATTGAAATAAGTAAAATTCACCGTTCTAAAACGACATATAGTTTCTCCTGGGGGGAAATTAAATGTATAAGCATCATCACCTACCAGGTCATTGTATGAGTGATATGAACTATTATTGTAGTTATCAGTAAATTCATAAAAAACTACTGTCTTAGTCTCACCCTTATATAGATATTGGACCGGGGTAAAATTATTATCGATTTTCCATCCGTCTTCTGTGTATATGAATCCAAAGGGAGATAAAATCGGTAGTTTCAACCCCTCTACATCGTACTCTATCCATTCGGAATAAGAACTACTCTGAGATTCTCTCAAAGAAAGTGCCTTCACTCGGAATTTTACTAATCCTCTTACCCTCTTTATTGAAATCGAATTAGCAACTACTGCTTGACTTTCAATTATGCCTGGATAAAGTTCGGTATATTCATATTGTACATAATAGTTTTTCGCTCCGGCTACTTTTTCCCAACTAATAACAATCGTATAATCGGGCTCTCCTTTTACTTCTTGAATAAATGGGTTAGGGGTTTTCAAATCTAAAGTAAAACCTAACGTTAAACCTAAAATCAGGAAAGAGCCTAAAAGTGACCCAATAATAATAAAAATTAGTTTATTTTTAATTTTCCTCATTCCTATTTTATCCTTACTTTATTGTTCACAAATAAATTACCACTTTGATTATCAACTATTTTTTATGATGCCTATTAAATCAATAGCACTAGCTTTCTTTAATTCAAAAAACAAACCCGGGCAACCCGCCTTCAATAGCGGCGCGTTTCCCGGGTTGAGGCAAACTCATTTATACCGCTATTTTCCAGCTTTTATCTTTTTCAACTTAGAAAATCTGGGCAATCCATCTTCAAGCGGAGCCTTACTATCTCCTTGTATCAAGGGAAGAGCATAATCTATGAATTCTTTTTTCATGCCAATCCCATCTTCGGTTATCCACTCTAAAGGAACCGTTTTTTCTGCATTTGCAACAACTTCAAGAGGGAGAAGTTTGTAAACACATCTGTAGCCCCCAGATGACATATCTCTTTCAAAAGCAACCATTTTATCTGTTATTCCTGAACATGCGGCCTTGACAGCTTCTCTTCCAGCGTTAAAAGCTTCCTCAACATCAACTGCTGAAGCTAGGTGTGCTGCAGATCTTTGCATAAGGCTGAACTCAATTCCTCTAACTTTAACTCCATATTCTTGGTTGATCAAATCAGCAAGCTGAATAGCCAATCCACCTAGTTGGGTATGTCCAAAGTTATCTTTAGCCTTCTCTTGGGATAGTTTTTCTACGATAAAGTTTTTATCCTTATCTCTAATTCCCTCTGAGACACAAGCTATACATTTTCCCCCATTTTCATCCATCACCCTCTTTACATCTTTTTTAAATTTTTCTATTGAAAAAGGAACCTCGGGCAAGTAAATTAAATCTGCCCCAAGACCCTTATACCCAGCTAAACTTGCCGCAGCGGTCAACCACCCTGCGTTTCTTCCCATTATTTCTATAACAACAACTTGGCCCTTGTCATAAACCTTTGCATCTAAGTTAAGCTCCATCAATGTTGTTGCGACATATTTTGCTGCCGAGGCATATCCCGGACAGTGATCAGTCCCAAATAAGTCATTATCAATAGTCTTTGGAACGCCAATGATATTGCAATCATACCCTGCTTTCATTAAGTATTTTGAAATTTTGTTACAAGTATCCATGCTGTCATTGCCGCCGTTGTAGAAAAAATACCTCACATCATATTTTTTAAAGACTTCGAGTATTTTTTTATAATCAGTTTCATCAACTGAGGAATCCTTAAGTTTATATCTTACAGAGCCTAAATTTGAGGAAGGCGTGTTTTTAAGCAAAAGTAATTCATTTTGGTCTTCCTTTCCCATATCGTAAAAGTTTTCATCTAACAAACCTCTAATACCATGAGCTAACCCATATACTTTTGTAATATTTTTTTGGCTTAGGGCTTCAACAAAAACCCCAGCAGCACTTGCGTTAATAACAGAAGTCGGGCCCCCAGACTGTCCAAACATACACGCACCTTTCAAATTTATCATCTTCAACCTCCTAAAAAGCCAGTTTACCGGCTATACTATATAGTTTTTCATCAAATTCATTTTTCATGTCTAACGCTTCCTCAACGTTTAAACTAACCATTTTCCCCCCAGAAACTCCAACCACTCTGCTATCTTGAATATCCCCAGCAAGTAAATTAACGGCAAGATCTGCACATCTTGCAGCAAAAACCCTATCCCCAACTGTTGGCGAACCACCTCTTTGGATGTATCCAAGTTTTACGGTTCTCACAACAATATTGATTCTTGACTCTATTTCTTTTTTAAGTTCATCACAGGAACAAACACCTTCTGCCAATACAATAATATCTGATACCTTTCCTTTTATAGCATTTCTACGCATTTTATCACAAATATCATCTATTTTATATTCATGTTCGGGGACAACAATGCTCTCGGCTCCTCCAGCAACTCCCGAAAACAAGGCAATATCTCCACACTTTCTACCCATAACTTCTATTATACAAGCCCTGTCGTGAGAGGTCATAGTATCTCTGAGTTTATTAATTGCATCAACTACGGTATTCACCGCCGTATCAAAACCTAAAGTGTAATCTGTATACGCTAAGTCGTTATCAATAGTTCCCGGAATACCTACTGAGGGAATCCCGCATAATTTATTTAAATCACGCATCCCTCTAAAGGAACCATCCCCGCCTATTACTATTAGACCTTCAATTCCATAAGCTTTCAATACTTCTGCCCCAGCTCTTATTCCTTTTTCTTCATTAAACTCAGGGCATCTGGCTGTTTTAAGGATTGTCCCACCCTTCTGAATTATATCTGATACAGATCGACTATCCATTCTCTTCAAATTACCTTTGATTAGTCCATCATATCCTCTTTCAATGCCGTATACTTCCATGTGAAGGTAGTTTCCACATCTAACAACCCCTCTTATCGCGGCATTCATTCCTGGGGCATCTCCTCCACTCGTTAATAATGCAATTCGTCTCATAATCACCCTTCTTAATAGTAATAATCAGTTTCTTGTTTGTCCATTCCCATATACACAATATTTTGTTGAAGTTAACTCTTTAAGACCAATCGGACCTCTAACATGAAGTTTTTGAGTGCTTATACCCATTTCAGCCCCAAGCCCTAATTGAAAACCATCGGTAAATCTGGTAGAAGCATTCAAATATATTGCGCTACTATCTACCTCTTTCATAAATTTATCTATCTCTTCATAATCCTCAGATATTATTCCGTCGCTATGATGTGTACCGAAATAATTGATATGTGAAATAGCTTCTTCTATTCCTTTTACAATTTCTACTTTTATAATCATATCATCATATTCTTTATACATTTCCTCTGAAGATACAATTTTTCCTTGAGGATAATATTCTTTAGCTCTCTCGGAGACTCTGATTTCCACCCCCTCTCTGCAGAGAGAGCCGCATAAAAAGGGAACCATCGAAGGGGCTACCGATTTATCCACTAAAAGAGTTTCCAGGGCGTTACATACCGCTGGTCTATTTGTTTTAGAATTAACCACAACTTTTTCTGCCACCTCTAGTTTCGCTGTTTTTGCAACATATATATGGCAGTTTCCCCCAGCAGAGGCAATGACAGGCATAGTTGCATTTTCGAGGACTACTTTCTTAAGTGACTCTCCTCCTCTAGGTATAACAACATCAATAAATTTGTCTTGTTTTAAAACTTCCACAGAGGTGCTCCTGTCTGAGCTGTCAATTAACCCTACAAGATTTTCAGAAATTTTATTCTCTTTTAATGCTTTTTTTATCAAAAAAACCAACATGTTGACACTTTCTGTGCTATCTTTGCTTCCCCTAAGTATCACTCCGTTGCCGCTTTTTATGCATAAGGCCGCCGCATCTATAGCCACATTGGGTCGAGCCTCAAAAATTATCGCAATAACTCCAAGTGGAGCCCTTGTTTTCTTTACATTCAATCCATTTGGCAATACATATTCTTCAACAATCTCTCCCACAGGATCATTCAGGGAAATAATTGCTTCCAATCCTTCAGCAATTCCTTTTATTCTTTCATTTGTAAGGGTTAGTCGATCCAAAAATGCGGCATTTCTACCATTCTTTTCTGCAAGTAACAAATCTTTTTTATTCGCAGCTATAATTTTTTCGGAATTTTCTTCAAGTAGATTCTTTAGACACAACAAAATAGAGTTTTTGATCCCTTCCGAAATACCAGCAAATGTATTAGCAGTTTGCTTTGCGTTTTCACATATCTTTGCAACAAGATTCATGTTTCATTACCCTTTTTTAATTTATTGGTGCTTTTGTATTTGATTTTATTTCGTTTTATCCAGTTATTTAATTAGTTATTTTTTATTCAAAAATCTACTTATAATTAATAATGGATACTCTCTTTTTTGTGATTTTATAATATTAATTTGACCTTCTTTTGTAAGAACTTCTAAAAAATGGACACTTAAAGTTTCTTATTCTCTCCTAATTACCTGTTAGTAGGTTAAAATCTATTCTTCCACTTCTTCTGGCAAAATTGCATTGTGATAGACATTTTGCACATCTTCATTTTCGTCCAACATATTGATTAGTTTTTTTACAGTTTCTTCATGTCCCTCGGGATTAACTTCAATATCAGGAATCATATCAACTTCCTGAGACAATATTATTGCTCCACCAGCCTTTAGTTTTTCAGAAATATCGAAAAGATCCTGAGTGGAACAATAGATTTCAAACACATCTTCATCGGTAATTATATCCTCTGCCCCGGCTTCTAAAGCTAGCATCATCATATCATCCTCGGACATAGTTTTGTCGGCCAGAATAACTCCTTTTCTTTTAAACATATAACTTACACATCCAGTTTGCCCTAAGGAACCACCGAACTTGTCAAAAAGGTGTCTTACTTCTCCACCCGTACGATTTCTATTATCTGTAAGTGTCTCAACAATTACTGCAACTCCCCCTGGGGCATAACCTTCATAAATTATTTCTTCATAATCTACCCCACCGCCTTCACCACTAGCTTTTTTAATGGATCTTGCTATATTATCATTTGGCATATTGTTCTGCTTGGCTTTGGCTATTATATCTCTAAGTTTTGCATTTGAATCGGGGTCTGGGCCTCCAGATTTCACAGCTACAGATATTTCTCTACCTATTTTTGTAAATAAATGTCCTCTTGCGGCATCTGTCTTACCTTTTTTTTGTTTGATATTTGCCCATTTACTATGTCCTGACATAATATAATCCTCCTAGCGCAATTCAAGAGTCGAGACAAGAACTTTCTTATGGCAATACGCCTTGTCCTCGTGCGCGCCTAACTAAAATAATATAACATATAGTAATATATTTTATCCACTATATTGAAATAACGAAATGCAATCCTAAGGTAATAGAGTATATTTACTATAATTATAATTGCGGATGCAGTCCTTTTTTTATTTAAATTAATTTTCTTTTTACCATACAAAAATATGTACATATAGCGCCTATTCTTTTCTCTACAAATGAAAGTTATTTTTGATAAACAAAATTAAAAAACCGATAAAGCGTGGTGAAAAAATTCTGATAAATTTACCTTCATTAATCAAAAAGTTATTCTATTTATTGTTTTCTAAAGATGAGAAAAAATCTTATGAACTTACTTTTATAAATCAAAAGTTATTCTCTTAATCGTTTTCTAAAGATGAGAAAAAATCTTATGAACTTACTTTAATAAGTCAAAAAAGCTATTCTCTTTATTGTTTTCCAAAAAAGACACTGCAATAGAAAAACTCACCGCTGCGTTCAAGCTCTCCATTTGCCCAAGCATTGGAATT
>JAQVQU010000005.1:0-30412 GCA_028701415.1 Clostridia bacterium | reverse complement strand
AAAAAAGACACTGCAATAGAAAAACTCACCGCTGCGTTCAAGCTCTCCATTTGCCCAAGCATTGGAATTGAGATAATTCCTTTAGAAACTTTTAAAAAATCCTCTGAAACCCCAGAAGCCTCATTTCCAACGACAATAGCTACCCGACTCCTTGGTGCAAACTCGTAAATAGATTTCCCAGACATGGAAAGAGAATATAAATCTATTCCATCCAGGAGTTTCAATGCAGTTGCTGAGTCTGAGCATATAATGATATTAAGTCCAAGTATCGAACCAAGCGAAGAACGAACAACTTTTGGGTTATACAATTCGACACAATCAACTAAAATAAGATCTTTTATCCCAAAAGCTTCCGCACTTCTTAATATAGTACCTAAATTGCCCGGGTCTCTTATCCTGTCCAATACAGCGATATCGCCAAAGCCAATATTTTGAGTTTCTTTAATTCTGCATACTGTTATTAATCCAGCAGGAGTAGCCGTATCAGAAATTTTAGAAAAAACGACATCTGAAACAATAAATAACGAAATATTTGGATTATCTATTATTTTTATATCAATCTGTTCACGGCTTTTAATGTAAGCAGATTCAGATACAAAGACCTCTTTTATGTAACTAGAATCCAATTCTTTCAAAGTATTTTGCCCTTCAGCCAAAAACAACCCTAATTCTTCCCTCATTTTTTTATCAAAGAGGGACTTTAATACCTTTATTTTATTGTTATTAATTGAAGTAATAATCATAATTGCTTTATTTTTTCTTAAAAAAATGGCTTCCATTAAGGAAGCCAAGAATTTATTTTATCGCGGCTTTTGCCTGTTCGCATAACCCAGAAAATGCAACTGAATCATTAACGGCAATATCTGCCAATACTTTTCGATTTAGATTTATTCCCGCTGTCTTCAATCCATACATTAATTTACTGTAAGACATATTGTTCAATCTCGCGGCAGCATTAATACGCGTTATCCATAAACTTCTAAAATCTCTCTTTCTTAATCTTCTGCCAACATATGCATACTGCATTGATTTCATTACGGCTTGATTTGCAACCCTATATAGCTTACTTTTATTCCCAAAGTAACCTTTTGCACGTTTTAAAACTTTTTTACGATTCTTCACAGAATTAACAGCTCTCTTGATTCTCATTTCTCGCTCCTCCTATTTCTGTCCGCCGATCATGTTGGCGATTGTTTTTTCTTGAGTAGTATCGACGTAACCGGTTGCACGGAGTTGTCTCTTTCTCTTTCCTGTCTTCTTGGTTAAAATATGTCTTTTGTTTTGCTGAGCATGCTTCAATTTACCGCTTGCGGTGAAAGTAAAACGTTTTTTTGCTCCGGAATGGGATTTCATTTTGGGCATAACTTTGTTCCTCCTTTGCCTATTTTGTCTTTTTAATTGGGACAATTATCATTGCCACCGTCCTTGCTTCTCTGATAGGGGGTTTCTCGATTTGAGCTATATCGGACACCATTTCATAGAATTTTTTCATTACATCCATACTAAGTTCGGGGTGGGCAAGTTGTCTTCCTTTCATTCTAATGCTTAATCTAACCCTATCTCCATTCTCAATAAATTCTCTAGCCTTCTTGGCCTTGGTTTTTAAGTCACCTATATCTATAACCGCAGAGAGCCAAAGCTCTTTAAGCTCAATATTAACCTGCTTTCTTCTTTCTTCTCGTTCTTGTTTAATTCGTTCATACTTGTATTTCGCATAATCCATTATCTTGCAAACAATCGGGTTAGCAGTGGGGGATATTACCACCAGATCTAAACCTTTCTCATTTGCTCTTTTTTGAGCTTCAGTTAAAGTGAAAACACCAAGCATATTTCCTTCACTGTCAATCAACCTAACCTCTTTTGCTTGAATCTCGTAATTTTTTGCTAATTCTTTAAAAATGAGCTTGTCCTCCTTATTCTCTTCTTATATCCTATAAAAAAAAGTGTCTTGAAAACAAAACACTCTTTAGTAAAAATTATCTTATTACTGTTAGAAACCATTCTGCGCAATTGCATCTGGTGAGAAATGTTCTGCTTCGTTTTTTATATTATCACCTGTAGTTTACAGTGTCAAACATTTTATCTATAATCTATCGCTTATTGGAATTGTTTTTTAGTACTTTTTTCCCCAAAGTATTTTAATCAACATTTCTTTTAATGTGCTTGTAATCTAGGAGTAAAATCTCAATCAAGATTTAAATCCTTTATTTCCCTTTTTAATCTTAATAAAAAATCCTCATAATTCATACAACCTAAGTCACCATCTTTTCGAGACCTAATGGACAATAAATTGTTTTCTTTTTCCTTATCTCCGATTACAACCATATATGGAATTTTTTCCATTTGAGACATTCTTATTTTATATCCAATTTTTTCATTTGCTATATCCGCAGTTGCCCTTATTCCCTCAGCCAATAAGTTCTCACATATCATTTTTGCATCCTCGTAAGTCCTGTCCGTGATATTGAGAACACGAACCTGTTCCGGAGCCATCCAAAGAGGCAGGGCACCATTGTATTTTTCCAGCAGCAAAGCCATTGTTCTTTCATAGCATCCTATTGAAGTCCTGTGAATAATATATGGTCTAGCTTTATTTCCTTTCTCATCAATATAATTCATATCAAATTTTTCGGCTAAAAATGGGTCAACCTGTAAAGTAATAATCGTATCCTCTTTACCAAATACATTTTTTATCTGAATATCCAATTTGGGGCCATAAAAAGCAGCTTCTCCGATTGCAATCTTATAATTAAGACCTAAGTGGTCCAGAATTGTTTTCATTCCTGCCTCAGCTTCTTCCCATTTTTCTGGATCATTTATATATTTTTCAGTGTTATTTGGATCCCATTTTGAAAATCTATATGACACATCTTTATCAAGCCCGGTTGCTTTAAGCATGTATCTTACTAGTTCCAAACACCCCCTAAACTCTGTTTCCAATTGAGACGGAGTACAAATTAGATGTCCTTCAGAAATAGTAAATTGTCTTACTCTAATAAGCCCATGCATTTCCCCACTAGCCTCATTCCTAAATAGAGTTGAGGTCTCTGCATATCTTTTAGGTAGGTCTCTATAAGATTTAAGCCCATTATTGTAAATAGTGTATTGGAAGGGACAAGTCATCGGCCTAAGAGCTAGTACCTCATTTTCGTCTTCATTGTCAATAACAAACATACCTTCTCTGTAGTGGTCCCAGTGGCCAGAAATCTTGTACAACTTGCTTTTTGCCATAAAAGGGGTCTTTGTCAATAAATATCCCCTTCTAGCCTCCTCATCTTCGACAAAACGAGTAAGAACTTGAAATAGTTTGGCTCCCTTTGGCATTAGCAAAGGAAGACCCTGCCCAATATTTTCATCAGTCATGAAATATCCTAGTTCGCGTCCAATTTTATTATGGTCCCTAGCCCGGGCCTCTTTAACCTCTTCCAAATATGATTCCATATTCTCTTTTGTATCAAAGGAAGTTCCATAAATACGGGTCAACATCTTCTTCTTTTCATCTCCCCTCCAATAGGCCCCGGTTATGGAAGTAAGCTTAACTGCTTTCACATATGAGGTATTTGGAAGGTGGGGCCCCGCACACAAGTCAGAAAAATCTCCCTGTCTGTATACACTGATTGTCACTCCCTCTGGCAAATCATTTATCAATTCAACCTTATAAATTTCCCCTTGCTTAGAAAATTCATCAATAGCTTCAGCCCTCGATAACTCTTGTCTTATGACAGGAATTCTTTCTTTTATGATTTTCTTCATCTCATTTTCAATACTTTCCAAATCAGCAGATGTGATAGGGTTTGAAAAATCAAAATCGTAATAAAAACCATCTTGAATTGCAGGACCAATCGCGACCTTAACCTGAGGATAAAGCCTCTTTACCGCCTGGGCTAAAATATGAGAACTAGTATGTCTATAGGCTTTTTTGCCTTCTTCCGATTCCCAGCCTAAAAAATCTATACTCCCACCCTCCTGAATGGATGAATATAAATCCACTATCTTGTCATTGTACCTTGCTACATATATTTTTTTATAATCTTCACCTATGATACTTTTAGCAATATCAGCTATCAGTGTATTTTTTTCAAAATCCATTTCAACTTTATTAATCACTATACGCATATATATTCTCCTTGCAATCCTCTATTCTATTTACTATAAACACATTATAGTACTGGTTTATCTTAATGGCAAACGCAAAGGACATAAACATCTAAGCTTTTTTAAATACCTCGAGAATTTCCTTAAATATTATTTCCACTGTAAATTTTCCAATGAACTAATGGGAATTTCATTATCTATGAGTCAAACAAATAAAAAAAGAAGGTAAGAACAAAAAAATAGTTAATCCATCTCTGTTTCTATCGAAAGCTTTAATGCATCATAAGCTAAGCGATCATTTTGAGCTTTTCCTAGTTCGGTATTTTCAAGATTTCTGCCGGCCAATTGCCACTCCGCACGATCAATACAAACCTTAGCGTTGCTCTCTTGATAAGTAAGTTTTAGATTATCCTCAACATTGTAAAAGTGATTAATTGTATATTGTTGTTCATCCTCAGCAGCATCCTTTGAAACAGTTTCGGAAATATCCATCAGATTTCTATCGTATTGTGAATCTTCAATCCATTCATTAAGAAAACTTTCACCTTTTTTCAAAATTACTATTTCCAGTCTATTGGCTGTCTCTCCAAACAAAGGTTGAAAGGCTTGGAATTCACTCGATAAATTAGCTATGTGGCACTGTCCTTCGACTCTGCCAACAATGCCCCCGTTTTTTGCATTTTTACTATAATCTGCTAAGTCAATTGCTACCATACTATATTTAAAGTCATAATTTATAATATCCAACTTTATTTGTCCCGAGGAAACAATAGATATTCCTCCTTCTGAAACGGCACTAAGAATATCTGAGTCATAACATACCCCTGCGATTCCACCGGCATAAAAATAGGTTCCATTGCGTATTTCAAAAGAAATTTCAGCCACACAGAAGGATATCTCTGAATTTTTCAACATTCCAGCTATTCCTCCTAAGTTGAAAGAAACCTTTTTGCTAGTGCTAATTGAAGCAATTGATACAGTGCCTGCAACCACGCTAGCTTTTTCCAGAGAGGAATTTTCTATCACTCCTGAAACCAATCCGAATGAGAGCCTACCCAAAGCATTACCCGAAAAATCAGATGGGTGAGAATTCCCAACGTAAATATTATTTATCGTCGAATGATTAATAGACCCAGCTATCCCCCCGCTATATACATTTCCACCATAACTGGCTAGGCTACCCTCAAAGGAGAGATTGTTTAGAGCCATTCTCGCAGAATCGTTATTTGAAATATCGACAGGGCGAATAATACCCGCAATACCACCAACGTTGACGTTATCAAGAATACAGTACTTGTTTCGTCCGATATTTATATCAACGGAAGAGGCAACATTCGAATAAGACAGATCTCCTTTTGAATAACCTATAACCCCGCCTAAACACAGGTCAAAATATTTATTGTTTTCTTGTCCACCCATAGCCGGTTTTACTATGCTTCCATCAGATTTAATAATATCTTGCCTTAGATCTCGAATGGTTGTTTCTACCACACCAGAAACTGTTACATCTTCAACAGAAGAATCTCCACTAAGATATGCACAGAGACCCCCAACATAAATATTTTCAGCTTCACATGGGATTAAAAGATTAACTATTAAACTTAAGTTTTTGAAAGTTGCATTATTTGCGTATTGAAATAATCCAAATGCCTGCCGTTCATCTGGCTCAAAAACATTCTCTGTTGGAGGTTCAAAGCTTGCAGAATATGTTATGGAATGCCCGTCCCCATCAAAAACACCTGTAAAAGCATCTGAAATATTTGGGGAAGAACCTATCCCTATCCAATTAGAGGAGGACAAATCCAAATCGTTTTTTAATAAGAAAGTTGCGTTCGAATATTTTTTCCCTGTTTTTTCTGATATAGCACAAAAATCTTCCTCGTTGTTTATCTCATAGGTTGCCGGGGGAAAGATATCTTCTTCCCCGGTACCATCACAGGCTGACACAAAAATCGAAACTAAACATGCAATAACTAAAATAACTATCAATGTCAGCGTTTTTTTCATAACAAATAAAGCCCCATTTTATGCAAATTGTTTGTCAATAAAGGAAAAAATATCCTCGTACACTTCGGTATTATTGGTTTCATTTAGAATTTCGTGTCTAGCACCCTCATATACCTTGTATTCAACCGAAGTTAATCCCTTTTCGAGATAAAAATCAAAAAGCTTTTTCGCTAGCTCTGTTTGGTTGGATACGGGATCATCACTTCCAACTGCAATCATGATAGGGATATCCTTTCTTATATTGTTTGCGGATTCCCCGTACATATTTAATACACCATTAAAAAAGGAGACATAAAAACCTATAGATAGTGGATATCCACAATATTCATCAGCCTCATATTTTGCTACTTGGGCTTTATCTCTAGAAAGCCAGGCAAACTTCTGTCCCTGCGATTCAAAGGGCTTGTTATACGCTCCAAAGCTCATCTTATTTATTAATTTACCTGTTTTATCAGGTCCCAAAATAGCTTTTTGAAGGGACGCAATCCCTTTCCCAAGAGATATCAAAGAGTTTTTCATATAGGCAGTTCCCGATAATACTACCGCCTTGACATCAGCACTATGAAGTTCCAAGAATCTTTGGGATATAAAACTCCCATAGCTATGTCCTAAAAGAACTACTTTCTTTCCATATTTTTCTTTGGCGTATACTATCACTGAGTTAACGTCTTCTACTGTTTGGGAAAAACTATCCCCTTGAACCAAACCTTTTTCTCCAGCATTGTTATATTTGTGTCCACGGTGATTTCCCGCTAAAACAACATAGCCTTTGGAATTCAAAAACGTAGCAAAATCATCATATCTCTCAGCATGCTCTGCCATTCCATGACTAATGACTACTGCACCCTTTGGATTATTTATTTTATCCCATACATTTACTGAAATTATTTTCCCGTCAAATGCATCCAATTGTAATAAATCCATTTTATCCTCCTGCGTAAAAAAAATAATATTTAAAAATATAGTGTTTTCTCCACTTAAATAAATATAACACACGCATACATACAATACAAGCAAACAAGGTATTGAACAAAGATATCCAAAGCATTTGATAATCAGTAAATTCCAATAAGTAAGTTCCTCGGTGGAATTTGAAGTAGAAGTTAGTCAGGGGATTTACGTCATCTGAGAATCTATTTAAAGCTGAACAATTATTTAAAAACGATTTTTGTATCCTTAGATACATTTATTTATATAACCATTATATCGTTTTATCGCAAGTCATATCATTAATTCATTCCAACATAAAAATAAAATTGTATTAATTCAGAGATACTTTTCGCAAACTATACTTATCTATGTAATTATATAGCACCTCATAGTGTTCTTCTAATTTCACTTGTTTGGCAATTTCAGAACAGATTCTTAGAGTTTCCATATCTAATCCCTGCAAACATCCTGTCCCACTTTGCGATTCACTATATACCTCGCCCATACCTCTCAACTCACAATCCTTTTCAGCGATTATTTCCCCATTATTCTCTTTAGTAAGAATATTTAGTCTTGTCGAAACAATTTCATTATCAGTGTATAGAAAACAGAAGGCTTGTTCTCCGTTCCTTCCTATTCTTCCCCTCAATTGATGTAGGGAAGCCAACCCAAATCGATCCGCATTCATAACCACCATAATTGATGCTTTAGGTATATCTACTCCAACCTCAACGAGGGATGTAGCTAATAGAATATCTGAGCATCCCTTCCTGAAAGCATCCATTTTTTCCTCCTTTTCAAAAGAAGACATTTTTCCATGGAGCGTTGATATTCTAACTCTATTGCCATACTTGGCCTTCATCTCTTTTGCCAAACTATACAATGAGTCACACTCTATACCCTCAACATCGTATATCCTTGGAACCACGACAAAGGCTTGTGCGCCATTTTGGCATTTTGAAACTACATATTCAAACATGTCCTTTCTTTTTTCGGGAGGAACTACAGAAGTTTTTATATTATCTCTCTTGGTTCTACTTTCTATATGAAAAACATCTATGTTTTCAAGCATCATAATATTCATAGATCTAGGGATTGGAGTAGCAGATAAACTTAGCAAGTCGCAAGCAATTCCCTTTTCTAAGAGTGCTGTTCTCTGTGCAACGCCAAATTTATGTTGCTCATCATTAATTACTAACGATAAATCCTTGAACTCAATTTTTTCCTGAATTATTGAGTGTGTTCCCACAACAATATCCGTTCCTCCTTCAGATATTTTATGCCATATCTCCATTCTTTCTTCTTTTAGCATCGATCCAGTAAGTAAGGATATATTTACTCCAGATTTTTCAAAAAATGATTTAAACGTAAAAAAATGTTGAGCGGCCAATATTTCAGTTGGGGCTAATAGGGCAACCTGATGTTTTGAAAGTACCGCGAAGTATGCAATTAGCGCAGCGACTATTGTTTTTCCGCTTCCAACATCCCCAATTAGGATGGAGTTTAGCGGAAAATTAGAATGAGTAAGAATATTGATAATATTAATGATGGCTAGTGATTGTGAATGGGTTAAATCAAAAGGAATCATTTTTTTCGCTTTTTCAAGGAAATTGTCTACTTGAGAGTAGCTATGCCCACGGATATATCGATCTCTTATAAGTCTAAAAGCACAAATGATTCTAACTCTTTCCTCCATTAAAATTCGCTTTTTATATTTATCTATTTTGTCCAACGTTTCTGGGAAATGAAGGAATCTCACAGCTTCATTTATCTCTGCAATATTATATAATAATTCCAATTTTTTAGGGAAAACACTGCTTACATCTAAATATTCGAGGGCCTGTTTAACAAAATTAATGAAAGTTAATTGAGGAATCAATCCTTTAGTAGGATAAATCGATCTAATTCCGCTAAAACTTTCGTCCGATTTATCCTTTATTCTTTTGTAAATTGGGTTTGTAAAAGATATAACCTTGCCTTTTTTTACCTTTCCATAGCATAAAATCCTCTCCCCTGGAGCCATGGTTTTCGAAATATAGTTAGAGTTATACCATAATATTTCGGCCTGATATCCCCTCTTGTCTTGGCATAATACTTTTATTATACCCCTTTTTCCTTTTTTGATTGGATTGTTAATTCTATTAATTATTAACTCCCCAGCGGCATACTTTCCATCCTCAGCATTACTAATATCATAAGCCGCATCCAAATCAAGGTACCCTGATGGGAAAAACATAAAAAGGTCTTGAATCGTATAGATATTTAATAGAGAAAGTTTTTCTTTGGTCTTTGGGCCTATCCCTTTTAAAGAGAGAAGATCGGGAGACATCACTCCACAGCAACGTAATAGTAATAATGTTGCTGTCCTCCGTTATAAATTAAAACATCAAAAAAAGCATGTTCTTTTAGTAGTTCGTTTTTAAGCATTTCAGATTCCTCTTCAGAAACCTCAGCTCCGCGATATAGGGTAATAGTTGAACTCTCCTCGTCTACCATTTTTCCTATTAAATCCTTTGTAACCAGATTTATACTTTCCCCTTTTGCCGCGATATTCCCATATATGCCAATTATATCCCCATCATGTAGTTCATAGCCATCCATCTCGGTATCCCTAACAGCATGTGTTACCATTCCGCTTCTAATGGAACTTATAGCTCTTCTCATCATTTCTATATTTTCTTCTTCCCCAGCTTCAGGATTATAATTAATCGCAGCAGCTATTCCTTGGGGAATATCCTTTGAAGGAATAACAACAATGGTTGAATCTGAAAGGCCTTTTGCTTGCTCAGCGGCCAAAATGATGTTACTGTTATTGGGCAAAACATACACTGTATCCGCATTAATTTTATTTACCGCAGCAGATATATCTTCAACACTTGGGTTCATTGTTTGCCCCCCTTCGATGACTATATCTGCTCTAAGCTCTGTAAAAATATTTTTTAATCCTTCCCCGTTACAAATGGCCATCATTCCTACAGGTTTTCTTACAGACATATTTTCGTTTGGTTTATGTAATTCTCTGAATTGCTGAACCATATTGTCAATTTTTAACTTGTTAAGTTCTCCCAATTTTAACCCATATCCTATGGCCTTGTCCGGATTATTCGTATGTACATGCACTTTTACCAAATTTAAGTCGCCTATGACTAATACACAATCCCCAATTTCATTAAGAGAATCTCTTAATTTATCAATATCTGACATCGTAGTTTTAGGGAGAAGATTAATTATGAAAAATTCAGTACAATAAGAAAAATTAATATTTTCAAAATCCTGTATTTCCTCTGGGTTGTCAGAAATATCTATATTCAAAACTTCAGGTTTTTGAAGGGCTTTCATTTCTATCCCAGCTAATATATTGTACATCCCTTCAAGAATTGTCAATAACCCAGCCCCACCTGCATCGACAACCCCAGCTTTTTTTAGAACTGGCAACATATTGGGTGTGTCAGCTAAAACTTTCTTTCCCTGCTTTAGAATTTGCGTAAAAAAAGTCTCATAATCAGATGTTCTTGTAGAAATCTTCAAAGCATACGCCGAAACCATCCTAATTATCGTTAAAATAGTCCCTTCTTTTGGTTGTGCCACAACCCCATACGCGACCTGTGATCCTTGTGCAAGGGCTCTAGAAAAGGTTTTAGTGTTAATTAGGTCAACCTCAGAAAGAACGTTTGCCATCCCCTTGAAAATCTGAGATAGAATTACACCACTGTTCCCTCTTGCTCCCTTCAATGCGCCCACTGACATGCCTTTACACATGCTAACCATATTCTCCGAGTCACTAGAGCTCATCTCTTTCAAGGTAGAGTTCATCGTCAAAGTCATGTTTGTGCCCGTATCACCATCAGGAACTGGAAATACGTTTAAACTGTCTATATATGTTTTATTTAACTCTAAATTTAGCGCGCCGCCTCTGAAAATTTCGAGTATTTTCTTTGCGTCAATATTTGTTATCATCTTATATCATTGCCCTTCTTGGGGTAGATTGAATAGGTCTATATTTTATTTATAACCTACAACGTGTACGTTTACTCCCTTGACCCTCATTCCCGTAAGATTAGCCACATTATATTCGACTGAAGACCTCAAACTCTCCGTAACAGCCTTTTCATTAACTCCTTTACTAATAATTACGTAAAGGTCCAAAAAGATTCTATTATCCATTGCCACAACCTTAATTCCACAATTAACAGGTTTATGCTTGAATAACACTTTTACACGAGATGAAAATCTTCTAGGGGATAACTCTACAACGCCGTAGCATTCCAAAGCAACCCTGCCTGCTATTAATGCAACTGCCTGATCGCTAATCGTAATGTTTCCGTATATATTTGTAGTTTGTAGAGGCATAGTACACCATTTTACTATAATGTGATTATGTTATATTAAAATAAAGTAAAAATCAAGCAAAAGCTAAAAGCACGGATAAAACTGTTGCATAAAATCTTAAGCAATTGTATAATACAAAAGCTAAAACAGATAATTATTTGGAGGTAATAACATGTCTAGGATATGTAGTATATGTGGAAAAGGAGCTATGAGTGGAAATAATGTCAGCCATAGCAGAATTAGAACAAGAAGAAAGTGGAGTGCTAACGTTCAAAAAATGAACATCGTGGATGATTCTGGCAAGGAAACCAATGCATATGTTTGCACTCGTTGCCTTCGAACAATGAGAAAACAGGGAAAATAGCTCTTCCCCAATCAATTTTTTAAAAGAACCGTTCATAGGCGGTTCTTTTTTTTTCAATTGTTGAATTATTTTAGTAGCTTAAGATACAAAAACAACCTAAACTTCCCTCTTATCCCCTGATCTTTCTAATCGTCTCTTTGGGATCAATTGAATTGAATACTGCACTACCCGCGACAATCACGTTTACACCGGCCTGCCTAACAACGATTGAGTTTTGCTCGTTAATACCGCCATCAATTTCTATATCAAAAGAAAGATTATGTTTCTGCCTATAATTTTTTATTACTTCTATCTTTTTTAAAGTATCTGGAATAAACTTCTGTCCCCCTAATCCTGCTTGCACACTCATAACAAGGATAAAATCGCATAAATCCAAGAGATAAAGGTAATCCTCGCAATTAACATCTGCATTTATTACTATTCCTGCCTTTTTCCCCGATGCCCTTATACTTTTTAGCATCTCATTAGGGCTATCGCTTACCTCTGGATGAAAGGAGAGCCAATCAGCGCCACTATCTAAAAATTTTGAAATATATCTTTCGGGTTTTACAATCATTAAGTGAACGTCTAAAGGAAGTTTAGTATAATCCTTTATGGCTTTTATCATGGGCATTCCGAAAGTAATATTGGGGACATATACGCCATCCATCACATCGCAATGGACTAGATCAGCCCCCCATTCGTCTAATAAAGCCACGCTATTACCCATATTCGCAAAATCTCCCGATAGAATTGATGGGGCAACCAAAACTCTTTTTTCTTCTACCATTTTTAACACTTCCTTTAAAAATTAATAAAACTCTTTTTCACGATTTTCTTTTATTTCCTTAAATATTCTTATATATCTTTCATATCTTGCTTTGTCTATTAAGCCCTTCCCAACCGCTTCCTTGACGCTACATCCTGGTTCTGAGATATGAGTGCATCCCTTAAACCTGCAGGTCTCAGAATAGTCTAGAAAATCTGGATAATAGTAAGCTAGCTCACCTTCATGAATTCTTAAGTTTTCTAACATACTAAATCCACACGTGTCAATAATCTCCGCACCCAATGCTTTATAAATTTCAACATGTCTGGTTGTATTCTTCCCTTTTTTTATTTTATCAGACAGTTCCCCTGTTTTCAAATTAAGGCCTAAAATTGTATTCAACATGCTTGTCTTGCCGACAGCGCTTTGTCCAGCAAGGCAAACTGATCTTCCCTTTATCATGTTTCCAAGTTCCATTAAACCAAAGCCTGTTTCAGCGGAAATTCCAATAGTAAAAAGTATTTGGCTATACGCCGATAAGACCGAATATGCTTCAGAGTATTCAACCAAATCAATTTTGTTGTAACAAAGAATCGGTCTTATTCCCTGGGAATAACTATTGATGAGTATTTTATCAACCAAGATAAAGTCCGGCTTTGGCTCTTTTGCAACAACTATAAGAACATCATCTATATTTGCTACTGGAGGCCTAACAAGATAATTTTTTCGGGGTAAAACATCTATTATTCTTCCTGGAATTTCAGCCCTTTCAAATGTCACATTATCCCCAACAAGGATTCCTTCTTCAGTATTTCTCAAAACTCCTCGGGCAGAGCAAATATATTGAGTATTTTTTTCCAAGACCCAATACTTCCCAGCTAGTATTTTTACGACTTTCCCTTTAAAAAGCATTTAAACTCCACTAGTAAAATTAGATATTAAATATAAGAAATTTCCAACAAATCTTTTGTTTCTTTTCCCTTATACCTTTAATTATTGTATTGTACCACACAAATATATTTTTGTTTTTAAATTAGTTTATGACCGAATATTCAGAAAAGTCCCTAATCTTCTTTTCATCGGAAAGAAAATGATTTCTAAGTTGGCCACAGGCTCCTTCAATATCTGAACCCAAGCTCCTTCTAATCGTAGCAGATATCCCATTATCTTCCAGTATCTTTCTAATTTCATCAGCTCTCTTATCATCAGATCCTAAAACTTCTTTTTCCTGAACAGGATTCAGCCTTATCAGGTTTATGTGTATGGGCTTTCCCTTTAGTAGTTTTACTAGATCATCTATGCTTTCCTCTTTTGAGCTTATTTTTGTTAGAGCATATTCATAAGAGACCCTTCTTCCTGTACTAGAATAATAATAATCCGCTGCTTTCACAATATCTTTTATCGAGTATACCTTTGCTATTGGCATAAATTTTTGTCTATCAAAATCAGACGCTGCGTGAAGGGATATAGTTAATGTGATAGGCAAACCTTCTTTTGCAAGAAGATAAATCTTATCAGTAATTCCGCAAGTAGATAGGGTGATATTTCTTGGGCTTATATTCATGCCATTTTCAGCAGAGATTAGTCTAATAAACTTTACCACATTACAATAATTATTTAACGGTTCGCCACTACCCATAAGGACAATATTAGAAATAGCGCGATTATTTTTTGTCCCATTTTTTTCGCGATTAACAGCTAAGACCTGCCCCTGAATCTCCCCGGGGCTCAAGTCTCTTATTAATCCATTAATGCCAGATGCACAAAATTCACAGCCCATAGCGCATCCTACCTGAGTCGATATGCAAACGGTATTTCCGTAATTATTAGGAAGATAAACTCCTTCTACTATACTATTGTCGGTCAACAAAAAAAGATACTTTGTTACACCTCTCCGTCCTATTACCTTTGAAATAATTTTTGCCGGTACAATTTCGTAGTCAGAAAAAGCTTCGGAGACCACTTTAGGTACGTTTGAGCTTTCCAACCAATCTCTATATGAAAGGGACAATTCAAATATTTGTTGGGAACGAAATTTTGGGAAACCCTTTTCAAGAACGATTGCTGCTATTTCCTCATAAGAATAATCTTGTATGCATTTTTTTCTTTTGTGTATCAATATATACTCCTCTTAAACTAATACTCCCCCAAACAAGGTAAGCAGGCTTTCATGCTAGGAATCTCTTCGGATTCTGGCAATGTAATATCCTTCCATCCCTAATTCATCAGGTAACAACTGAACGCTCCCTGTTTCCGGAAAAACCCCCTCTTTTTTATCTATTGTATATTTCGGGTTATTTTCCAAAAATGTCCTTATGATTCTCCCATTTTCCGCATCTGTAATGGTGCAAGTTGAATAAATTATAATTCCACCTATCTTTACATAATTTTTTGCATTTTCTAATATTTCGCTTTGCAGGCAACTTAATAACTCAATATCCTCAGGTCTTTTAGTAAAGATCATATCTTGTTTTTTTCTTATTACTCCTAACCCGGAACAAGGGGCATCAATAAGAACTATATCAAAGAGATTAAATAAAGATTTATTTTCCTTTTTTCCATCATTTTTTATTACTTTTAAATCATATCCCATTCTTGACGCATAAGAAGAGATTAATTTTAATCTGTGTTCATGTATATCACATGAAATCACCTCAGCGCCTTTTTCAGCGGCAAAAACGGACTTTCCCCCTGGAGCTGCGCAGAGATCTAGAAGTTTTTTGCCTTTAATATTTCCTGCAGCTTCCACAACTAAAGTGGATGCAAGGGATTGAAAAGTTAGCTTTCCTTTGTTAAATAATTCTCGGATTATGGGACTGTTTCGGACAAAATATCCTGTCTGAGAGGGGACAAAATCTATTACAATTCTTTCGAACTCAGCTTTTGATATTCTAGAAAAATTTAACCTTACATGCTCCATTTGAGTTTTCTCAGAATTAAGTATTTTTTCAAAATCACTAGGATATTCCTTTTTAATTAATTGAATTATCCATCTAGGAAGATTGTAAAATGCTTCTTCATAATACTCTGAAGATTTATCAGGGAATGATGCTGAATGCTGAGATATTTTTCTTAAAACACCATTGACAAAAGGTTTTAGCTCTCTTTTCCCAATCTTTCCAGTTAAATCAACAATCTCATTGACTATTGTATAATCTGGAATATTAAGATTATTCAAACAGAAGGCAGCCATTAAGAGAAGTATGTATACAGATTTTGAGGGTTTCTTTTCAATATATAGAGACAAATTGTATTCTAAAAGATAATATTGCTCTAGCGTTCCATATACTATTTTTGTAACTATAGAAAAATCTTTATCTCCAGATACATCTTTAAGTGCTAACTGAACATAGGCCCCTTCTGAAATCACCTTTTTAAGAATCGTATAACTTTTTTCAAAATAACCTGTAGTCACTTAGTTCCTATACCCAGAGAAAATCAACCTTTAGCTAGAATCTCTTCCTTAATCTGAAATGGTCTTCCAAGAAGAAACTCCCTTATTTCTAGAACTTTTCCTCCCTCAAGCTGAACTCTATTAATTTCTAGAGCACCATTTTTACACTTAACCCACAATCCTTTATTAGTAATCCCGATAATGGTACCTGGTAGAGATTCTTTCGAAGTATCTTCAGCTTTCACCGTTGCATCAACAATCTTCATTTGTCCATATTTGGATTGAAAATATACGGAAGGCCAAGGGGAAAAAGCACGAATTTTATTTAAAATATCCTCTGCTGACTCTTTTGTGAAATCAATCTTACCATCTTCCTTATTAATTTTTTTGCAAAAAGATGCTTTGGTATGGTCTTGCTCTACCGGCTTAATTAGGTCTGACTCAATAGCATCTAATGTTTCTATCGTAGCGATACCCCCAAGATTAGATAATATTTCTAGGCATTCATCGGCTTTTTCCTGCCCATTTAAAACCACTCTCTTAATATTGAGTATATCCCCTGCATCCACGGCAAGAACTGTTTTCATTATTGTTACCCCAATTTCTTTTTCCCCATTAAGAAGAGCACATTGAACTGGAGAGGCCCCACGATACTTCGGGAGTATTGATGCATGAACATTAATTATTCCATACTTAAAAACATTTATTACCCCTTCCTTTAAAATCTGTCCGTAAGCAGCCGTAACACCTATATCTGCTTTCAACTCCTCAATGGCCTTAATTTGTGTATTAATATTTTCAAACTGAAATGTTTTCAGCCCTTCTTTTTCAGAAAACTCCTTAACTGGAGAAGAAATAGTTTTGTTTCCTCTTTTTCCTTTTTTATCGGGCATAGTTATAACCCCAACAATTTCATGATGGGAAAGAAATAAAGCCTTTAGTACATTAACGGCAAAATTTGGAGTTCCTAAAAAAACAATCCTCATACAAACACCTCAACAGACCTTTTTTCTCCCAGCATTAAGTTGATAAACATCGCAATAAAATTACATATCCTTCTACAATTGTTATTCATCAAGCCTCTTTTCACACATGATTTCAGAAATTATTAAATTATGCGCTAACTATTAACCATAAAATCTTATTTCTGCGGCAAATCAATCTTTTGAATCTTTATTTCGTAAAAATTTATTTGTATACAACCTTCCATCCTAAATCACCAGTTACATAACATTGTGTGCGAAAATTTACTTTCAATTTTTGAAGTTAGAATAACTCATCTTTATACTTCATTCCATCCTAAATCACCAGTTCCATAACATTGTGTGCAAAAATTAACTTTCAGCTTTTGGAGGTTGGCACAACCTATCTATATACAACACTCCATCTAAATGGTCAATTTCATGACAAAAAGCCCTAGCTCTAAGACCTTCTCCTTCCTCAATTATTTCCTTTCCCTTTCTATCATATCCCTTTACTTTTACAAACATCGGCCTTTCAACATAACCTGTTTTTGAGGGATCAACAGACAAACACCCTTCAGGGCCTACCTGTTTTCCTGATTTTTCATATATGACTGGATTCACAATTTCAACTAAGCCACCTTCCTTAGTCTCAACAACGATTACTCTCCTTGATATTCCTACTTGTGGAGCAGCCAACCCCACTCCCTCAGCCTTTCTCATAGTATCAACCATATCATCTATTAATAAGCCTAATCTTTCATCAAAGGCTATAACTTCTCGTGCTCTTCTGCGAAGAATCGCATCTTCTTCTTTAAAAATATTTCTTATTGCCATTCCGTGTCTCCATCTTTTAATCTATTAATTCTTTCCTTAATAATTATTATTATCGCACATTTTTATTATTTTTATAGTAAAACACATAGTTCCAGATATCTATATCATTTGTTGAGGATTGATTTCCGAAAAAACTGTCACTCCTTTTTCATGAAAACTATTCGAAATATCATAAATAATCTCTAGAATATTTTGCGAAAACTCATTTCTTACCCATATAACTACTTGATATCTATAGTAATCAGATTTTTTCTTCATAGCAGCAGGCATTTCTTGTATCCTTATAATTCCTTCTTTTCCTCTTAATGCACCACTAATTAAATCGTATAACTTATGGTTAGCCTTTTGGGATAAAACGCCGTCTTTTGCTTGAGTTAAAATTCTAACAATCTTAGAAAATGGAGGGAACAAAGTTCCCTTTCTTTTTTCTATTTCCCTATCATAAAATCCTTTGTAATCATATCGAGCGGTAAAAGCGAAAACGGCATTACTCGGAACATAGGTTTGCATTAAAACTTTGCCAGGTTTGCAATCTCTTCCTGCCCTCCCTGCAACCTGAGTAATCAATTGGAATGTTCTTTCATTTGCTCGAAAATCTTGGATAAACAACGATATGTCTGCGTCTAATATTCCAACCAATGTAACATTCTTAAAGTCATGCCCTTTCGCAATCATTTGAGTCCCAACTAAAATATCGGCTTCCCCTGAATTAAATGAATTAAGGATTTTGATATAACTATCCTTTTGAGATGTACTATCCAGATCCATTCTGAGGACCTTATTCTCCGGGAAAATACGTGTCAGCTCCTTTACCACCTTTTCAGTCCCAATGCGTCCCTCTTTCAAATCTTTATTTCCACAATTGGGGCATTCATCTATCATCCGGTACTTATTTCCACAAAAATGACACCTTAATGAATTATCTTCTGAATGAAAGGTAAGGGAAACATCGCAACTTGGACACATAGGGATAAATCCACATTCTTGACATCTAACAAAGGAGGAATACCCCCTCCGATTCAAAAATATCATTACCTGTTCTTTTCTTTTCAATGAATCTTCAACAGCTGAAAGAAGTTTAGCGCTAAAAATTGAAGTGTTCCCAGCTTTCATTTCCCTTCTCATATCGATTGTCTCTATCTCCGGGAGACATCTATTATTAATTCGGTTATTCATTGCGATTAATCGATATTCTCCTATTGATGCCCTATAATAAGTTTCGATAGAAGGAGTAGCGCTCCCAAGAAGGAGCTTGCAATTATTATATTTCGCTCTAAACGCAGCGATCTCTGACGTAAAATATCTAGGATTACTTTCTGAAACATAGCTGGAATCGTGTTCCTCGTCAATAATTATGACTCCGAGATTTTCTAAGGGGGCAAAAATAGCACTTCTTGGGCCAAGTGCGATTCTTGAATAACCATTTCTCAATTTTCTCCATTCATCAAATCTTTCCCCTGGGGAAAGATTACTGTGCAAAAGACTTACTTGTTCTCCAAACCTTGCACGAAAAACGCCTAGCATCTGTGGGGTTAATGATATTTCTGGGACTAGCATTATAGCATTCTTTCCCTTTTTTAAAGAATCCTCAATAACTCTCATATACAGTTCAGTTTTGCCACTACCAGTAACGCCATGTATTAAAAAGGATTTTTCGGGGCCCAAAATCTCATTTAATGCATTTTGTTGTTCTAAAGTAAGTTCTATCTTTTTATTTTCAATATCTAAAGATTTCGGGGTGCGATTTTCCTCATAATATATTCGTTCAAGAACACCTTTTTCAACAAGCGATTTTATTGTTGTAGCTGAAAAATCTTTATTAATATCCCTCTCTTGCTCATTGCCATTTACAAACAATCGTTTGACCAAAGTTATTTGCGACTTAGCTCCTCTGTTTAATAAATCCAAAGCTTGGTCTAAAGTCCCAACTTTATCACTAATTTTTAAATAAGATCTTTTTAAAATCTTTGTCTTGCCATTTCTTATTGATGTCGGAATGAATTGTCTTAAACAATCAACTTTACGGAGATTCATAGAAGACATATACTTTGTGAGTTCTAGCATTTCAGGTGTAATGGCAGTAAAATCGTCTAATTTCATTATTATATCTTTCAAGTCGTAAGAACCATCGCTCTTCTCTTTTTGTCCGATAATATAACCTTCAATTTGTCTTTTTCCAAAAGGAACTAGAACCCTGTCTCCAATATTCACTGGAAAAGGCGAAATATAATCAAAAACCTTATCAACTTCTGAATTACTAATATCTACAATTACTTCATATATCATGAAATTTCCAAAATATTATCTAAAATTAGGTCTGCAAGCTCCCTTTTTGGCATCATCTCATATGAGGTCATTACACCATCTTTTCTAATAATTGTCGCGATATTTGTATCGCTCCCAAAGCCCGCGCCCTCTTTTGTAACATCGTTAGCTACAATCATATCTGCGTTCTTTTCTTTAAGTTTTGCTGAAGCATTCTTTAATAAATCGTTAGTCTCGGCTGCAAACACAACTAAAATCTTACCATTTTTATTTTGCCCAACATACTTTGCAATATCTGGATTTTTAACTAAGTTCAAAGAAAATCTTTCTTCTTTTATTTTTTGCGGGAATTTTTCTTCAGTTCTATAATCAGAAGGAGCAGCAGCTTTAATAACAATGTCAGAATATATTATTTCTTTTTTTACTGCTTCTAACATTTCTTCCGTAGTTTTAACTTGTATAGTGGAATATACGTTTGGATGGTTAACCGAAATATTCCCAGAAATGAATATTACTTTTCCTCCTCTATCTTGGACAGCCTCAGCTAGAGCAACCCCCATTTTCCCTGAAGATCTGTTCGTGATATATCTTACTGCATCAATAGGTTCCTCGGTAGCGCCAGCTGTTATTAAAACAGTTTTTCCTCTGAAATCAGGGAGAGGAGTTAGGTCTGAATCAACAATTGAAACAATGGTTTCTGGTTCAGCCATCTTTCCTTTGCCCACATCTCCACACGCAAGTCTTCCATCAATAGGATCTATAATTTTGTACCCCATTTTTTTGAGTTTTTTTAGATTTTCCTGATGAGCAGAGTTTTCATACATCGCGGTATTCATTGCCGGACAAATATATATTGGGGCTTTTGTTGCCAAAATAGTGGTAGTTAACATATCATCAGCTATTCCCGAGGCGATTTTGCCGATAAGATTTGCTGTTGCGGGTGCAACTAAAAATGCAGATGCCATTTTAGCATAACTGATATGTTCTGTTTCAAACTCCCTTGTTTTGTCAAAAGTATTAGTAACTACCCTATTCAAAGACAGAGTTTCAAAAGTCAAAGGAGTGACAAACTCCGTTGCATTTTCAGTCATTATTACTCTAACTTCATACCCAAGCTTAATAAATCTTGAGACTATTTCACAAGATTTATATGCCGCTATGCCGCCTGTTACTCCCAATAGAATAGTTTTTTTCATTTTTCTTCTGTAATTATTTTTATTTTCCCTTCATATATTTCCTTTGCTGCCAGGGAAACGGCTTTCAATCCTGAGTCTTCCAAAAGCGCTTTTTCTTTTTCCACGGATAATAACTCCTTCGTTCTTTTGGCAATACCAACGACTAATGCATATCTGCAAGGAGCCTTCTTAATCAATTTGTCAATGGGTGGATCAATCATCATTATCTTTACCTCCTAAGGTTTTTTGTTCTTCTATTTTGTAATTTTTATATAAACTAGCAAACATATCGACAAGTTCGCTATTATTTTTTCTCTTTGCTCTCTCCGCCTTAATAATTGCTATGACAGTATCAACACATTTATCTATGTAATCATTGATTGCAACATATTCATATTGGCGAATGCTTCTATACTCAGTCCTTGCTGTTTTTAGCCTTAATCTCCTCATCCAATCTTCCTCAGTACCTCTTTGTTCTAGCCTTCTCGCTAATTCCTCGTACGTTGAGGGTGTTATGAAAATAAAAACTGCCTCACTAAATTCTCTTCTAATTTTTGCTGCCCCTTTGGTTTCTATTTCTAATATAACATCTATTCCATTGTCAATATGCTCTTGAACTTTCGATTTAGGGGTGCCATATTTTTGCCGGAATTTGCTTACACATTCGAGAAACTCCCCATTTTTTTCCATTTCCTCGAATTCCTCTTCCGTTTTAAAATAGTAATGTATCCCATCAATCTCTCCTTGCCTTGGTTTTCTAGTCGTAGCTGATACAGAATATGCAAGTCCTGATAGAGAGCTTATTACCTTGTTAAGCACTGTTCCTTTCCCAGCTCCGGATGGCCCGGTTAAAACGAATAAAATACCCTTTCTCATGAGGATCTCCTGATTACTCTAAATTTTGTATTTGCTCGCGCATCATCTCAATAATACTTTTTAGATTAAGAGCCTGTTCGGTTGTGATGCTATCGTTACTTTTGCTAGCAATGGTATTTGCTTCCCTATTTGCCTCTTGGGTTAAAAAATCTAAAGATTTACCAACACATCCACCAGCGTTAATAATTTTCTTATAGTGTTCAACATGAGACCTCAATCGAGTTAATTCTTCATCTATGTTTGATCTGTCCGTATATATAGCAATTTCTTGGGCAAGTCTGTTTGGATCTATCTCAAATCCTCCCAATACCTCATTTATCCTCAATCTCAATCTTTCTGAATATTCATTAATGGTAAAAGGATATCTATTGCTTATGTTAGATATAGCTCTAGAAATATCATCTATCTTGGATAACAAATCCTTGGCAAGCTTTTCCCCTTCAGTAGATTTCATTTCTAAAATCCTAGCCAGAGCAGTCTTAGTTGCTTCTTTTACTAATGAAATCAAGGTGTCTTCATCATCTTCTATAACTTCAATTGTTACAATATCCTTATTAGACAATATTTCGGCAACTCCAAAGTTATTAATCAACCCCTTATCGCAAAGTTTTTTTGCTTCTTCAACATATCTGTATGCCAATTCCTCATTTATAACTAGCTTGCTTTTCAAGGTTCTATTGTCTTCATAATTAACAAAAACATCAATATGTCCCCTAGTAATATCAGAAGAAATAATTTTTTTAATCTCTTCTTCAGTAAACTGAAGTTGTCTTGGCATTCTAATAGATAAGTCGAGGAATCTATGATTAACAGACTTAATCTCGACGGTAATTCTTCTTCCATCTATGGAGCAAGAACCCTTACCATATCCTGTCATACTGTTAATTCTCTTCATAAATCACCCAACTTATCATTATTGAAAAGCTCATCTGGCTTAACTTCTAAAGTAATCTCTTTCCCATCTGATAATATAGCTGTTGGCCTCCCATGAGTTATTTTCCCTATTATACTTGCCTCAATCCCGTTTTCACACAAAGATTTAATGGTTTCTTCAGGAAATTGTGTAGTGATTATCATACTTCCGCTAGAAATCAGGTTATAACAATCTATATTTAAAGCATCACATATTTTACGCGTAAGCGGGCTAATTGGTATACTATTAACTATTATTTTGCATCCCATTCCTGCTCCTTCGCAGATCTCAGCAAGTGCTCCGAATACCCCTCCTTCGGTAATATCATGCATTGAAGAGATGCTAATATTTTCAACTGACTTATGCTCTTTTATTAAGCTTATTTTCTCGGTATATTCTAACAATTCTTTTTTTTCATTTTCATTTAAGCAAAGTAAATCAGCGTATTTATCTGCTAGTATTACAGACCCTTCCAGACCTATGGTTTTTGTTACAATTATTGAATCGCCTAAATTGAGAGAGGTCGCCTTTATATGTCTCTTTGTTTTTCCTACTATAACTGTATTAATAATAAAGCGTTTAACCGCATCAGAAAACTCAGTATGTCCTCCAGCTATTTCAATATTTAAACGCTTAGCTTCTTTCTCCGCTTCATTCATAATTTTTCTAATATCCTTTGTCGTGGCTTCAGAAGGCGCAATCAGAGTAATCATAGCCAAGAAAGGTTCTCCACCAGCGGCATAAATATCATTTGAAGCAACTTTTATCGCCAAACTTCCGATATTCTTTGAAGCTCCTGTAATAGGATCGGTTGAAATCAATAAAATATCCTTACTTTGAAAGCTCGCGCAGTCTTCTCCAAGAGCTGCGCCCGTCTTAATCTCTTCCCGTCTATGTTTTATAACGTCCAAGACACATTCTTTCAATTCAAATCCGTTTAGTTTTCCTACTCTCATAACTGTATCTTAACACAGAATATGCAACTGTAAAGCAAATATGCCCTTTTTTTTAGAGTTATCCACATTTTAAAAATTTTTTAGCTGTTCGACCTAATTATTAATGAGTTTCAAAAAATCTTTTTCGTCAATAATATCGATTTCCAGTGCCTTGGCCTTTTCAAGTTTACTCCCCGCAGCTTCTCCAGCAATAACCAGGTTTACTTTTTTTGATATTGACTCAGATATAATTCCACCATTAGAAACAATTAATTGCTGTGCCTGTCCTCTTGTTAACGATGGTAAACTTCCCGTTAAGACTACAATTTTACCTAGCAATGCCCCACTATTTATAGACTCCTCTTCAAAGCAAATTCCGTGTTTAAGCAACTCTTTTATCAGGGATATATTTTCTTTCTTTCTGAAAAAATCGATTATATTATCTGCCATTATCTCTCCGAATTCTTCTATTTGGATTATTTCTTCTCTGCTAGCTTGTTGAATTTTTTCTAAAGTTTTAAATTTCTCGGCTAGCTGTCTTGCCCCTTTTTTTCCTATATTGGGAATTCCTATTGCATAGAGGAACCTTGATAGTGTAGTTTTCTTTGATTTATTAATCGAATCTATTAGATTCCCTGCTTTCTTTTCCTTAAATCCTTCAATTTTCAATAGATCATCATAACTAATTCCATACAACTTATCAGGTGAATCTATTCCTAATACATTGTATAATTGTTCTGCAGTTTTTTCGGATAAACCTTCAATGTCCATTGCTCCTTTTTCAGCAAAATGGTCTATAACTGATATTATTTTCGGAGCACATCCATCAGTATTCTCACAGTAAAAAAATACTCCATCCTTTCTTATTTTGGCCCCGCAAGCTGGGCAAATATCAGGAGGAAGTATATCTCTACTATCTGCGGTGTGTTCATAGACACCCATAATTTCAGGAATAACATCGTTACTCCTACGAACAATAACTTTGCTTCCTATCTTAATGCCCTTTTTTAAAATATCATCATAATTGTTCAAGGTAGCTCTTTTAATAGTAACTCCCATCAATTCAACAGGTTCTAGTATTGCAAGTGGATTCAATTTAGACGTGCGAGATACTTGCCAAATAACATCTTTTAATATGGTAGATACTTCTACAGGTTTAAATTTGTATGCAAGAGCCCATTTGGGGAATTTTTCCGTATATCCAAGATGATTCCTTAAAGCAACATCATTAACCTTAAGTACGGCTCCATCGATTAAAAAATCTTGCTCATACCGCTCTTCTTCGATTCTTTTTAATACTGATTCAGCTCCCTCAATATCATTCACAATAATAAACTCATTACCTACTAAAAATCCATTTTCTAGCAGGAAATCTCTCATTGTTTTCTGAGAAGGAAATACTATTCCCTCGTGATACCCTATATTGTAGGCGAAGAAATCAAGCTTTCTTTTCGCAGTCTCCTTCGGATCTAGATTGCGAATTGCTCCCGCAGCAGCATTTCGTGGATTTTTCATTTGAACGTCAGATATTCTATTGTACTCATCAAAAGAAGATATCTTCCAAATCCCTTCTCCTTGAACTTCAACATACCCTTTAAAAGGAATGGATGAGGGAACGGAACGAATAGTCTTAACCTGAGCAGTCACATCCTCCCCAGTAACACCATCCCCTCGTGTTGCAGCACTTTTAATTATCCCCTTGTCATAAGCAATTGAAAGTGTAAGACCATCAAATTTATGTTCTATAGTAATTTCTGGCATCTTTCCATTTTCTTTTATCAATCTATTAAAAAAATCTTCCACTTCTTTAATATTTTTTGCCTTATCTAAGGAATACAATTTTTCTTTATGCCTGTATTGAGAAAAAGAAGACAGAATATCCCCTCCAATTCTATGCGTTGGAGAGTCAGGAAGAATCATACCCAATTCTTCTTCAAGTTTTTTAAGTTCATCATACAAAACATCATATTCTGCATCTGAAACAGTTGGGTTATCTTGAACATAATATTCATAAGAATACTTATTCAAAATTTTTATCAATTGAAGCATCCTATCCATATGTACCTTCCTAAACCATTATCCAATTACACCCAATTCATACCTAAGCTAATAATCTTGTACTAATTAAATAAGAAACAAATATTTGTTATATCAAGGTCATTGGGGTATTCTTTATAACAAATTTTTTAATTCCCAAATCAGGGAATTCAACTGTAGCAACTCTGTCATCTTCTTCGCCACTTATCAATATTATAACACCTTCTCCATATCTTGAATGTTTAATCTTCTTGCCTGTCTTATAATCCTCGATAGATTCATTGTAAACGTTCGGAGTTTTAATAATTTGTTTTATGGTATTAATACATTCATTCGCCTTCTCAACACTTCCATTATATCCGTAATCATCTCCTGAATCATGGGATAAAATCCTTTCATCCTCAAAATTTTTCCCCCCGAAATCGCTAAACGCAGGCCTTTTTTCTTCTGATTTCATTTCGGATATAAACCGAGACGGATAGTTAGTTTCCTCCTTACCGTATCTAAATCGTCTCCTGGCACTTGACACATAAAGCCTGTCCTTTGCTCGAGTTATAGCTACATACATTACCCTTCTTTCTTCTTCCACTTCCTCATGATTAATTGATTGTCGAGCTGGGAACACCCCTTCTTCACAGGCAACAATAAAAACAACTGGGAATTCTAAACCTTTTACTGCATGAACAGTAGAAATGGTAATACAGCCCTCAGATTCTATTTCTTTAGTTTCAGGAGCTAGGGTCACTGATTCTATAAACGCATCTAATGAAGAGTATTTACTCTTTAATCCGAATTGCCTAGCTTGTTCCATAAAAAATAAAACATTCTCATATCTAGTTTCCGCTTCCTCCTTAGTATGACTTTTTTCTAATTGTTCTTTAAATGAAGTTAATTCCAAAATAGACCGAATAAGGTATTCTATCCTGTCGTTTTTTTTCAAAATAAGTTTTCGCATTAAATCTACGAAAGCAATAGTTTGTGACTTAGCTCTAAAAGATAATTCTTCCGAATCTGCAGAAAAACAAGCTGCTTCAAAAAGAGGTATTCCTTTCTTATTAGATATTCCAGAAATAAAATCAAGTGCAACCTCTCCTATTCCTCTTTTAGGATAATTAATGATTCTCAAAAAAGCAGCATTATCCTCTGGGTTTGAAACAAGCCTTAAATATGCTAAAACATCAAGTATTTCTTTTCTTTCATAAAACTTATAGCCCCCCAAAACCCTATAATTTATCCCTGCTTCACGAATTCGGTTTTCAATAGCATTACCAGCTATAGCCTCTCTTACAAGAATTGCAAAATCACTATTTTGGTAGTTATGATTATATTTTAAAGAATAAATAAGGGATGCAATCTGCTGAGCCTCTTGCAAATCGTTATATGAATTTAAATACTCTACTCTTACTCCAGAATTTCGTTTCGCAACAAGCTCCTTTTCATGCCTTTCGCTATTATTCTTAATTAAACTATTTGCGCTTAAGAGAATGTTGGGTGTTGAGCGATAATTCTCCTCAAGCTTAAATATTTTTACATCTTTGTAAATTTTGTCAAATTTCAAAATATTATCAATTTCTGCTCCTCTCCACTTATATATACATTGGTCATCATCCCCAACAACAAATATATTCTTCCATTTTTCTGCGATTAGATTTGAAATATCGTTTTGGATTTTATTAGTATCTTGAAATTCATCGACATGAATATATCTAAATTTGTTTTTGTAATATTCTGCCACCTCTGGATCCCTTTTGAAAAGTTCAAGTGCATTTACGAGCAAATCGTCATAATCCATAGCATTAGCCTGTAGCAGTTCTTCTTGATATTTATCAAATAATTTACCTATTTTTTGATTATTTTCTCCATCCACCATCGAAGAATACGTTTCTGGAGTATACCCCTTTTGTTTCGCATTACTGATTTCATGCTTAACTTCATCTTCTTTTAAATAATCTATCTTTTGATTTTTTAATATTTTTCTAATTATTTTTTTACTATCATCATCATCGTATATAGAAAAGCTAGACTTAAATCCAATCTTATCAGCATGTTTTCTCAAAATTATCGAACAAAACTTATGAAATGTATGCACCCAGACTAAATTTTCTGGGCCAAGCATATTCTCCAGTCTTTCTGCCATTTCTTTCGTTGCTTTATTTGTAAAAGTAATAGCTAAAATGTTGTAACCGGGTATTCCTAAATTTTGAACAAGATGGGCTATTCTGTGAGTTAAAACCCTGGTTTTGCCAGAACCTGCCCCGGCCAAGACCAAAACCGGTCCTTCTGTGCACATCACTATCTCTTTTTGTTTTGAACTTAATTCTGCAAATAAATCCTGATTCACGTCAACCTTCCATTTTTACCTTTCATTCTTCTTATTGCTACTTACTAATGAGTAACGATTTCTTAAATTCATCTTTGTTGCTTTTTATTCCCTTTCTCCTAAGCTCTGAGGATATATAAACCAAAATAGTAATTTATTATCTTTTTTATTTTTAGACAAACTACAAAAAACAATTGTTTTTTTAATATTTTTTCATCTGGGGGAGGATTTATTCGGGATATAATCCTTTATAATTGATCTTCCCATCCTTTAGGGATAAAGTGAGAAGAAAATACTTTTTCTGCATAATTATCCGACATTCCCGCAATATAATCCTTTATGTTTACGATAGGATCATCGGAGATATTTTTATATAAAGCAGGAATATCTTCAGGATGAGCATAAAAATAATCGAAAAGAATACCTAACATCCTTACTGCTTTCTTTTCTTCTTTTTTTGCAATTACTGAGCCATAAACTTCATTAAACATAAATTCTCTTAGTTTCCCCATCTCTAAGCCAACTGTTTCGCTCAGGGTAATATCGTTTTTCCCGTAAGATGCTGTTATTACATCTTTTACCAAAGTATCTATTTTTTTCCCTTTTCCTTTTCCCAATATATCTTCTATATTTGATGGAATATCTTCTTCTTTTAATATACCAGCTCTAACCGCATCTTCAATATCATGAGTTAAATAAGCTATCCTGTCCGAAATACTTACAACCTTTCCCTCCAATGTGATTGGAGTTTGACCTAATCTATGATTCAATATCCCATCCCTAACCTCATACGTTAGATTAAGTTTTTCAATTATGTCTACGACTCTTAGACTCTGCTCGTTATGTTCAAAATGCCCTGTTTTTGCGCGTAACACCCTTTCACCCGCATGGCCAAAAGGAGTGTGCCCAAGATCATGCCCAAGCGAAATCGCTTCAGTCAAATCTTCGTTTAAGCACAATGCCCTGCTAATTGTTCGAGCTATTTGAGTGACTTCGAGCGTATGAGTTAATCGAGTTCTATAATGATCCCCACCTGGAGACAAAAAAACCTGTGTTTTATGCTTCAATCTTCTAAAAGATTTAGAGTGGAGTATTCTATCTCTATCCCTTTGAAATTCTGTTCTAAGGGAACAGGGTTCTATTTGTATTGCCCTTCCCTTTGTATCTACACTTTTTTTAGCATATTTTGACAGAAATTCCTCTTCAAATCTCAAATAATCTTCTTTCATATTCACATCCATATAAAAAACACTACTACATATAATAACATAATAGGACCGATATTATTAATTACTTACTAGCAAAAAAATCAAAAAGGGTTATTTTTATGCCAAACAAAAAGTGCCGTCGTAAACGGCACCATTTTGTACTATGTTTAAAATATTATTTACTATTGATTGCAGCTTGAGCAGCGGCAAGAATAGCTATTGGAACACGGAAGGGGGAACAGGACACATAATTCAATCCAATAGAGTGGCAAAACTCGATTGTATATGGATCCCCGCCATGCTCTCCGCAGATTCCTAGCTTAATGTTTGGATTAGTTGCACGACCTTTTTCTGAAGCGAGTTTAACAAGCTCCCCTACTCCATTCACATCCAATCTTTGGAAGGGGTCGCTTTCAAAAATTCTCTTTCCGTAATAGAAAGGAAGGAATTTTCCAGCATCATCTCTACTAAAACCAAAGGTCATCTGAGTTAAGTCATTCGTTCCAAAAGAGAAAAAGTCGGCTTCGGTAGCAATCTTATCTGCAGTAATCGCAGCTCTCGGTATTTCAATCATCGTTCCAACGCTATACTCTACCCTAGTTCCAGCTTCCTTCATTACTTTCTCTGCAGTAGCAACTACAACACTCTTTACATAAGCAAGTTCTTTAACTTCTCCAACCAAAGGAATCATTATCTCTGCCTTTACATTTCCTCCTTCTTTATTGACCGATATGGCCGCTTCAATAACCGCTCTTGTCTGCATTTCTGCTATTTCTGGGAAGGTAACTGCTAAACGACATCCACGATGCCCAAGCATTGGATTGCTCTCTTTAAGTGAGTTAACTGTTTCTTTAACCTTTTCAAATGACACACCTAGATCTTTAGCAAGTTCTGCCATTTCCGTATCCTTATGTGGAAGGAATTCATGAAGAGGTGGATCCAAAAATCTTATAGTTACAGGATTGCCCTTCATTTCCTTGTAAATTCCGATGAAATCCTCTCTTTGCATGGGAAGCA
>JAQVQU010000153.1 GCA_028701415.1 Clostridia bacterium | reverse complement strand
TGTCCATATATGTAAGCCCAGTGTTCAAACCGTTCAAATACAGAATGGTCAAAATCCCATAAATGTTGCAAAAAACAGATATGCATAATAAAACTATTTGTTTTACAGAAAAGTTAATTTTTTTCATGTCTCCCCCTCGAAAGAAAATAATATATTAATTGTATCAAACGGGTATGTGTATTACAATAATTATTTTTTAAGCCTTTTAATAACAATCATTAGTTAAAAATAACCTTCTCAGTTCTTGCCGGTGAGTCATATTTTGCCTGATAAAAGTTTGAGTTCTCACTTGCCCAGGTTCCATTATTTTGACATCGGATTATAGTACAACCCCGCTGAGAACCCTGACGATGAATTCCAGTAAAAGCCGTGTAGTCTATGCTCATTCCGTAGGTTAGGCGAATTCCTTTATATGAAATTTGGAAATTATTAAGATGATCATGTCCGCAGAAAATACCAGTAGTACTTCCTAGAGAAAGGGCTGTTTCAAAAAGATCATCTTCCCCCTCCCCACAATTAACAGGTTTCATTGGCCCCTTCATCCCACCGTAAATATAATTTACATCTGATGTATTTCCTGAACTTGAGTAGATCTCCCAAGCTATCTCATACTCTCTAAGCGGAATATGCAGAAAAAGAAGAGAGTTTGGGTTAGTAAATGGAGAAATATCGCTTGGAAGGATGCTGGGATCTAGGGTGTCTAAAAGAAGTCCATTTTCTTCGATTATTTGGTCTACTTTGTCGCCATACCAGTCTACCTGGTTTTGCTTAACGTTGTCATACCCGCCTTCCTCTCTGTATGAGTGAGAATCAAGCATATATAGGGTGTGGGTTACTAGTCCTAAGTTGTTTTTAACCTTTATGCAATGGTTTCCCTTTCCATCAATATCCGTAGGACCTTCTTGAAACAAACAATATTTGAAATCACTTCCAGTCAAGTAGTCACATAAATCCTGTTTTGTGTGAGTAGATACTTCCTCAGCATCATGGTTCCCAAATATCATCGTCCAGTATACTCCTAGTTTCTCCATCATCTGAGCCACCATTTTTAATTGGTTTAGATTATTGAAAGAGCCTGTTTGTATGCCCACTGGGTATGCAATATCCCCCGTCAAAATAACTAAATCAGGCTTCTCTACCGATATCATGGTTGCGACTGCGTTAATTGCCCATCCATCCTTTTGAAGGGTCATGAACCCTCCGCCTATATGTACGTCGGTTATTTGTAATATCTTAAAACTACTGTCGGAAGTAAAATAATATGATCCGTCTGTATCAATTTCAGGGATTAGCTGAGAGGCATATTCAATCTTAGGATAGGCAAGAGCTATATCAGTATTAACCCTGTAGCCAATCGCCCCTGCGGCTATGCATATAGAAAAACCAATTGATAATATTATCAATGCAGCAAGAAGAGACAGCCAAACCCTTTTTGCTGTACTAAAATTGTTTCCTTCTGTCAGTTTTCTCTTCACCATATATTTTTATTTCCTTTGCAAGAATAAAAAGGCGCAAATTCCTTCCCACACTAAATTCCACTGTGGAACTTACTTTGGGAATTTTCTAAGAATAAAAAGGGGTCTTTACCTAGCCTTCCTTTTCTTCATTGAGTTTCGATATTGCTATTAAGCGAATTTTTACTCCCGTCTCATTAAATATCTCTTCCTCGAGCTCTTTATTTGTGTAGTATATGTCATCAGCAAACTCATAATCGTACTCCACCTCCAGTGTCCCCTCGGTTCTATCTAGTCCATAATCGTGAAGGATCATGTTCCCGATTGATTCCACTCTCTTGTTGCTTTTAACAATTTTTAGTATTTCATATTTTAAAGCAGCACTTGGGTCCCTGCCAACCAGAGATCTAGTTGAATCTAGAGCTATTAAAAAACCGACTGAAAGGTAAAACAAACTCTCAAAAGTGGTCACCACCGCATCCATTCCTATCGAGTAGCTGTTTGAAATCAAATATGATACCGAAGTTAAAAGTGTCATTCCTCCGCTGAGATAACTGACTAACGCAAAAACCTTAAATATACCCGATCTAACCCTCTTGTTCGTAAGAGTGAACAGGACCCCAAACCCAATTTTTACAATAGCTGCCGTTATTAAAAGAACTAAGTTTTTCCAAGTAAAATACACCGAAGACGGAAAGGGATACCTATTAATTGAAGACCCAAAATATAATACACCCACTCCAATTATTACAAGAGCCATTATGAGAGTAGAAACATACTCCATTCTGCCGTATCCATGAGAACTGGTCTTTGCTTTAGGGTTTAATAATTGTTTGAAAGCAATAAGAGCGATAACCGAATATAGAATATCCATAAAACCACTTATCGAGTCCAGCCATATTCCAACCAGGTTTGTCCTTAAATATATAAAGTACTTTAAAAGAGCAAGGACGATATTAAAAAATAAAGCTATAGCGATAATAAATACCGCTAGCCTTCTTCGGTCCTTAAAAATATCCTTTGGAGAAAATGATGCCATATGTCCCTTTTATTAGAATTTACCTAAAAATATATTAACATATGAGAGTAAAACATTAAAGGGACAACAATAAAAGCCGGAGTCAAGCCCTAGTGAAAAAATTTTTGCTTTTATTTAAACCAAAATATTGCTATATACGTTATGATATATTAGTTGTTTA
>JAQVQU010000152.1 GCA_028701415.1 Clostridia bacterium | reverse complement strand
AAAGCAGGTCTCATCGGCCTTTTTTTATGTCCCAATCTTTCAAGTAATACCGTGCTATCCTGTCCAATAGTTGCGGGGCTTCCGGATGCAAGGACAATTTTATCGCAAATAAACTTATTATTAATTAGAAATTTTTCGGTAATTGAAGTAACTTCCTTGTCCAAAATAATTTTAACTCCACACTTTGCTATTTCCTCTCTTAGAGCGTTCTGTACCGTGGAAGCTTCATTACTATAAGGATATATGCGACCATCAGTAACCCTAGTGATAATTCCTATACCTTTTAAAAATTTTAGTATTTGTTCAAGACCATATTTTGAAAAAATCTTTTTCACAAAATCCGTGTTATATTGATTAACAATTGAGCTAACATTCCCCAAATTGCATTTCCCATTTCCGGTAAGCAAAATTTTTCTTCCAAGGCGTTCTTCTCTCTCAATTATATGGACTCGCGCGCCTCTTCTTGCAGCACAAATTGCCGCAGTCATTCCTGCGACTCCCCCTCCGATTACAATAATTCGATTGCCTTCTGACATCCTTTCCTCTATTTATCATATATCCAATATTGATAAAATGAAATATTTATACTATCCAATAAAAATATATATCATAAGAATTAATCTTTTAAGCCTATTATAAACTCTCCGTTAAAATGAGTAGACTTATTTTCCTGAGAGCATGGCTTCTATTAAAGGCAATCTTTTGCCACTTAAAAATCTAACCATAGCTCCTCCTGCAGTACATATGTAACTAAATTTAGAAAGATCTACAAACTTTGTCGCAGCAGTGACTGTATCTCCCCCGCCAATCAAAGAGTACCCCTCGCTATTTCCAATGGCGTTCCAAATCTCATTTGTCCCATAAGAGCTTAATTCGCTCTCATATACTCCTGCAGGCCCATTGACAAATATTGTTCCTGAAGATAGGATAATTTTCTTGAAAATCTCTACCGTTTCATGCCCCAGATCCGTAAACATCTCCTCTTGAGGAAGTTGTAAAACGGATATCTCCCGTCTCTTTCCGTCCGATTCATATGCAAGGTCCACTGGCATAACAAAATTTTCTCTGTAATTTTTAAGTAATTCTTTGCCCTGATTCACAAACATTAAGAGATCTTTAGAAGCCAGCCAATTTTCATATTTGTCTCCAATTTTTTTCCCATCAGCAAGAATCATAATTTGTCCAGTAACTCCCGCAACCAGTATATAATCAGCGATTCTATCCCTTAGGACTTTTTCCATCATACCAAAGGCATCAGAAATTTTTGCACCTCCGAGAACAAAAGTCACTGGCCTAGTTGCACTCTTCATAATTCTTGATAACGCTTCATATTCTTTAAAAAATAGAGGCCCAGCATAAGATGGCAAAATTCTTTGAAAGGCGACCATGCTAGGCGCATTTCTATGTGCTGCAGAAAAGGCTTCATTTACGTAAAGGTCAAATAACGGGGCAAGCCTTCTAACTAAGTAGATATTCTTCATATCATCTGCAGATAATTTTACATCCTTTTCAAAAGTAGAAACTTCTTCAGTCAGATACCGAAGGTTCCCAAGTAGCACAGCCTCCCCGGATTTTAAATTTTTAATTCTTTCTATGGCACAATCTCCGCAAACATCGTCAATGTATTGCACTTTATGCCCTGTTAATCTTGATAAAATTATAGCGTGCTCTTCCATTGATATTAAATTTTGATAATCTAGAGTATCCCCTTGATGAGCAATTATCGCAACCATAGCCCCATTTTCAACCATATATTTTAATGTAAGTGCTACAGCATTAAGTCTATTTTCGTTGACAATTTTACCTTTACTATCGATAGGCGAATTTATGTCTGGACGAAATAGAATTTTCTTATTCTTTACATTCACTCCAATAATATTTTTGATATCCATATATCCCTCTAAAAAAATATATTTGATATTTAACAAGTACTCTCAGTTTCTTCTTTTTTAAAAAACCCTGCATTTTAAAGAGTTTATATCCTATTATTAGCTCTTTCTCCATTTACCTATGCCAAGGTATTTATTAGTAATCGTAGTCCCTTCAAGTGAGTTCTTTTGACTCCCCATAAGAGCTCGAATACCATCTATCGTTTCAGGAATAGTTACAGCTTCTTGGGGAATATTGATAGCATACATTATACTGTTACCACTCTCCACCACACTATCTTCCCAAAGGGCGATTTCATACATATCTCCTCTCGGGTTACCCAAATCTCTTGCATATTTAAAGAGGGATGCATTACCAACAAAACCCTCATCTGTATTGACGATTCTAATCCTTGGATGTTTTGAAAAGGCTTCAAGTGCCATTTCTTTAGTTATCTTTTCCTTGCCAGTCGCCACCACAGTAATTATATGCCCATGTGTTACCGGAGTATGGATTAATATTCCAGTTGCCTCAACATGGGGCATTATTGTCATTAAATCAAGTGCTTGGTGTGAAGGAGCTTTGTCTATCCTGAGTGCATTGGTTAACCCTCTGTGATAATCCCCAGGATCAGCCACCCTTCTAATTATGGTTATAGCAACTCTGTCAAGACCATAAGCTTTATCAAGACAGTCTACGCTTCTGATTAAACCTGTTGTATTACAACTGGTAAGTTTTAAGTATTTTGCCCCCAACCCTTTCTCATAATTGGCATATCCATGAAAAAAGACATCGGCTA
>JAQVQU010000151.1 GCA_028701415.1 Clostridia bacterium | reverse complement strand
ACCCCTCTCTTTTTCATCAAATGTAGAGTAATACCCATTATATGTACAAACTTTCAGAGCCTCAGAAACTGTAAGGCGGTGTGGAATATTTGGGTTATTCACCATCCAATGAATCCACCCAATAGGATTGGGAAAGGTGACTGGAGCATCCGAACTTGCTGAAAAATTTATCCCGTTTTTAACAAACTCATTGTGGGGCTCAGCATCAAAAATCCTATCTCCAAGCATTGAGTGCATAAAATCATAATTTGCTTCAGACATTTCTATAAACCCAGGTTGCCCGATAACTTGAATATTATAATCCTTCATTATTTGCATTGATTCTTTTGAGACAAATGAAGCATGAATAATTCCATGCCTATGGTCATTCCTTGGATATTCGTCAATTACCTTCTTCAAGACTCTTGTCGCTTGATTAACAGCAGCATCTCCTATCGCGTGCATTTGAATTTGCAACCCAGCCTTATGAACCTTTTTTAGGTATCCATATAACTGATCATCGGTGTAATATAGTATCCCAAAATCATCCTTAGTTCCTTCATAAGGAATTGTAAAGGCAGCATCTCCAGATGTAATGCTTCCATCTAAAGCAGTCTTGAAACACCCCCCCAGCCTTGGAATACCCCTTCTCTTTGCTTTGTTAACATCAAAAGACTGAATAAACAGTCTCATTTGAAGAGCACTATTTTGTCCTTGATATAGCCACCTCATCAATTCGACGTCAATATCTAAAGGAAAACCAGAGGCACATTCGACACAAATCAGTCCAACTCCGTTTTCAACGTAAATATCTAAGGCATCCTGAAAAGCCTGAATAGCATCTTTTATATCTATAACCTTCAATAATGAGGCAACTGTTTCATAGAATGCTTCCTGTCCCATTATCCCACTTTCGTAATCATATCCTCTAACACTCTCCAATTTTTTAGGCATTTTTTGAAGAGCTTTTTCGTTTAAAATTGCTGTATGACCATCCGAAGAAATGATGACTACAGTTCGATCGGAAACCACGCTATCTATTTCCGATTTCTCAATAAACTTCCCCTCTAATACTTTGGGTGAAGCCCCATAACAAAGCATGGTTTTTTCTTTAGGAAGATTAAAATCTTCCTCTTGGATTTTTTTCAAAATTTCCGCATTACTCTTATATTTATCTAACTTAACAGTGGTGGCAAGCATGGCGTACGAGGTGAAATGTGAGTGTGTATCAGCAAAAGATGGAATCAACACTCTGTTATTTAGTTCTATCAGATTTCCTTGTTTATATATATCAGGTAAATCATTACCAACAAAAACTATTTTCCCGTTGTCTTCAACAAGATATTTAAAAATATTGTTATCCTTATCTATTGATATTATTTTGCCACAAAAAACTTTCATTACCTCTCCAATTGAATAACATATACTAATATTTATATCACAATTGAAAATAATGTAAATATATGAAGTCAAATTTTTTTGTTTTTCTCGAATTTTTATTCTATAAAAAAGTCCCCGTTCCGAGGACGAATTTAATAGATTTCTGTCTAAAAATTATTTTCTAAATTTCTTCTAGAACAAAATCATCGGGAAGCCATCTTGAATCATCTCTTACCTCAACCATAAAAAGCTTATTTATATCTTCGCTTTCTTTTGCTTGGTGTCTTTTCATGATCATTTTATTCTCGCTTTTTCCGATTATTTCGATTTTTCCGGAAATATGGCTCATTATAAACCTAAACGACTTGGCTACTCCTGAAAGTCTTGATCTGACCTCATCTACTAAAGTGACAGCCTCGATAAGAGGGAGAGCATAGAAATCCTTAATTCCTTTAACTGGCCTGCATTGGAATAAATAGTAGGGATTAACCCCATTTTCTAGCAATCCGTTAAACAAGCTAACAAGAGTATCTGCATCCCCGTTAACTCCCTTCAACAAAACCGTCTGATTTAATATAGGAACTCCCGTTTCTCTAATAAGCCTCAGCGCTTCTCCCGATTCTGGAGTCAGTTCATTTGGATGGTTAAATTGGGTGACTATAAAAATACTTTTCTTTGCTGAATATCTTTTTAAAATCTCGAGTAGTTCAGGGTCTTTTATAATTCTGTCAGGGAATACAACGGGTGTTCTAGTTCCAAATCTAATAAACTTAATATTTTCGTTTTCAGATAAAGCCGAAAGATATCTTTCTATTATCTTATTTCCGTTCATAAAACTATCGCCCCCCGAAATTAATACGTTATCTATCTCGGGATGCTCATTTATATACTTAATCGCTTCTTCTGTAACGGTAAGCACTTCTTCTTCAGTAAGCCCTACCATCCTTTTCCTAAAACAATGCCTGCAATACATTGCACATATATTTGTAGAAAGTATCAGTGCAGTATTTGAATACTTATGCTGTACCCCCTCAGTAACTGTATTTGTTGCTTCTCCGCTAGTATCAAGCCTGCCGCTTCCACTAAGTTCATTTACTCCTGCAACAGCCATCCTGTATATAGGGTCAGTTCCATCATATGTCTTTATTAATCCAAGATAATAGCGGGGAATAGACATAGGGTAATTGTCTATAATATTAGCAATTTCATCTCTCTTTTCAGGGGGAATAATTCCCAAATTCACAAGCTCGTCTGCGGATGTAATATTGTTTCTAAGTTCTTCTTGCCAACTTTTTATCACTAAAAACCTCCATCATATATATTTTATATTTTAACATACCATCAAA
>JAQVQU010000047.1 GCA_028701415.1 Clostridia bacterium | reverse complement strand
GCAAGTCCACTAGGTGAAACGCTAAACTCGCTAAAGGTAAATCCATCATAAGGCTTTGATTTATTGTCCGCAGACAGCGTGAGTGGCCTCTGATTAATAGTAACTCCTCCTGAATAAAAACTTATGTTGTAGTTACTATACAAGCTTCCTTGATCTTGAATGCCGGGAGTAACTGTATATTGAGTTTCCGAATGATTAACTGCTGTAGTTCCATCCCCAAAATATGAGATTGTCACCACATCGCTAACGCTATCTCCAGCAACTAACCCTTCAGCCGATACAGTAAACCCAGAATAAGGGGTTCCATCATAGGTCTTTTCTTTATCTTCGGCTACTATATCTAAACTCTTTGGAGTGATAGATGCCTCGTATTCCAAATACTGCCCTCCTACAAAGTCGTAGTTAGATGCTATGTAACCCGTTCCACCGATTAAGTTTCCGAATGTAACGATAATTTTAGTAGCCCCTACTCCCTTTTGATCATAGGATGTGCCCTTGGTAGCCCCAGTTATTTCAGTCCCAATATCTGCGCCTATAAGTTCATAGTCGGTGTTGTATGAGAAATCATATGATGTCGAAAGATTTCCATCATACTCTTTAGTTAAAACAGGACTACTTATCTTGCCGACAGTAATTTCCCTTTTTTCTATTGTAATATAAGCTGGGATGTATTCAATTTGGTAATTGCTATATTTTGTCCCCTCGCTGTCTAAGGATGCCGTTACGGTATATGGTGTGCTTCTATAATTGATCGCTGTAACCCCTTCTCCAGTGTATGTTAGGGTTAAGATATCACTTAGAATATCCGTGGGAGCTAACGTCGAGTTATCGTAATCAAGATCAGTATATGTTTGCCCATCGTATATTTTCACTCCGTTATTGCTGGTAGTGAGGGTAGTTATGGTCAATTCTTTTGGATAAATAGTTAGAGTTGCGTCTACATAATAAATGGTGTAATTATCATATTCAGCTCCTCTATTTTCTAAGGAAATTATTTGGCTAATTGTATACTCACCCGCATTAATTGCATCTACCGCATTGTTTGAGGGGGTTATTGTCCCTAAATCAAGTTCAGTATCTAGCCCCTCTAAACCTGACACCGAATAGGTAAACGTGTATTCGTACGCGTTACCGTTATAAGTCTTTTGTAAGCTATCTGCAGTAATTGAAACCTCTTTGGGAGTAATGCTGAATGTAGTTGTTTGAATATCCAGGAAAATGTAATTACATTCCTCCTGAATCGTAACTCCAAATGAATAGTCGTTTCCAACATCCTTATATCCAGAAGGATAAACAAGTAATCCTAATGTAGCTGTTTCTTCTCCGGGAACAATATCATCAAAGGCTGAAACTGACCTTCTTTGTTCCTCACCATTGTAAACAAAACTATCCTCCGTTTGCCAAATAACATTAATAGGTCTCTTACCTATGGTGTATGTACCTATCTGAGATACATTGAATACATAATTCGATTCACTCGGCAAGGTTGATTCGACGGTATAACCCTCTCCTTTATTAATATTTTGGTCATAATCTTTATAAGATAGAGAGCTAATGATACTATCTTCCTCCCCCTCAACTTCGTTATTAATTTCAGCTACAAAGGGGTGTTGAGATATACCGTTATATATAAAAGCAACATCATCCCATACGACAGTTATTTCCCTTCTATTGATAATAAACTGGGAAGTGGGATTAGATAAAACATAATTTGTGTTCGTAAGCGATGCACTTGATACGTATTCTCCAACATTAATCATCTCCCCAGAAATTATTACCTCAAGGGCACCATCTTCCGGGATGCCCGTTGCAGTTGCAATTGGCTTTTGAGGTTCACCATTGTAAGTAAATATATTGCTCCCCCAGGTTGCCTCTATTGTCATTGGCAATATAGTAAAATTAGCAGTTTCGTAGCCAGATTTTACAGAGTATTTTTCTGCTGAGGATGATGATAAGGTTATTTCGCTGGTATAATCTCCCGCATCTATAACCCCAGTATCGAAAAATGTATAAGAAAAATCAAGTATGTCGCTTCCTACCAACTGATCGTCTAAAAAGCAAGTTAGAGTTTTAGAATTGCCATCATAACTATCGTCATCTGGCAGTGTCCAAGCAAACTGTAAGGATTTTTTATTAATAACCAAATTAATACTCTTAGTGACCACTTGAGATTTCAAAGAGGATAGACTGCTATTTTCTGACCAGGCTTCTACTGTATAAACGCCCGACTGCGAAGGCAAATATGTTTGAAGCAAAAAAGAACCATTAGTGCTTTCGGCAACAGTCAATCCCGACTTCTTAAGTTTGTATTTTATAGGTAGTCCCTGAGAAGTGGCTGAAGTTGATATGCTGATGTTCTCCCCATAGGTGAATGAATTGTTTGTTCTTCCGGAGGATACCTTTGATATGCTTGGAGCTTTTACCGTCCAGGTAGGTTTAATTTGGAATAAACTTCCAGCTGAGGATTTCATAAAAGAAGAAAAAACATCAACACTTTGTATCTCGGAATATGTGGAGGACCCCGTAGAACTAACAAAAGCCCAAGAAACTGAAAATCCATTTCTAGAAGGCAGATCGTTATATATTTCTTGAAATTGAGATTCTATCATATATCTTCCGTTATACGACCCAACTGACGCCCAAGAAGAAGGAATGTTGTATTTATTGTCATTTCCTGTAAGCATTCTAACATTGAATATTTTTTCGAAATCGATTTGAGCTTTATTTATAGATCGCGTTACATTCTCTTCTGTTAAAGTTTCTCCCGAAGGCTTATATAACCTAAGGACTTTATTATTGTTATTTGCATAGTTCCAAGCAAGATCACTTTCTAGATTATAGTTTGAATAAGGAAGAAACCCTTCTCTATCAGCCAAATATTCCAAAGAAAAACTGCTTCCAGTTTCCCCTATCCAGGTAGGAACAATAGGTTTCCCATATATGTAATTAGTTTCTGAATATGCGAAAGTTATATATACTTCATCCTCTTCTAGGCTATGTGGAACCATAGCATTAGCAAGAGAAACGCTTATCGAAGAGAAGGAGTTTAATATTTCGTACCTATAAACATCTATTAAATCCTTATGAACTTCAAACGTAATGCCAGAATTTATTGATTCTAAGTTTTCTAAATTTAACAAAGATAGTTTACTGTCTCCTAAAATACTCACTTTCTGGGCTTCAGTTTCTTTAAAAATTGAACAGTCTATTGCCCCTACAGGGGATCCATCAAAAGTTAAGGGCACAGTAATTTGGTTCCCCTCTCCTTCAAGAACTCCAGAAGCAATATAATACCCTTCCGAAGAGTCATATTCATAAACAATTGTCATGTCTTCAGCTGTAATTCCTATATTTTGTCCGTGGAACCCAACTGCTCCATTGTATGCCGTATATCCTATACCAACCACAAAAATGACAGCCAACAACCCTATAGCCAAATTCAATGTATTTTTCGTAATCTTTTTCTTTGCGATGTTAATGGCAACAACCAAAATAGCCAAGGAAACTATTCTTGAGATAATAATCAAAGCAAAAGCTGTTCCCGTCATATATCTTTGGGCACTGTTCCAATAGGGCCCGATTGTCATTATCAAAGAAAATAATAAAGAAAGAAACACATATGCTCTCCATATATGCGCACTATATTTAAACCTGTAATTGGATATTGCAGATGCCGCAATAAAAGCTATATCTAATACAAAAAGAATGATGGGAAAAGTCGCAAGATTGGTATATTTAACTGCAATATTAATGAGTAAAAAAAGATCTGCAAAAGCCGCAATTCCACCAGCAGCCAGAACTATCCAAGTTAAACTCTTAATTCTCTTTATGGTAGAATTCGAATAATCAAAATTAAGCCTGTATTCGCCTATAGACGCTTTCTTTCGTTTTTCAGACATTATTTTTTCTCCTTATTCTCTTTCTTTCCGATAATCAAAGGGTTCTCTAAAAAACCCACCTTATTCAAATCCGCCTTATTTTGGAGATACAATTTTCCAGAGAGGTTAAAAAGTAATATCTCTTCATCCTCTACACATTTTTTCCCTGATGAGGGGGTTTGCAGCCTCAATTTAATGGGAAGCATAACTGAATATTTTTTGTATAATTTCTTACTATATTCTGTCCTAGTGGAACTGCTCGCTTCTTTACAAAAATCACAAGTTCCACCTTTCTTCCCTGAAAGTGCGGAAAAAGTTCTTCCACATATTTTACAAACGCCTGTCTCTTCTCTTGGTTTTAAAGACATTGTATCCCTGCAAAAAACCATATCCGGAGTATAATAAAGTTTTCCATCATACTCGCTTACTATTTCGGGATAAGGACAATCCCTACACAATATTTTAGTCGAAATTCCACCTTTTTCTACCTTTTGCGTGACTTTAAATATTTTGTTTAAACAAGCGAACTTACGACACTCTGTTTCAAATCTAGTATGTTTACAACTGACCTCAAATGCGTGGTTATGGAAAGGATTGCCTTTCTTTACTATTTCGGCTGTCAGAGGGTCTAACCCTAGATTATTTAATTCAGGATTAATAACATACTCTATTGCATCACTTCTTGTTTCACCTGCAAATATTCTGTTATTGTTTATTAATTTATCGGGATCCGAACAAACCATGCAAGATACGCTCATCCTATTTCCCACCCCAAAATTAACTTTAAAAGTAGGTAATCCTGTTTGCGATACGATATAACTTGAAGTAACCCAATTTAAGTGGAAAACACTTAGGACTTCAGCGTACCGACATTCTAAATCAACTACATGGTTAGGCCCTCTTGAAACCATATACTCAATAGCTTTCTGGTCCCTTTCATCTTCAAAACTTATGTAATCTTGAAATCCCTCTTCTTTATTCAATAAATCGTCTAGAGCATTTAATATAGCGATAACCGTTTCGTTTCTAGAGGACTCTCCTAATACTTCTTCTTCATTTTCCTCTTTTTCATCCCCTTCAAAAGAACTCAAAGAATCCTTAAGATCGGAAAATATATCAACAGTAATAGGCTCAAGTCCCCTTCCGTCATCTTTATTCCTAAATATTACTTTTCCAACTACTGGTTTAGCTTCCCCAGTTCCGTCAGTAATGTTTAGTTTTAATACTGCCCCATAAATATCATCTCGGAAACATCCTTCCGGGTCATCCTCAATCTGTATAGGTTTTTCACCGATAAAGAATGCCATAACATTCCTTATGCTTAACTTCTGAAAATTCTTCTGTTTTTCTAATTTGGATTGATTAACCTCAGCATACTCTAGGAAAGAAAACTTTCTGTGAAAATAATCAGCTATCCTTTCTACAAATTTTTGCCACGCTGCATTATCTTCAGCATTATTAACTCCCCGAAAGTTCGCAAACCAAGATGCTCCCTGTTTGTCTATAATGTTTTTTGATTCTGATTCGGAATTGTTTATGACAGTACTTTTAACAAATTCATATAGCGGGGTCTGTATACGATCATCATCTGCATAAACTACATCTTTTGAGGATATATATCCTTTTTTATGTAGCTCTACTATGCTGCGAAAACTCAAATCTTCATTTCTGTCTTCTCCGCGCCGGCTAAAAACACTTATTGTCTTCATGCTCTTCCCTCCCTCATTATAGCTCTTCGGGTGCGTTGTCAGACTCGAGCACTACCCGCAAATCATCCGTTTTCTTAGCTTCTCTTAAGAAATTATTACAAAAAGAACTTCCATTGTCAGCGGAGAAAGAAAAAGCTGCTCTTATATATGCCGCAAAAGTCCTTGATACTACTGGTCGGAGGGTTCCTCCGCAAGAAGGACATTTAGCTCTCCATTTTTCATCAAACTCTAGTTTGTGTGGCTTCGGCCTACACTCAGAGGTTAAGTTGGGCGGAGAATCACACTCTATACATTGTTGTATACTCTCCTCCATTGTAGGATGTATCATTGTGCACTTCTCAGGGCAATTTTTGCCAAGCTCTGGACACTTACTACACAGAACCTTACAGGCAGCATATGAAGGGACTACATTGCTGTCTTTATATTTTTGTATTATGAGACAATTTTTGCCTAGTTCGGTATCAATAAATCGGCGACAATGTAGTATCGAACAGTATTTGGAACAGTAATAGGTTCGGTTCCCAGGCTTACCTAAATTGTTTAGTTTTCCTCTTGAACTATTATTAATCGCAAAACACTTATATCCTTCTCCCTCTTTTCTAGATAAAGTTGCTCCGCATTTATCGCACTTAAACTCATATACATTAATTTCTTCCATCTCGGTGCCTTTGGGATTATCGACCCTGCATTTTTCGTCAGCATCACACCTTAATTTTCCTTTATTTTTCAGGTCGGCATATTCAGCTGAAGAATACAAATATACCCTTTCGCAAGCTGGGCAACGAACCGCAACCATATGTTCGTTGTTACTTCCAGCAATGATGGTTGCATCTCCCGTAGTATTATTTAACAACGCAATTCTATTAAAATATGCCAAAGAATAACCCTCTAATTCATTCATAGCAGCAAGAGATATTATTTTCACATCCCTGCTCTGGCCCAAACGGAAAACCCTACCGATTCTTTGGTCCATAGCTAAAGGATCGGGAGTAACTTGAAAATTAATTATTATTCTTCCTTCTTGCAAATTGACCCCTTCGGTAAAAGCCGAATCTCCCACGATAAGAATCGCATCTTTACTTTTGTTAAAATTTTTAATAACCTGTGTTTTCGTATTCCCTATAAAATCCACTTTTGATTCGCTTGCTGCATAAACCACTCTTTTGTAAATATCAGGGTATTTTTCTTCAAGCTGTTTTTTTACTTTAATCCACTGTAATGAGTTAGTGTCGTCCTGGTTTAAATCGTAATCAAAAAATATTATTATTCTTTCTGATTTGTACTGCTCTAATAATTCCACTAGCTTACGGAATTTATATGGGAAAATATCTCCTTTATAATCGGAGGCAATTATAAACTTATCCGTGTCAGGAGAAACTTTAGTTTCTTGAAGTTGCGCCCAGTAATAACTTAAAGAGTTATCTTTTGCAAATATTTTTTTATCTGTAAAGGAATTAAATTTGCCCAGTATTTTGGGGATGATAATCTCCGAAAATGTGCGGGCTTGGTCATGTCCTATCTCACTCGCAAACTCAGGAAGGCTTAGCTTCCTACCTTGATATTCAACCCCTTCCTTATCATCAAGTTTCTGCAGTTTAACTGTAATTTTATGACCATCTATATCGAAAGATCCTACCTCTGGTAAAGTTTTTACAGTGGGATAAAAATAGAAATTTTCAACCTCCCTTGTTCGAGGGACCCGATTAGGTTGCCTTATCATAATCGAACGCATAACCTTATTATGATATGCATTTGCAACCTTTTTTAATACTTCAGATTTAATAGAAGGATTTTTGTCGAGATACTCCTCTCTTAATATTCTTCTTTCAGCTTCCGTGAGTTTTTCATAATCTTTGCCCTCAAGTTTGGTTTTTACATAAGCCAAATATGCGGCCTTGAACTTTGGAACATAAACCCCAACCCCTTCTAGTTCATGTTGCTTGGAAATAGCAATAAATTCAGCTACAGTAGTAGCCCCGTTACAAACACTTTTTAAATAAAATTCTTTTTCTTGGAGATATTCAGCTGTCCGATATTGGTCATCCTTATCATCAAAATCCTTTGGAGTTCCCCCTTTACACCGAATAAAATACCAAAGCCTAAACATCTTTTCCAAATTCCCCGAGTGAGGGGTGGCTGAAAGTAGCAAGCAATAAGTACTATTCGCTTTTTTCTTTGTTACCATTAGCATAGACAAAAGTTTTAGAGCTTTCGCATATTCCCCTTCTTCCAGACACAAATGGTGAGCCTCATCAACTACCACCGCATCAAAAAGTACATTTTCAAGGGATCCCTCCGGCCATTTTACAAAATCTTCGGTTTTAACTATTACCGGTCTGTTAGGTTTTCTTAATATTGAATCCCCAGAGATAATCTCAGATATATCATCGAACAAAGGATTTATGGCTTCTTGTAAAACATCCTTACCCATCCCAAATTTAACTTCCAATACCTCCTTCCAAGCATCGTAAGTCTGTTCCGGCACCACTAGAAGAAGAGAGTTAATCTTTCCTCTTACCGATAGTTCACTTAATACCGCACAAGCTTCAAATGTTTTTCCGCTCCCAACCACATCAGCTAACATCCCAAAACCCCGGAGTTCTCTCAAAAAAGAGGATATCGCTTTTTGTTGATTAGGTAAAATGACATACCTGCTATTATCCAGTATGTGAATTTGTCCCCTTGGGATGCCATATTCGTGTTCTTTTTGTTGATAAGCATCAAGCTCTATTTTTAAAATCCCGAAATCGTCATAACGATCCAGTTCTTCTGCAAGTTTTGAAGCTTCTGCAAGTTTAGAACTATATGGCTTAGCTTTACTTGCTATCCTTTTAGCTTGAGTGTCTTTATTAAAGGCGTTATCGGCAACCTTGATTACATATTTTTTCTGATCTTTACTGCTCATTTATTCTCCACCTCTTTTGCTTGGCTCGATAGCGCAAAATCCTTCAACCCTTCCAAATAAACCACTACATCTTTATATTTAAACCTTTTATCAACATTAAGTGCTATTGGTCTAGCTCTTCCATCCGAATCTATCTCCACACCCTCTTTGAAAGTAAATTTAGCATCAACTTCGATGGATCGATATTTCCTATCTAAACCTTTCTTTAAAAACAAAATCCTACCTTTTCCATCCTCTCCAGACATCACTTTTAATTGATATTCCTTTATTGCCGACATTCTTAAAGGGCTACCTGGCTCACCCACGAGAAACGGAGCTATGGCTGTCGTGGAAAACACTTCCTCCCCATCGACAAAAAAGCATTCCGAATTAACTGCAATTGGTCCAGAAAGGAATCTTCCCCCTTTTTCGGGTATCGGATCACCTTTTCGAATAAAGAAACAGGCCGTTTTAACCCCAGTATTTCTTACCCAAGTGGCATATGACAAAGCGGCAACGGTCTCAAATTTATATACTCCTGTCCCCAGAATAGCTCCGCCTAGGGATGCTGAGTATATTGTCTTTTCTGAAAAGGGGATATCGAATTCATCAACTACATCTTCCCTTGAATCATCCGAAAACGAAATAACATTAATCTTTCTCTTTAGACGGTTTCGAATTAAAAAATCTACCGAGTCTTTAAGTCCATATGTCATCGCGGCTCCCCCCGCTAAAATTAAAACATTAACATCTGTATTACTATCTCTCTTTAATTCATCCGTTATATATTCCGCAATCTTTGTAAAAACTGGGCTCTTACCTTTAATTACACCATCTATAACAACTTTTCCCTCTTCTTCTATTCCCTCTAATAAGGTGTTTCTATCAATTAAAATCTCAACTGTAACATCTCTTTCGGTGTTAAAAGGTATTCCTTCCGAAAAAAGTCTTTTATAATGTTTTTCTGGAAGGCCAAAATATGTTTTTCCCTCTTTAATGCTGTTCATCAATATAAATTGTTGATAGTGAGACCCTCTTTCGAATAGATCTCTTCCATCAAGCTTAGGTTTCCCGAGGATTTCTCTCCTAGAGACCTTGTATTCAATCATATCCCTGATTGTCTCATCTATTTCATTCCCGCCTAGTTCGATAGGATCACTATGGCCATCCGCACCATCTACCGAAATGCCTGCGCCATAGGTATATATTTTAGCTACAGATATATCTGTTTCGCCTATATCCGCGATTATCGCATGTGCTTGATTGGGGATAATCTTTTCATGATAAGCGAATAGCCCCACTCCTTTAGGAGAAGAAACCGAATTAGTCACCGAATATCCCATCCTGGATATCAATCTTTCAAGTTCCTCTACATATTCTTTTCTCGCTTTTGCCGGATACACAGATACAATTGATAAATCAGCATCGCTAAGATCCCTTCTTCGGGAAATTTTTAATCTCTCAACTGAAGGCATAAGATAATTTTCAAACAGATATTCAAAAAACATCTCACACACCCTTTGCGGAGTGCATTTTGACTTAAAAGCCATCCCCTTTTCTTCCAACTGTGAATATGTCAAATCCTTAGTATTTTTTTTATGTGGGAAATAAAAATTAGGGAAAATATATTGGTTAAAATAATAGTCGCTCTGATCAACTACCTTTCCACCAATCTTTTTTCCAATCAATAACGAAAGTAATTCCTTAATTTTTACAACATTCTTGAAAGATTTTTTTGTTGCAGCAAAAACAGCCCTTCCAAACAACCATTTCTCTTCATCCTCATCATAGTATGCAATAGCTGGCAATGCATCATCGTTAGGTTTAGGTGGCTCAAGTTTGCCGTATTTAATTATTTTATCCTTCTGATATGCAAAAACTGTTTTCACGCTATCACTACCTAAATCGATAGCAACTTTTAAGCCAATATTTTCCACCATACTTTTTACACTTCCAATCTCTAAAAATTAATATGCTAAGTAAAAAAATCCCAACCCCTTCGCACGCGTATATATATAATAATATAAATGCAATTAAAAAAAAAGGGGCAAATGTATCTATTTACACTCATCCCCAAAAAAATTCCCTCCCCATCCAAATATTTTTTTAAAAACCACTCCCTCAAAGCATCACATGATACCCATCAAAAAGCTCTATCCCAACACATAAGTATTATAAAAACCACTCCCTCAAAGCATCATCTGATACCCATCAAAAAGCTCTATCCCAACACATAAGTATTATAAAAACCACTCCCTCAAAACATCATCTGATACCCATCAGAAAAATATCTTTTCGAGTCCTCCGTTTCATCCCGATAATCTCTTAACTTATAACTGTCAGCCTTATCATTTCCAATAATTTAATTAGTAATCTTGACAAAATTCTACAGCACAAATATAAATAAACATAGCGTTAATTATCCTATTATTGGTATCCTTTCTAAATACATTAGTATCCTAAACTCAATAAATAATTCAAAGGCTATTCTACGATTCTAACAATTATTAGTATCCTTTTGAAAAATTAAAATCATTTCTCCCTCCGCGGTTTGGCACAAAGTGCCCTTCACCCCGCGAGCGGGAGGGATTGCAAGCCCTGCTTGCTGATTATTTGCCTTTCTCTATCCTTTTCCGCTTCGCTCCTAGGCTAGAGAAATTGTCAAAGCGGGGAC
>JAQVQU010000046.1:8163-11176 GCA_028701415.1 Clostridia bacterium | reverse complement strand
CAAGGGACCATATGCGTTTGATTTGTTTTACAAAAATAGTTGTTTGACATATAATATGCATTACAAAATAAAAAATGGGAGAATACTATGTCTGTAATGCTAAATGAATTTTTGGATGCGCCTAACGTTGTTCGTGGTGTTATAACTAGGAACAAAAAAGTTATAGCGGAAATTGCGGAAGAATTCAAGCGCAGGGGAATAACCAATATTACCACTGTAGCCAGAGGAACTAGTGATAATGCTGCAACCTATTTCAAATACATAGTAGAAGCCATAGGGCATATCATAGTAAGCAAATTTACTCCCTCAATTACAACCGTATACGGAGCAAAAGTTAATCTCCATAATAATATGCTATTAGCTGTAAGCCAAAGCGGAATGTCTACAGACACTTTGATGGTAGCCCAAAATGCAAAAGATACCGGAGCCATGACAGTTGCGGTAACAAATGATCCTAATTCTCCCCTCGCAAAACTTTGTGACTATCATATTTATTTAGCCGCAGGACTAGAACAGAGTGTGGGCGCTACAAAGACATTTTTGGCTCAACTTTCAAGTATGTATTTACTCTCAAATGCTTTATCTCCTAGCCCGGCAAAAATGAATATCGCCCAACTTCCTCCAATTCTTGAGAATTTTATCCAAGAGAACAAGAAGGGTATACAAGATTTTGCTGAATCCTTAAAAGAAATAAATAATTTTGTTATTTTGACTAGAGGTTTGACTCAAGCTGTTGCTTCAGAGCTTTCGTTGAAAATGATGACTACATGTTACAAGCTCTCTAGACCTTTTTCTACGTGCGACTTTATGCACGGGCCCATCTCAATGGTTGAGGATGGTACTCCTATTATGATTTTAGCCCCTGATTCTGAATTTACTGAAGAGTTTGTGGCTATGACAACACGCCTTTCCCTTTTGGGCGCAAATGTTTATTCTTTTACAGATATTCAAGAGGTCCAGAATATGAGCAAGAAGTCTTTTAAAATGCCTCCTTGTAGAGGGACAAACTCACCCTTCCTATATTCAATGGCAATTGAACTTTTTGTGGTATATATGGCCCAATCACTTGGAATCAATCCAGATACTCCAAGAAACGCAAAAAAGATAACTATTACGAAATAAAATCTACCATTTCTAGCCTTCGGTAATACATAAGTTAGATACCAATTAATGTATTTTTAATAACTCTCGGAAAAATTGTTTCCGGGAGTTTTTTATATTTACAATAAGTGATATAATACGTGGGATAAATATATTATTTATGGGAGGATTTATGAACAGAATAGAAATGAAAAATAAAGCGAAAGAAACAATAAAAGGAAAAGTATTTTTCAGCTTTATCGTTATTTTATTGTATGGATTAATTATGGGCTTGCCAGATATGCTTATTCCAATATCCGGAAGTCGCGAAGCCGCTTTTGCCGGGATAGGCAGTCTCATTGCCGCGGTATTAAGTATTTTTCTGATTCCCGTACGATTTGGAGTAGCCCAATATTTTCACGACATTTCAAATGGGAGAGAGGGCCGCATTGATGGGTTTTTAGCCCCATATAAAGAGAAGTTTTGGGAAGAGATGATTAAGGCCAGACTCATTGCAACGATATATACCATTTTAGGAATGATATGTTTTGTTATCCCTGGAATATTTATGGCTCTAAAGTATAGCCAAATAGAATATTGCTTTTTAGACAATAAGCAAATTAAATATAAAGAAGCCATGAGTAGATCTGCCGAAATAATGAAAAATAACAAGATGGATTTGTTTGTGTTGTATCTATCTTTCTTTGGTTGGATGCTTCTAATTCCCCTTACCCTGGGAGTTTTAGCAATATTTGTTGGCCCTTACATGGAAGCAGCTATGATACAGTTTTTCTATGCAAAATCAGGCTCCATTCCTTCCTCTGAGCCTGAAGTAGTAGTAATAGAAGAGATTTCTCCAGCAAAAGAAGAAAAGAAGGACGATTCAGATTTTTGGAAATAGTTAAACAACTTTAGTCGTTTAATCCTAAAATTAATTCCCACTAAAAAATACCCTCGGTTATTCGGGGGTATTTAAAGAAAAGCAAGTATTTGTCTATTCGGGTTCTCTGTTTACCCTAATCCAAAAGCTGGATGTATGATCCCCAAGAATAACCGTGTTCGGGTGGGTTTGAAGTATACTAGCAGGGCAATCTTCAGTTATTGGCCCTTTAATTGCCCGGTACAAGGCTTCGGCTTTACTTGAACCCGTTGCAAGAAGAATAATCATTTTAGCGCTCATTATATCCTTAATTCCCATTGTAATGGCTTGTTGTGGCACTTCAGATTCATTTTCGAAAAAGCGAGCGTTATCTTTAATTGTACTGTCTTTAAGCTTTACGATATGAGTCGAGGAATTGAAAGAGGTACCTGGTTCATTGAAGGCAATGTGGCCATTGCTTCCAATTCCTAGGATTTGTATGTCTGGTCTATTCGTTGAAACGAAGGAAGAATATTCCTCACATTCTTTATCTAAATTTATGGCATTACCTTTTGGAACCTTTGTGTTGTTTTTATCGATGTCGATATGATTGAACAAATTATTATCCATAAAGTATCTATAGCTTTGCGGATGTCCTTCGGGTAAACCCACATATTCATCAAGATTAATTGTCTTAACCTTTTTGTAAGACAAATTCCCTCTTTTATGGTCACTAATCATAAGCTTATATAGTTCAAGCGGGGTAGAACCTGTAGCTAAGCCTAGGATTAAAGAGGGGTTTTGTAAAATTGATTTACGAATAAAATCATATGCCCTTTGGCTGACATCAGTAGCATCTTTTGCAAGAATAAATCTCATAGTATTCCTTTTCAGTCAATGTATTTTCTTAATTTTAGCACTTGGATATGCAAATATCAATTGATGGAGGAGTAATAGGAGAAACAGAAAGGTATAGAGTTTTAGTACATTCGTTTAAAACTTAAAAGAAAAAGGTAATTTAGAGAAGGAGGAAATCGGGAACATGGAAGAAATTGGGTGGCATAGAAATCGGGA
>JAQVQU010000046.1:4247-8063 GCA_028701415.1 Clostridia bacterium | reverse complement strand
GAGAAATCGGGCGTATGGGAGAAATTGAGGGAATCGTAGAAATATAGCCAATTATTGTATCTTTGGATACTAAATAGTTGGAAATATAAGATTGACAAGTCTGGAATAAAAAACATTAAAGAGAGAGCAAGATGCCAAAATTGGCAGAAAAGTAATATAACATTTGTTGCGGGGGAGGCAACTTCTTAGCCGAATTCATTATAATTGACATTAGATTACGTGTATGTTAAATTGTTTATAGATATATATAGTATGCGCGCACGCGTATGAAAATATATAGTAATTTGTACGGCGGGGGTATATGTAGCAATTGCCGTTAGGAGATATATGCTAGAAATAGAACATCTATATAAGAAATACCGTAATAGTGAGCGGTTTTCTGTGGAAGATTTAAATTTAGTTTTGCAACCGGGAGAGATTTTCGGCTTTCTAGGACAAAATGGAGCGGGCAAATCAACAACTATAAAGTGTTTGACGGGAATTTATCCCTTTAATTCGGGGATTATTAAGATTTGTGGACATGATATTCAAAAAGATCCCATTAACGCAAAACTAAACATGGGTTATGTTCCAGATAACCATTCTGTGTATGAAAAGCTAACTGGAAGGGAGTATGTCAATTTTTTGGCAGATGTTTACAGAGTTAGTAAACGTGATAGAAACGAAAGATTTGATAAGTATGTCCACCAGTTTAAGTTAGCTCATGCAGTTGATTCCCAGATAAAATCATATTCTCATGGAATGAAACAGAAAATCAGCATTATTGGAGCTCTAATTCATAATCCAAAACTTTGGGTTTTGGATGAACCTATGATGGGGCTAGATCACCAATCTATGATTGAAATTTTAAAAAGAATGCACGATCATTGCTTAGAAGGTAATACGGTATTTTTCTCCAGCCATAATTTAGATTTAGTTTCCAAGGTTTGCGACCGAGTAACAATAATAAAGGATGGGTTGCAACAGGCTACCATAGATTTGCATGTCAAAGGTAATAAGGAAACTTTAGAAAATACTTTTGTAAAAATTACGGCAACCGAGCAGGATATGATAAATGCTACAACCGATGATATTTTCGGAATGGGCAGATAATCGGCGGAAAAAATATGAGCAATCAAATTGGAACCCTTCTCCGACTGGAGTTTAGAAATAAGTTTGGTACATATAACGTTAAGAATACTAAATCTTGGCTAAAATCGGCTATGTATTTAGTACTTATTGCTGGTGCCATCATTGGAATATATTTTGTTGCAGAAATATTCTTCGAGATGTTTGATAGAGCTGGAATGGTCTACGAGTCTTTAGTAATTTTATTTACTGCAGTTTTTATTTTTCTTACATTCACCGGAGTAAGCAGTACCTCTAAAGCGTTGTATTACAAAGGCGATAATGAGATCTTGATGAGATTTCCTGTCAAATCTCAAGATGTTTTTGTTTCAAAAACACTCTTTTTGATAATTTCACAGCTTATTTTAACTGTATCTATCCTAGCACCTTTTCTTGTCGCTTTTGGAAGGGTGACCGAGGCTAGTTCAGGGTACTACTGGAGAATTCCCGCTCCCATAATATTTTCAGTTTTTATTCCCTTTTTGCTTTCAAATCTGTTTGCAATTCCAGGTATGCACTTTACTAATAAAATCAGAAATAAGTTTGCTTTAATTATCGTTATGCTTTCTGTTGTTATGATTGGGTTTTTTGGAGCATACATGGCAATTTTCGATAAAATGGTTGCGTTTTTGAAAAATACAGAATTTTCTGTGTTTTCTCCCGAAGTTGTGGACATAGTCAAAGATGTTTGCGTATATTTAATCCCCACAAAATATTTTGCGGATATTTTAGTTATGAATAACATTTATCTAGCTTATCCTGTTCTAATAGGTATGTTGGGATTATCTTTGATAGGGACAATTTTGATAATTGTTAAGTTATATCAGAAGACTCTTTTGGGAAATATAGAAGTTGAGGGAAGTGCTTTTCGGAAGGTAACCAAGAACCAGGATAGACCTATTTTCTTTTCTCTAATTCATAAGGAGTTTTTGGAAATATTCCGGTCGGTAAACTACAGTTTCCAGTATTTTGTTTTGGCTAGCGCTATGCCTTTGATGGTATATTTTTGCAATAGTATCACTCTTCAACTGGGTAAAAATGAAATAGGGGAACAGATTACTCTTGGGATCACTCTGCTGGTCATGCTGATTTTTTCTACAATAATTACTTCCTTTTCTGCAACTTCTATTAGTAGGGAGGGGAATAATTTTTATCACACAAAGGTCATTCCCGTTCCCGTTGAAAAACAGTTATTTGTAAAGTTTTCTATGTATTTTATTGTATCCTTTGTTGCAAATATTTTGTGCGTTGCAGTAATTGTCTTTACTAAACAGATGAGTGCGTCTATGGCTTTCTCGATATTTGGAATGGTTCAAGGTATAGCCGTTGCTATGACATTGTTTAGTATGAAAACTGATATAAAAAGGCCATACTTTAATCTTTCTGGGGAAGGGGAGATTGTAAATAATAATATTAATACTTCTAGTTCGATAGGTTTTGGATTAGCTATTGCGCTAGTAGAAGGTATAACTGGAATGATACTTGGCTATATGGTGGGAGTAAATTTAGCTATATATGTGTGCGCAGGAATTGCCGCATTTTTGTTCATTATTTCCATATTTACCTACACACATAAGTTAAAAAAGCAATATAACAACATAGGAAATTAAGGAATTAGTAAGTATATATCCTCATGAATGTGAGTTAGCTAAATATAAAGAGAAAAATGAATTAATAATCCTAATTATGGAGCCCATAAACTATTATAAGGGCTACCGGAGAAGAGATAAATGGTATTTGATAATAGTATATTATTGAATGAAAAGTGATAATAAAGGCTCGAAAACATTAATAAATGCTAAAAATAGTAGAAAAAAGGGTATGGGCTGAAAATAATGAAATCAATAGTAGTATGAGTCGAATGTATGTAGATTAACTCATAAGGATCCAAAGTAGAAAAATAATGAAAAAGTTTTTGTTAATAGTAATCATATTGATACCAATAATTGTAACTGTCGCGCTAAATGCTACGGGCAGGTTTATTTCTATGATTACTCCTGATAATCCCACCGATATAGAGATAAGAAGTTCGTTAAACCAGGTTATCGAAAAGGATGATATTATCAGGGTGGATATAAAAGATACTAACGAGTTTATAATGGTGGATATCTTGCCTCTCATGACAAAAGAGGATGGGATTAACGAACCAGAGAAAGAAGAAAACAACGTAGGAGATGTTGATTTAGTTAGACAGGAAGGAACCAACAAATATTTCGTAATTCCTAAGAAAGTAGGAATTGTTAAGATAATATTGTCTGCAATTGCAAATGTTAATGTCAGGCGGGCTGTTACTTTTAATGTTACTTCTGATTCAATTGAAAGCTTGACAATATATAACTCTTACGGCTCAGATATACAAGAGAGTGATAACTACGTGGTGGACCATAGTCAACAGCTGTATTTTGATATTTTTCCCATTGAAGCACTGTCTAATAATATGGTTACTTGGAAGGTATCCAATGGTACTGCTGTAGATATAACCCCTAACGGTTATCTCACTATTAAAGAAAAAGGCTTATCTGTAATAAGAGTTATGGCAAAGGATAGAAATGCGAATCTCATAACCAAAGATATAATCGTGGATACAACACAGGCCGTTGTAAAACAGAAGGTCGGATATGTTGAGGAAGGGCTTAGGTCAAATGAATATGTGAATGAGAACTTCGCTCTTGACCCGGAAAATTCATCAACTATACTAATTGGAGAAAA
>JAQVQU010000046.1:0-4147 GCA_028701415.1 Clostridia bacterium | reverse complement strand
TAATTCTTACGTTTAGTGAGGAGGGGGCAGGATTATCATCTGTTATTAGTGCTGATTTGGTTGTAAACAACAGAAAGGTTCCAGGACTAAGAAAATCATTTGAATTTAAAATGATGGAAACCCCCGATTACGTAAACGTATATGATTTTTCTGAAATGCAAGAACTGGCTTTTGATGAGACATATAATGCTTGCTTGCAAAGCGATATTATTGCGACCCAAATACTGAGCATGAACGTGGGAATTTCTATTTTTGGAAATGGGTTTTTATTTGATGGCTCTCAAATATCAAGTATTCCTTTGGGAGGGGGCGCAATTAGCATTTTCAGGGAATCTTATCAGTGGGGTAGGTATGGAATCTCTCAAGTTGAGGGAAAAACTTATACTGATACACAAAATGTGGAAAAGGACCTGACTTTTGAGGAATTGAGAATGCGTAATGCCGTTTCAATAGAAGATTCTCCAAATAGGGGAGGTTGTTTTGTGATAATTGCCCCATGGAAGGGTAAAATTTCGTTTAAATATATGCAAGTTAAGAACGCTGAAAGAGGGATTGAAGTTGTTTGGGCAAAAGATGCTTCTTTTGAGGGATGTATACTTGGAGATAACAACACTTATTCGGTATTTGCAGTTTATCCCGAATTTCCGCATAGTGTTTTTGGGAATGAGAGGGCAAAATTATCATTTAAAAACAATGTTATTAAGCATTCTGATGGACCGGGTGTGGCTTTTTCTTATGGTAACTCAATTAAAGCAGAATCCCTAGCTATGGGTTACATGCCAGATGTAATGGTTGAAGGATTTTTGGATATATACAATTGGCATACTCAAGATTCTTTTGAGAGAATGTTCTCAAAAATAGTAGTTCAAAGCTTGTTAACATATACATCTGCCACTCAAGAAGCAGTCAATATAATTGACAGAATGATGGTACAAGCTTTTAAAGATTATTTTGGCAACCCTGCTTTAGATAATATTTATTACTGGAAGGATAATAAAAAATACGTGAGTGTGGGTATGATGGCCCTTGGTGCTATTTTCCGACCTGAAGTAGAACAAATATTTTGCAATGATCCAAGACTTACAGTTTTGGAAGTTCCAATGGAGGATGAAAATGGCGTTCCTCTGTCTTCAACGGTGAGCGCACTCAAAACTTTACTTAAGAGCTTTATGGATTTAGATAAAGTGACTTATTCAAGCGCTTTGGTTTGTTATGATTTTCAGGGAGGAAAAGAACCAGCAGTTAAGCCGGGGGACCCTGTGCCTCAAGATTACGAGCTTTATGCTAGACTAACGGGTCAATCTGTAAATTTGTATGATTAACTATATCCATTCTTTCTGATTAAGACTAGGGGGATATGAAAGCATTGAATTTTTGAAACTAACTTAGAAGAAACTCTTTCTAGTTCAGGTGTGACCAAAGGATATTCGCTAATGGCGGACTTATGAAAAAATTTCTAATAATTGTAATATTTTTTATTCCTATTATTGTTGTGTTTGCTCTATCTGCGACGAGCAACATTCTCTCAATGGCAACCCCAGACAACCCAACAGATATCATGATAAGAGACTCTTTCAACGAAGTTGTAGAGAGGGATTCAATCATTAACTTAGACGTGAAAACTCAAAATGAATTTATTATGGTAGATATTCTCCCCTTTATGACCAAAGAAGATGGAATTAATGAGTTGGAATTTGATGAAAATAATTCGGGAGAAGTAAAACTTGAATTAATTCCTGGGACAAACAAATATAGAGTTATTCCGATAAGAATAGGAATTGCGACAGTAATAATTAGCGCCAAAGCAAACGTTAATGTAAGAAGGGCTGTAACCTTCAACATTAAGTCAGAGTCTATAGAAAGAATTTGTGTTTATGCTGTTGCTCCTTCATATGGACTAAGCGGTCTTGAAGCGGATGAACAGATTTTTGAAGTTCAGGAAGAAGGGGTCTTAGAAATTTCGGAAAATACAACATTATATGCTGATATTTACCCAATAGATGCTCTTAAAGAAAGCCAGATGTATTGGAGGGTCGTTGATGGAGATTCGGTGCGAGTTACCCCCAATGGCTACCTATCTATTCAAAAGAGAGGTATATCTCAAGTAAGAGTGTCTGCAAGGGACAGAAACATGAATTATTCTGTATTTGATGTTATTGTGGATACTTCGAGCGCTATTGTTAGGGGAAGAAGCGCTTTTGTTGAAGAAGAAGAAGCGAGTGCTAAATGGGTGGAAGAGAACCTAGTTCTTGATCCCGTAAATAGCGTTGTATCCCTAGTTTCCCCCTTACTGTATAAAGTCAATTACACAAACCCAGAAACGCTTGAAGAAAGGAATTCTTACATAAAGTTAACCCAGGCAAACAAAAATGACTGGGATTTTGTAGACACATTCGAAAGGATATATACGAATAACGGTCCATATTTTCTCAACATTAAAGAGTCTCTATCCGGAAAAATTATAGAGGATGTTGAGTTTTTCTCTTCTGACTCAAGTGTAGTGAAAATCGATTTATTAAACGGGGTAATGATCCCCCTTAAAGCTGGGCAAGTGGTGATTTTTGCCGAATATAAGGGAAAAAGAAAGGAGATGGAGATTACAGTAAGGGAGAAAGTTCCTGCTTTTTCCATCACTTATGGCACTGAACACTCAAAACTCGGGATACAGTTGACAAGAAAATGGGGTAACAAATGGTTGAATGAAAATAATGAGATTATTAATACCTTTGAATTTGGGCTAATTGATAAGAGAAATACCTTCGATGTTATATGGGAAAGTTCAGATTCAGAAGGGATTGAGATAGTCCGGGAGGAAGGCACCCAGGATGTAGTATTAAATTTTACAGATGAAAGTATTGGCAAATCAATAAATATAACCGCGTTTTTGGAGGTAAATGGTCGAAAGTATGATTACATAAAAAGCTCATTTACATTCAATATTATGCAAGACCCCCATTACGTTAATGTAGATAATTTTGAGGAAATAATGTTTTTGAACTTTGATGAGGAATACAACATTTGTATGCAGAGCGATATTTTTGCCACCGAACCAGTTAATTACAATACAGGGGTATCTTTTTATGGTAATGGGTTCACATACAATTCTTGCGGTGTTTCTGATGAAGATTTTAACTATCTGTTTATTGGGGCAATAAATATATTCCGAGACCCATATAACTGGTCTGGAAGCGGTCTTAGAATTCCTGATGGAAAACAATTACAGGACAGAAGATTTGTTGAGAGGGAGATAACCTTTGAAGAAATAAGCTTTTTAAATGCACCCTCTTTCGAAGAAAGTTACTACAGAGGGGCAGGAGTATTCATTTTTGATTTCCGGGCAGATGCCTTGATTTCATTTAAGTATGTACAAGCAAAAAATGGAGAATACGGGATTGCGGTAAAACAAGGCCGAAGAGTTTTAGTCGAGGGATGTATTTTAGGGGATAATTCAACATATTCTCTATATTCTGAATGGGTTAATGAAAAAGATAATGATTTTTACGGAAGAGGCTTGAAACCTACAATGACAATAAGAAACAATGTATTTAAGCATTCTGATGGCCCTGCTGTATGTTTTTTATATAACTCTGGCTTAAACCCCGAAGATTTGGAATATAATTATATGCCTGAATTATACATTGAAGGGTTTATGGACGCATACAATTGGCATTCTCCAGATTCCTTCACTAACATGTTCTCGAAGATTATAGTTAGGGCTTTATCAGACAGTTTTGGTATGGACGAACAGACAGGGGGCACTATGAGAAAAATGCTCAATTCAGCATTTGCAGACTACTTCAAGGTGCCCGAACTATCTAGATTATATTACACCTATAATGGGAAAAAGTATGTTAGCGTGGGAATACTTGCTATGGGTGCAATATTCAAGCCCAATATTGAAAAAATACACTGCGAAGACCCTAGACTTAGAGTTGACCAGATTATTATGGTAGACTCGGAAGGAAAACCTTTGACTCCTTTCATAAGTGGCTTGGATATGATAGTTAAGAGATTTATTAACGTTGAAACAATTCTTAATCCTTCGGTGTTTGTCGTTTATGACAGCGTGGGGAGAACTCCCGCTATTATGCCTGGAGAGCCAGTACCTCAAAGTTACGAACTTTACGCTAGGTTGACAGGCGTATCT
>JAQVQU010000045.1 GCA_028701415.1 Clostridia bacterium | reverse complement strand
AGTGTGATTCTTAGGAGGAAAAAAATGAGTTACAATCCATATGATAACTTTATAGCAACTCTTGACCAGGCAGCCAAAGCTATAGGCATGGTAGAGAAAGATTATGCGGTATTAAAATACCCTGAAAGGGAGCTGAAAGTAGCTATTCCTGTAAAAATGGATAATGGTTCCGTTAAGTATTTTGATGGTTATAGAATACAACATAGCACCCTGAGAGGCCCTGCAAAAGGGGGTATTCGATATAGCCCAAATGTTGAAATTAACGAGGTAAAAGCCTTAGCCGCTTGGATGACTGTCAAATGTGCAGTTTCCAATATACCTTATGGAGGAGCTAAGGGTGGTGTATGTGTTGATCCCACAAAGCTATCCGAGGGAGAGTTGGAAAGGCTTACCCGAAAATATACAATAGCTATTCTTCCGATGATTGGTCCAGATAGAGATGTCCCCGCTCCCGATATGGGAACTAATTCAAAGGTCATGAACTGGATAATGGATACTTACTCCGCTTTCCAAGGAAACGCCATATTTGGAGTTGTAACCGGAAAAGATATCGAAAACGGTGGATCTCTTGGAAGAACTGCTGCAACCGGTTATGGGGTAACTCTTATGGCAAAAGAATATATGGCAATGTATGCAATGGACCCCAAAAATGTTTCAGTTGTAATACAGGGAATGGGAAATGTCGGTGGAGTATCCGCGGAAATGCTGTATAATTTGGGATGTAAAATTGTAGCGGTTAGTGATATAAGCGGCGGGATAAGGAATATGAGTGGACTGAACATCCATGAGATTTTAGGTTTTGTAAAACAGAAAAAACTGCTAATTGATTACAAGGCGGATAATGTTGAGCACATTGATAATCGTACACTTTTAACTACAAAATGTACATTTCTAATCCCTGCTGCTCTAGAAAACCAAATTACTGAAGAAATCGTCCCCGAGCTCAAAGCAAATGTAATTATTGAAGCTGCTAACGGACCCACCACTGTTGCGGCCGATAAGCTTTTAGCGCAAAGAAAGATTCCAGTTCTACCAGATATTCTATGTAACTCGGGCGGTGTTATTGCTTCTTATTGTGAATGGGTTCAAAATGTAGACGTTACTGTTTGGGATGAAGAACGTGTCAATCAAACAATAGAGCTATATATGAAGGCTGCATTAAAGGAAGTTCTAGCTATCGGAAATAAGTATGGGATTAACTATAGACTAGCGGCTTACGGACTGGCTTTAAAGAGACTCTCTGCATCTTCTAAACTTCGCGGATTTATGCCATAAACTAAAAAAATCTTATTGTTTTTTAAAAGGGCCTCCTCAACAAAGGCCCTTTTATCGTTATTATTACACCTTGTCCCATGCTGATTTAGCTATCTTATATGATATAATATTATAATGAGTAAATTAACAATTGTTGGGGTACTTCTACTAGCTGCTATCTCAATCTCAATAATCGGAACAGGAATCATATCTCAAAATTTGGAAAGAAGTTTTGTGGAAAAACCTTTACAAAAACTTGATTTTTCAAATGGTTCTTTTACTATTCTCCAGCTTACTGATTTTCACGAGTGGGCTGGGAAAGAAACGGACAAGGGAATTGTCCCACAAGACTCTCTTAAGCCAAGGCTTACTATGTTTTTTGACCAAGTCCTGTATGATGTCCACCCGGACTTAGTTATTCTCACTGGAGACAATATATTTCCATTGAGTTTTTTATGGGATTTTCTTGGCAATGTTTCAATCACCACTCTTAGATACATCGCTGATTATTTTGAGGAAAAAGAACAGCTCTGGACATTAACTTTTGGAAACCACGACACTGAAAGTGCCGTAACCAAAGAAGCTTTCCTTTCTTCAATATCCTCATATAATTATTTTATTGGAGAAGAGACTGAATCTTCCATTCACAAATCATTTAGACAAGAAATAAATATTCAAGGCCAAGCAAATAGAGTAGCAAATTATTCCATCCCTATTTTTTCAAACGGCAGAGTTAACTTTAATATCTTTGTTCTCGATAGTGGCTCATATTACCAGCCGGGAAACGGTCCAAGAGACTATCTAGCAATTACTCCAGAGCAAACTAGTTGGTATTGTTCAGAAGTGGCTCGCCTACAAGAGGAAAATGGACAAATAATCCCTTCTCTTCTATTTACTCATATTCCTTTTATTGAGATGGCAGAAATTTTTGAATCCTACTCATATACAATCTACGGATTATATGGAGGAATTAGTAACTCTTCAATTAGATCAAACATCTATGATGAATGTTTCATTAATAAAGATGTGAAAGGAATTTTCTTTGGACACAATCATTATACTAGTCTTACTCTTTTCGAGGAAAGAGATAACCATATAATTATGATGGGTATTACTCCACAGGCTTCGGGTGAATCATACGATGACTTAACTTCTGATATGTATGGAAGAGTAATTACAATAAAAGAATCTGGAGACTTTAGTACATATATTTATTCCTCTAAAGAAATCTCAAGCAATCACATTTTTTTAGGACAGACTATCTCATATTCCTCTTTTCTTCCTTAAAAATCCTAGCAATGAGAAGAAACTGAAAAATCCTACTACTTCTATACAAAAATATCTTTAATAACTCCTTATTAATTATTATTTATATGTAGTTATTTTCTCCACTTTATACCCATTACACGGTAGGTCTTTGCCTTGACTATGTCGCCTTTTTTGTGGTAATATTTATGTTGATAATTTTTACCTGATGGAGGTTCTTTATGCCCAAAATTACAGTTGATTGGAAAACTATTACAAACTTTGTTACCGATGCCTTTGTGGGGGTCGGAATACCCAGAGAAGATGCTGAAATATGCACTGATGTTCTTTTAGAATCGGACAGAAGGGGAATAGAAAGCCATGGGGTAAATCGTTTTAAACCCATATATATGGATAGAATCGCAGCGGGCATTCAAAACCCAGTTACAAATTTCGAAGTAATTCGTGAAACAAGAACTACCGCTGTTATAGATGGTCACGATGGCATGGGCCAGGTTATTGGATACAAGGCTATGAAAATGGCGATTGAAAAAGCCAAGGAATATGGAATGGGTATGGTAGCAGTTAGAAATAGTTGCCACTATGGAATTGCTGGATACTATGTAACTATGTGTACACAAGAAGGAATGATTGGAATTACAGGGACAAATGCTAGGCCTTCAATAGCCCCAACTTTCGGAGTAGAAAACATGCTTGGGACCAATCCACTAACTGTTGGGCTCCCAACAGATGAACCCTTCCCTTTTGTTTTGGATTGCGCAACTTCAATTACCCAAAGAGGGAAAATAGAGTATTTTGCAAGAATTGGAAAAGATACCCCATCAGGAATGGTTATTGGAAGGGATGGAAACCCAAAAACAGATTCCAAGCAAATTTTAGTTGATTTAAATACTGGGGAAGCGGCTCTCGCGCCTTTAGGTGGAATTGGAGAAGAACTTGGTGGTTATAAGGGATACGGATACGCTACAGTTGTAGAAGTCCTTTCAGCAGCACTTCAACAAGGTAATTTCCTCCGTGCGCTAAGTGGAATAGGAGAAGGTGGGAAAAAAGTCCCCTATCATTTAGGACATTTCTTTATTGCTATAGACACAGAAGCTTTTATGGGTTCAGATGAGTTTAGAAAGACTACAGGAGACATCTTGAGAGATCTTCGCTCCTCAGAAAAAGCCCCTGGAGAGAAAAGAATTTACACTGCTGGAGAAAAAGAATGGGATATATGGCAGGAAAGAAAAGAAAAAGGCGTCCCAATTAATGAAGCAGTCCAGAAGGAATTAGTTGAAATAAGGAATAAGCTAAATTTAAATAATTACGTTTTCCCTTGGGAGAAATAGAATACAAATAAGGAGAATTTATATGGATTACGCACAAGAGTCATTGAAACTCCACTATAAGTGGAAAGGAAAATTGGAAGTGGTTCCAAGAGCAGCAGTTACCACAAAAGAGGAACTAAGCTTAGCATATACCCCTGGAGTCGCACAACCTTGTTTGGAAATACAAAAGGATATAGATAAATCATATGAACTAACAAGAAGATGGAACCTAGTTGCCGTAGTAACAGATGGAACTGCAGTATTGGGACTTGGTGACATAGGGCCAGAGGCAGGTATGCCTGTTATGGAAGGAAAATGTGTATTATTTAAAGCTTTTGGAGATGTCGATGCATTCCCGTTATGTATAAGATCAAAGGATCCAGATGAAATTGTTAAAACAGTAGCTTTACTAGCAGGATCCTTTGGCGGAATTAACCTTGAAGACATTGCGGCACCCCGCTGTTTTGAGATCGAAAGAAAACTTAAGGCTTGCACCGATATTCCTATATTCCACGATGATCAACATGGGACAGCAGTTGTGTCTTTAGCTGCTTTATTTAACGGCACAAAAATAGTAAACAAGAAACTCTCTGATTGTAAAGTAGTAATTAATGGCTCTGGAGCAGCTGGCGTTGCAATAGCAAAACTGCTGTTTAGTACAGGCGTAAAAGACATATTTATGCTGGACAGAAAAGGAATTATTAATAAAAACAGAGAAAATCTTGATTTTTCTAAAAAAGAATTATCTGAATTTACTAACAAAGAAAACCGCTCAGGGGGCTTGGTCGATGCAATGAAAGGAACCGATATATTTATCGGAGTAAGCGCCCCAGGCATTGTCTCTCAAGATATGATTAAATCAATGAACAGAGATGCTATTGTTCTCGCTATGGCTAACCCCACTCCTGAGATTATGCCTGAACTAGCCTTAGAAGCTGGAGCAAAAGTTGTAGGAACAGGGAGAAGTGATTTCCCAAATCAAATAAATAATGTCTTAGCTTTCCCTGGCATTTTCAGAGGAACATTGGATGTAAGAGCAAGCGATATTAACGAAGAGATGAAAATCGCCGCGGCTAAAGCCATTGCTTCTATAGTAACAGAGAATGAGTTATCTCCCGATTACATTATACCAAGAGCATTTGACAAGAGGGTTGGCAAAGCTGTTGCTGAAGCAGTATCAAAAGCAGCAATCGCAACAGGAGTAAATCGAATCTAAATTTCTCATGTCTCAATATAATAGAAAAGCGCTGAATTCAGCGCTTTTTTTGTTAAATAATCTTTTGAGCTATTTTAAATATTTATGCGTTCTCAGCAATTCTCTTCTTATAATCTTCAATTATTTTCTGTGTTTGAAGGGCTGGAACTTCTTCGTACCTAGCTAAAGTCATTTGGAATCTACCTCTTCCTTGAGTCATTGACCTTAAATCTGTTGCATATCTACCAATTTCTGATTGAGGAACCTCAGCCTCAACAACTGCTTTTCCTTCCAAAACGTCTGTCCCGAGTATTCTACCCCTTCTCTTATTCATATCACCCATTATATCGCCCATAAAAGAATCAGGGACTATTACTTTAATGTTATATATCGGCTCTAGGAATACTGGGTTAGCTTTTGCACAACCTTCTTGATATGCATACTTTGCAGCCATTATATATGCGACTTCCTTGCTATCAACGGGATGTGATTTTCCGTCGAAAACTGTAGCCTTTAAGTTATACATTGGATAGTCAGCAAGAATACCTTGTTTAATGGCTTCCCTCAAACCTTTTTCAACTGCGGGAATAAATTGACGAGGGATTGCTCCACCGACAACTGCATCGACGAATTCGAACAACCCATCAGCGGCTCCGGGCTCAAATCTAACACTACATTGACCGAACTGACCAGCACCACCTGATTGCTTTTTATGTTTCCCTTCAGCTTCCACAGTCTTTTTAATAGTTTCTCTATATGCAATTCTTGGCTCTTTAAGAATTGCCGAAACATTATATTTATTTTTAACTTTCTTAGAAAGAACATCCAACTGCATTTCGCCAATACCCGAAATAACCATTTCGTTTGTTTCAATATTCTTCTCAATTTTGAAGGTACTGTCTTCATCCATAAGTTTATTAAACCCTGCGATAACCTTATCCTCTGCTCCTTTCTCAGCTGCAGAAACTGCAAAAGAAATAACTGGGCTCGGAAAATCTATCGGATCAAATTTAATTTTTTCGGCACTTGCACAAAGTGTATTTCCGGTGGATGTGTAATTAAGCTTTGCAAATGCTCCAATGTCTCCTGCGCTTAAACTATCAGTGTTTTCTTGTTTTTTTCCTCTAAGATTATATATCGCAGAAATTTTTTCATTTTCCTCAGTATTAGAATTGAATACCAAATCTCCCATAGCAACTTTTCCGCGAACTATTTTTACCATCAGTAATTTGCCAACGAATGGGTCCACAGTAGTTTTAAATATTAACCCAGCAAAACTACCATTTTCTGACACCTTAATTTCTGAGGCAGTTCCATCAGAAGCAGTATATTTAAATGGTTTAGATTCTCCGGCGTTTGGACAAAGTTCTACTATTCTATCTAGTAGAGATGAGATGCAATAATCGCTTCCAATGGCTACTCCGCCCATAATGGGCATTAACTCACCCGAAACAAATCTTGTTCTCAACCCTGATTTCTTTTCTTCACCTGTTAGCTCTTCTCCACCAAAAAACTTCTCTAGAAGCTCTTCACTAGACTCGGCTGCAACCTCAATAATCGCACTATCTTCTTGTTGAAGTCTATCCTTCATTTCTTCAGGAATAGTAATCTCGTTATCCGAAGAATCAAAGGCTTTTCCAGAAAGAACATCTAAATATCCTTTCATTGTGTTTCCTTCCATTAACGGCAATTCTATTACCGCGATTTTATTTCCGTACTTTTCCTTATATGCTTTCACTGAAAGATCATAATTTGCATTTTCTTTATTAATTCCATTTACCCAAATTAATACGGGAATATTCTTTTCTGCGCATTTTTCCAAGGCCATCTCTGCACCAACAGGAACATTACCTGCAGCACCTGTCACCAATATTGCCGCATCTGCTACAGCTAGGGCGGAAACCATTTCTCCCTCGAAGTCAAAAAATCCAGGCACATCGAGGATATTAATTTTGCATCCCTTATACTCAGTAAAAGCAAGAGATAGACCGATTGACATTTTTCTAGCTATTTCTTCGGGGTCATAATCTGAAATTGAAGTGCCGTCATCAACTTTTCCAAGTCTTGTTGTGACTTTTGTTTTAAATAAAATGGCCTCCAAAAGGGATGTTTTACCTTCCCCGCTGTGACCGATCAAAGCAATGTTTCTGATATTTTCTTTGCTGTAATTTGCCATAAAAATCTCTCCTTAAGTATATACACAATATTACTATCATACTATAGAGACAATAATTTTTCAAGGTATAATTTTCTAGCAAAGGAAAACCCAAAATATTGTAATATTTTATTAAAAAGTGATTAAAAAAATATATTGCATATCAATTTTGGCATGAAAATAGCGACCCATAAGTCGCTAATCATGGTCTGGGTGAGAAGATTTGAACTTCCGACCTCTTGAACCCCATTCAAGCGCGCTACCAAGCTGCGCCACACCCAGTAATACCGGGGTATAAACTTTTTAGCCTTGCTTTTTGAGTTCATCCAAAAGTCTTGAAGCATATGCGATTTTTCTGCTTGAAGACTTTTTATGCATAATATCACTACTCATCAGTTCGGAAACTAGCTCGGGAAGTTTCGCTTCAGCACCAGCTAGATCTTTTGTGTCAATAAGAGCCATGTATTCCTTTGTCAAATTCTTAACTCTAGTGCGACGTGCTGTGTTTATTTCCTTTGATTTTGCATTAGTCAATATACGTTTTTTCTGTGACTTAATATTTGCCATTTTTATCTCCTTAATAGCTATCCTTTTAGATACTTGCTTATTCTATCACAATATTATTTTCATTGCAAATAAATTAATGTCTTTTAATGCCATATATAGCACCGGAAAAAGGGTAAAATTACATCCTATAATCCCTTAATGATTCTCCAAAATATATCTAAAAATGGAGAAACTTATCTTGGTTATAAAAGGTAATTAAGCGAAAAAAAAGTAAGGATAGGAGAAGAAAAAATATTATAAAAGTTTGTTTGGGTATCAAATATTGTTAGTTAAGGTACAATATAATCAAATAATCCACCTTATTTCATCCGGTGAATCTATATGCAACTCTCCCCACTTATCATCCTTTTTTACCCGACTTTCATTATTTTCTACGGCAGTTCCTGCATCATATATAAATGGTGTAATACGGTTATTTTCCTTGTCAATATATCCGCATTTGTTTCCAATGAAAACACATGCATATCCCTCACTAAACGAGGAAGCGAGATCGTATTCAAAGGGTATTATTATCCCCCCTTTTCTATCTATAAAACCATATTTTTCATCCTTCATTACACAACAAAGTTCTTCCTTGAAATTATATGCCTCTTCGTATTCAGGGGAAATTACCTCATTTCCATCTCTATCTTCGAATCCCCACTTTCCGTTTTTATTAATTTTTAAGTATATATCTTTTACTTCTTCAATAGGTTTTTGCTTGGGTCTATTTTTTTGTTTTTCTTCTCTTTCCTGAGCTTCAGTTAGAATTTTCTCATTATTATTTCTATCTTTTTGTTTAGAATTAAGATTGAATAAATTTCTTCCATTTTTTTGATTTGTTGGATTTTGTTTTGTTTTATCTGGGTTCTGTAAAAAAGATGGTTTCGCTGAATCGTTTATATCTTGGAGGGGTTTGAGGGCCAATCCATTAGATTTTAATTGTTTTTCAAGGATAAACAAGTTTTTCTTGTTAAACCTATTAACATGCAATAGAGCCTTTTGGTCTAACTTGAGAACAGCGAAAATCGTATCGATTTTCGCTGCCTTAAGCTTCTCTAAAACTTCTTCGGGTAGGGTTAAAGTGTCTATTGATTTTGACAAGATTTCTTGGCTATATGGGGGGAAGTATTTATCTTCTACCTTTTTTTTATTGCCTTTGAATTTCCTGTTATTATACGACATTACAACTTATCCGATATATTAAATTAATACTTATTCCTCTTAGCATACTTAGTATGTAGAACATGATGGGCTTTATGACTATTCGGTTCTCCGAAATACTCTTTATATAGTTCATTTACAACAGGATTCATATGGCTCTTTCTAAGAGACATATTTTTATCCATATTATATATGCTACCTGCTCTAATTGCGGGTACATCATAGTTATTTCTGATTTCAGCAGTCTTAATAGGCTGTCCTCCACCGTTTACGCAGCCACCTGGGCAACTCATTATCTCTACAAAATGATAGTTTGCAGTCCCTGCTCTCATCATATCCATAATTTTCTTAGCGTTGGCAAGTCCGCTTGCAACAGCAACCTTCACATCTACTAGTTGACCGTTTACATGAAGAGGAACCGTCGCTTCTTTAATTCCTTTTGTTCCACGAACATCCATGAAATCTAAATTTTTAAGTTCCTTTTGTTCGAGTATTTCATAAACAGTACGAAGAGCTGCTTCCATAACTCCACCAGTCGCTCCAAAAATAAGCCCTGCTCCCGAAGCTATCCCTAAAGGACAATCAAATTCAGCGTCTTCAAGATTTTCGAACATAATTCCATACTTCTTAATCATCTTAGCAAGTTCTCTAGTTGTAAGAGAATAATCTATATCAGGGATACCGTTCCCGGCAGCACTTTGATCTGGTCTGGATTTCTCGAATTTTTTGGCAGTACATGGCATAATGCTAACAGTGACCATATTTTTCGGATCAAGCCCCATCTTTTCAGCAAAATAAGTCTTACAAACAGCACCAAACATCTGTTGGGGAGATTTGCATGAAGACAAATTCGGAATAAACTCCGGATAGTAATGCTCCACGTATTTAATCCAAGCTGGAGAACAACTAGTAAATAGTGGTAGTGCTCCACCTCCGTTTATTCGACTAAGTAACTCGGTTCCTTCCTCAAGGATTGTAAGATCTGCCGTTGCATTAACATCAAATACCCTGTCAAACCCAATTTCTTTTAAAGCAGCTACCATCTTCCCTTCAACATTAGTTCCAATTGGCATTCCAAATTCTTCGCCAAGACCTATACGAACTGAGGGAGCAGTGGCTACGATTACAAACTTATTAGGATCATTTAGAGCCGCAATAACTGAATCAATCTCTTCTCTTTCATGAAGAGCACCAGTAGGACATACATTTATACATTGTCCACAACCAACACAAGGCACATTAATTAAGCTCTTACTAAATGCACTACCTATATGGGTATTGAATCCTCTTGCATTCGGTCCAATTACCGCAACTGACTGGTACTGTTTACAAGCAGCAACACAACGACGACAAAGAACACACTTGTTGTTATCCCTTACTAGGTATGGAGTAGAAAAATCTAAATCATGTTGATTCTTTTCTCCTTCGTACTTATGTGAGTCACATCCCATCTCATCTGCTAGTGTTTGTAGTTCGCAGTTTCTGTTCCTCACGCATGAAAGACAATCTTGATGGTGATCAGAAAGGAGTAGCTCAACTGTGGTCTTTCTGCTTTCAAGGACTCTCTTACTATTTGTTGTTACTTCCATTCCTTCGCTCACGGGAAAAACGCAGGAGGCAACTAAACTTCTTGCACCCTTAACTTCCGCAACACAAACACGGCAAGCACCGATTCTATTAATATCCTTTAAGAAACAAAGTGTAGGTATTCTTATCCCTGCCTGTCTTGCAGCCTCAAGGATTGTACTACCTTCGGGAACCCTTATATCTTTTCCGTTAATTTTGAGATTAACCATTTTTACAACATCTTCCATTGTTATATCCTCCGACTACTTCTTAATGATCGAGTTAAATTTGCATGTTGCCATACAGACTCCACATTTTGTACATTTGGTCTGATCAATGGTATGCAATTCTTTTACTTTTCCGCTAATTGCTTGAACAGGACACTTTCTTGCACAAGCAGTACATCCTATACACTTGTCAGTAATATAATAGGACATTAGCGCTTTACAAACTCCAGCTGGGCATTTTTTATCATCAACGTGTGCATCATACTCATCGCGGAAATATCTAATCGTTGACAAAACCGGATTAGGAGCAGTTTGTCCCAGTCCACATAGGGAATTGTCTTTTATGTATTCGCATAGCTTTTCCATTTCGGCTATATCACTGGGTTTGCCTTGTCCAGAAGTAATTCTAACCAAATATTCTAATAATCTTTTAGTACCAATTCGGCAAGGAACACATTTTCCACAACTCTCATCCTGAGTAAATTGTAAGAAGAACTTTGCAATATCTACCATGCAATTGTCCTCATCCATTACAATAAGTCCGCCCGATCCCATTATCGAACCGATTTTTGCAAGATTTTCATAATCTATTGGAATATCTAAATGTTGGGAAGGAATACATCCACCTGAAG
>JAQVQU010000150.1 GCA_028701415.1 Clostridia bacterium | reverse complement strand
TTATGAGTTTCGTTTTTTCTAATCTCTCAAATTCAAATTATATTTTTTAAAAATATACTTAATATGTCAAATACCGCTGAATCAACCATTTATCCATAATTGCAAAGCTTTTCTACAATTAAAGGAACATAGACATGTAGGCTGGAAGATAAATAATTCCTTCTTTTTCCATTAAGTCTTTTGTGTAAATCACATAGGGCTGACCATATCTACCTTTAAATTTTTTTAAGAACTTATCAAGAGAGGAATGGGCTAAGTAAGAGGATGATTTAACTTCAACTGGGCAAATTTTCTTTCCATTTGATATTAAAAAATCTATTTCCATATGATTCTCCCGGTTAGCCCCATCTGTTCTTGAGTAGAAGAAAAGTCTGTGACCTGAAGAGACTAGAGTTTGAGATACAATATTTTCTAAAAGCATCCCTTCATTAATACCAAGTTTGTTTAATAGAACTGCTTTATATAGTTGGTTGTCTATATATGAATTATCCTCAAATGTGTGGGTAATTAGTAGCCCAGTATCAGCCATGTAGCACTTCATTTTTGTACTGTCAAGGGACATATTTAGACCAACGTTAGGGTCGGTTGAGTTGTAGCATGGGTTTATAACCATCCCCTCGTTCAACCACATAAAAGAATCTTCGTATGTGCGCATTTTAGAAGATTTTCCTAGAGAAGAGAGAGAGAACTTTTTTTCCTTCTTAGATAATTGACCAGGTATTTCATTAAATATGGATAATACCTTATTCTCATATCCTTTTGCATACTTTATTATATCTTGACGGTATAAGAGCAAAATATTCCTTTTTACTCGATCAACCGACTCAAAATCCTTTGTATCAATATATGTTGCCACTGCCTGAGGCATGCCTCCTACAAGCATATATTGTCGGAATTGGTTCATAATTTTCCTATGTATTGCTGCTCCTAAAGGTTTTTTCTCCTGGAAACACATTTTCATGTATGGCACGGAAGCGTAATCTCCCATCGCCCAGAGGAATTCTTCGAAATCAAGGGGATTGAGAGTAAAGTGCTCCTCCTCGGAAGGGATCACTATGTCTTGGACATTTTGTTTAATCGATATTAAAGAGCCGGTTTCAATAAAATCGTATCTTCCATCTTCAACAAGAAACTTTATCAGTTCTCTAGCTTTTGGATAAAGCTGTACCTCGTCGAAAATAAAAAGGGAATTGCGCTCGAAAAGTATTGTCGAATACTGCGCTGAGAGCTCAGCAAAAAACAAATCAAGATCCATGGAATCGTTCTCAAATATATCCTTTATTGAGGAAGTGATTCTAGAAAAATTTATTGTAATATGGCTCTTGTATTCATTCTTTCCAAATTCTTCGGCAAGAAAGCTTTTCCCTACTCGACGTGCGCCATCTATAAGAATGGCTGTAGACCCTTTGCTTTTATTCTTCCATTCTATGAGCTTATCATAAGCCTTTCTTTTAAGAATCATGATGGAAATTTCTCCTTTTTAATACGTTATCTTTGATAAATTATAGCATTAATCAGTTTTATATTCAATAATAAATCCTCAAAATGCAGAATGTTAATCGCCAAAAATGCCTCAAAATGCAAAATGTTTATACTCCGAAATGCCTCAAAATGCAGAATGTTAATCGCCTCAAATGCCTCAAAATGCAGAATGTTTGAATTTAACCCATGGAATTTAGAAAATATCGGAGGACTATTACTTTTTTAAAAAAGATAATTTTTCCGTGTGCTGAAAACAGTTTTTTACCTAAGTCTAGATATTTGATTTGTTGAGGTGTAAACTAAAGAGGTGAACACGCTTCTGTACGTGCTTGCGAGGAGGAGAGAATGGAAGATAATAATTTAGCGAAAGTGGGCATGAATTCTGGTAAGGTAAAGAACAGAACAAAATTCTTTTATGCTATGGGAGAATTCCCAGGTGGATATCTTACCACTTTAATAAGCTTCTTCTTCTTGATTTATATGACTGACTTTGTGGGCATTAGCCCAGGTTGGGCAGGTGCAATATTGTTTATTGGGTTTGTCTTTGATGGAATAACTGATCCAATAGCTGGGTATTTAAGTGATAGATCCACTAATAAATTCGGTAGACGAAGGATTTTCATGCTGATAACAGCAGTTCCTCTAGGCCTTACATTCTTATTGCTGTTCACTATGCCCTCGCTTGCGAGGTTGTTGCCTCAAGCAGCAAAGATAGTAATTGTTCTTGCTGTATACATGGTGTATATCGTTATGTATACCCTCTATACAACTCCATATTTTGCGATTATAAATGATATTACAGATAACTATGATGAAAGGACTTCCATGATGTCCTGGAGAATGTCGTTATCAATACTTGCTATTTTAATCGCCGTTATTATCCCTGACTTTTTTGGACTATCAGACGTGCAAACTTTTTCTACTAGTGGATTTGCTTGGGTGGGAGGTATTTTTGCGGTTTTAGTAACTGTATCTGCGCTTATCTCTGTTTTCGGAATGAAAGAAAGACCAGGTATAGAGGTCGAAAGGAAAAAATTCTCCATCAAAGAGTACCTTTTTGATTCTTGGAAATGTGCTCCGTTTAGACAGGCTTGCCTATGTTACTTCTTTTCTTTTGCAGCCCTTGCAACTATCAATACTTGCATGATATATTACCTAAACTACTTTCTTCAGTTGCCCCAACTCTTTCTTCCTATAGCGGCAGGAGTTATGATTTTAGCCATCGCATTTCTTCCTTTCTGGAACTTTATGTGCCAAAAAATAGGCAAGAAAAAGAGCCAGATATTAGGGGCAATAATTATCTCGATTGGTCTAATTATACTTGCTTTAGTTAAACCAGG
>JAQVQU010000044.1:4806-11373 GCA_028701415.1 Clostridia bacterium | reverse complement strand
TGTAGTTTGATTTGCGGGGGAGACAAAATACCTGCTTTTGAAAGAACATATCTTTTTGTTCTTAAACGCCGGGGAGGATAATAGCTAGATGGGGAGGTAAAGGCCCTTTTTCCATTTAACAAGTGAACTGGGCCAAAAGCATTCTGACGGGAAATAAATGCAGTAATATTTAACTTAGTTTCTCCCTTCTCACTTGGAATTATCGCAGTATATGGCGAAAAGGCAATGTTTAGAGATTCACTTGTCTTTACCTCTAGTAGAGCTGCCTTAAATTTGGGGACTGAAATAGAAACTGGTTTTCCATTACCTTCAAAAGAAAGATTGTATGATAATTCCCCCCCATAAAAAGGAAACCCTTGTTTGCCTATATCCCCATATTGCAATAATTGCGGAAGACTCTTCAAGGTAGCGGAAGAAAACCCCAGAGAAACAGCAAATGACCCTAGAAGATAACACCATTCAATATTTGTATTAAGGCCAAAAGGCAGAGATATTTCCAAAACATTTAGACCTTTTTTTATTAAAGGAAGGCGTACTTTATTTATCGCTTTATCAACATACCACCCGCAAATATTGGACTCTACCAAAGTTCCATTTAGAAAAATTTTAGCTATTTCGGCATCCTCAAGAGCTAAATATGTATCCTTAATCTCGATTTTACTTTTAAAAGAAAACTTCAGTTTAATAGTATGCTGGGCACTTGCTTTTTCTAAAACCCAGGGTTGCGCAGATCTTCCAGTTCTTTTTGGGAGGCCACATCTTTTTCTGCATAGGTTATCAAGGTATAACAATTCCTGTTTTTTACGGGAATAATTCTCCCCATCAAGGGCATAGTATGCCTTATCTAAAATCAGTACATTGGGCTCTGAAAGAGAGTAATTATTAGCTTTTTTAGAAAGAATAGGTTTTGGAAAAATTGGCAAATTCTCGTATTCCTTTTCCTCTTGGTTGTCAAATCGAAGCAAAAGACTATCGTGTTCATACATATCGATATTTAAAAAAGTAAAACTGTTTTCACTCCTGGTTTTTACCCCTAAAATTTGTCCATTAATAGTGTTCCAAATTGTCCCCTTCCATTCTCCTTTTATCTTTACAGTTAAATTCTGTCTTTTCTTGCAATATTTATCCTGATTATATTGTTTTTTAGCGTTTGCAAGGAAAAGCCATCTTCCATTCCCATCTTCCCTCAACTGACAAACAAAGTTGTCTGTATGTTTACCCTTTTCGTAAACACCAAAAAGTCGGTTTTTCTCCAAAGAAGAAATAATATCCTTTTTTTGAAAGGGGATACGTTCAGATATTGCAGCAAGATCTATAGGTCCCTTAGATATTTTACCATCTACATACTTTGGTATATCCCCCACAAAAATCACTTTACCACCGTTATTACGAAAATCTATAAGTCTATTTAACGTTGAAGAACGCAAAGTAATACAATTGGGAACAATTACCGTTTTATACTGCATTTCACCAACTTTTAGAGGATAATTTCCTTTAGTGTTTAGCTGAGGCAAGGTTGCTTCTGAGATATAATCAAAATCCAATCCTCCTCGCAGAAGAATCTCGGTAATCCGGGAAAATTTCCTATCGAATTTACTGCATTTCACTCTTGTCTTGGAATTACCAAATAATAGCCAACTACTTTCGATGGGATGAATTACCGCTATTTCAGTAAGCGCGTTTCCCCTCGTTAAGGCTGTATTTAGTCTTGCAAAATGGTCCTCCAAATACTTAAACTTTTTATACCAGGGAGATTGATAAAAAATAGAAGCAGGATAGTCTCGTTTCGCAAAACCTTTCATGGACATTAGACTCAAATGCGGAACTCTTAGAGTTACACCCAAAGCCGCCTGCCAATCTCCGATAAGTTTATAATTTTTAAAATCGCTATCCCACCTTGATACACCATAAAGCTCGCTTAACATCCCTTCTCTGCCGTATTGCCTAAGACTTGACTGAGCTTGTTTTGCCGTAGTAAATTCATGTCTGCCCTTAAGGATATCTATTCCTGGGATATGAAAGCTCCTGTATAATCGCATGCAATCTCCAACCGAATAAGTTTGAGAACTAAGCTTAGGTTCCTCCATGAGGTGTCCAGTAAATGCTATTCCCATGTCTATGCAGCGACTGCTCAAGTTGTCCGCATAAGCACAGGCAAAACGTTCAGCTAGATGGTTAAAATAATTATATCTAGCCTCCGAAAAATAGTTGCCTTCCCAAAATAATTCCGGGAGTTTATCCAACAATGAATAACCATACTCTTTTATAAAAGTTTCCTCAAAATCATCCGTCCAGGCCCTTCTTTCGCTCTGAAAAGGCAAAGGGATTAGAGAATGCTTAAATCGATGGAATTGGGGTTCATCTGTAAAGATTGATTTTATTTGTCGGCCAAAATACTCCCCTACTGTTTTTTTATAAGATGTATAGGTTATTTCTGCAAAAAGGTCAATTGCCTCCTTGTTAAGTGTGTCAACATATGGTGAATTGTTTAAAAAACTCCTAGGGGACTCTGTCTCTAAATATGCATACCAAATAAGACCAGGGGGATTATCCTTATCAGATAATCTTCGATAATTAATAAGCTTATTTCCAAAAGCATGTACACTATACCTTCCCAAAAGTTTTTTCCCTTCGAGAAGTTTTTCATCAACATCTAACTTCACTTTATCTGTTGATTTTTTAGTTGTAAATCGAAGAAAACGTGCCGAATAGCGTGGATTTTTTGTCACCATTCCACCGGCATACCCAGAAGGCCACCTGTCTTCATCATATAAATACAGATACATTCCCTCTTTTTTTGCTTCTTCAGCGCACGCTCGAATACAATCGTTAAATATTTCCCCAAGATATGGGGTGTCCAATCCCGAACGAACATGAGCATGATAACCCCCAAATCCCATTTCCTTAAAAACATGAGTTTGAGAAATCACTTCTTCCTTATCAAGCGCACAATTCCATGCCCAAAAAGGAGCTCCTCTATATTCGGAAGAGGGATTTTTAAAAAGATCTTTATCTAAAGTTTTTTCTGTATTACGGTAATATAACATTTTTCGATATTTTCATAATGGGAAAACAAGCTACTAATTGGGAATATATCTATTCTACCCCATTAAGCACTCCCTCCTCAACTTCCTCCTTTAAAGTTTCTTTTGCTTCCCTCTCTGCGCGAAGCTTTGTGAGTTCCTCTAGTATATCTTCCTTTTTCTTCCCCGAATAATTATCGATGAGCATTATTAAACCTGGGATAATATTTCCTACGGTTCCAGGAATTGCCACAAGGTAAAATATTCCCTTAAGGGTTTCGGGAGTCTGGACAGCTTCCACAGTTACACCGTTAATAACAGTGGCGCTCACATAACCTATTATACCCAGCCCCATGGGAAGGAGAATACTGCTCCATAAACCATTTATTCTCGCCGACATGGAGTGTAAAGCAAAAACCATACCATCGCTTCGGACCGGAGTCCCGTATTTTTTCCACGTTTTCCATTCCATATACTCGGTACTATCAGCTAGCAATATCTTTTTTGCAGAACGCATTAGCCCATTCGGGAATCCTGAGATGGCAACTAATATGCCAACCAACCAAATATGCTGATAGCCAGTTAAAAGCAAAATTAAATAACAGAACCCAGAATACAAGTAACTATACACTATCATATTCCGAGAAGTAATCTTGTTCCCTATAATTGGAACTAACAAAATTCCCACATAAGTTAAGGCGACGCTAACCGCACCAACAACAGTGGAAAGCCAAAAAGCATTCAAAGTCTCAAGATAGAAAAATGCCAACGCTCCGTAACATATTTTTCGGATTGAATCCGTTACTTCACATACCATAAGGACCAATAGGGGTTTATTAACTAGTAATGCTTTGGCATTTAAAGACACTTTTGGTTTTTTTACGCTTATCCCAGGATTTCTTTCTTTTAAAGTAAAGAAAGGCAACATCATGCCAGCAAAACCTAAGACACCGAAGAACAACGCTCCTATTAAGTATATATTTTGTTGGGCAGAGAAGTCCTCCTTATACAAACTAATTAAGATGGGTATTACGCCGCCGGGCAGAGTATTTCCCAAACAAGTGGCTAGTTCAGCTAGAGAATAAAAATTCTTTCTATCCTTTGGGTTGGAACACATACGAACAGAAAGGGTGCTAAGGCTCATATCGTATACATTGTCAGAAATAACAAATATTAAGTAAAAACAAAAAACCCACGCTATTCGAAAACCCATGCTTTGAGCAGGCACTACAAATAATAGAATAGATGTTATTGTAATAGGCATAGGAGAAAGAAGAAGGAAAGGTTTTAAAACATTTCTTGACTTTCTTCCTAAGCCCCTATCGAGGATAGTTCCTGCCACAGGATCCATTAATATATTCACAATTCTGGCTATTAACATAAGGACAGTTATCACAGCCACTTCTATTCCAACATATTTGGTAAGGAATAGAGTTATAAAGGTAGAGACAATGTCTTGCGCCATTTCATTTCCGAAACGACCGCCAGCAAAACCGAACTGCTCTTTTAACGTAAATGAAGGGTTTGTAGCCATCTTCTTTATAGACGCCATAAGCCTTTTAAAAGGGTTACCTTTGAAGTATGACATTAACTACACCACCTTTATAATTGTTAAAAGATAAGGATAAACCCAAACATTAATAATTTAATGACTTAATCTCTGTTTATCTGAATTATTATTACTACAGATTTTTAAACATCCATTAAAACTTAATCTATATCTGTTTTATCCTTATATCTTTAGCCAGTCAGGGAGAACATCTTCATTGCAATCGATCATCTCCTGAAAAAGATTCAATTGTTTATCTTCAGGCAAACGAGCCACCGATGGATCTCTCTTAAAGACTTTCAGTAATCCGTTTCTATCTTTTTCAAAGAAAGCCTTGACATAGTCTCGCTGATTCTCGGCATGCAAAATCTCTCTACTCCTCAGAAAATCGTTATTTATCTCTCCTGCATTCATTGGAACAATTTTTCCCTCTGAAAACTTAGCATTTGTTTCCACCGCAGTTCCCATTGGTAATCCAGGAGATTGTCCACGATTAGTTATGTTTACGTTTGAAATTATATCACCCATTCCATATATGGCTATTAGCTGTAGTACCCCTTCTTCCCCGCTAGATTTAATTTTGATTCTCATAAGTCCAGTGGCTTGCAAACGAAGTTGTCTGCGCCTTAAAAAGTCTCTTAAAAGTCGGTTTCTTACTGTAGTAAGAATAAAGCCAGTCTTCCAGTAATGTTTCTTTCCTATAGGAAGATATTTTTCTGGGATGAACTCCGCTAGATGACGATCCCCAGCAGCTCCGAATACCCCATAATTTTCAAGAATATCAAACTTTACTGTATTTTTAAGGAAAGGACGACGCATTTCTTTAAACATCGGAACAAAGGCTTTATATATAGGCAAGATATCCTTATCTTCAAATTTTGCTTCATTTATTAAAGTGAAATGATTGACCCCTTGAATGTTTGGAAATATCTTGTGTCTATCGGTTGTTGGATGCCTATAAGAATAAAACCTTTTATGGCATCTATTTAATGCCCTTCTAACCCCTTTAAGATTGCTTTTCATGAAGGCTTCTTTACCATTATCGTCAAGGGAATTGTACATATCAAGTATCCCTGCAATTAACTTTTGACTACTATATATCTCATGGCAGGACCCAAAGGCTTTAATACCCGGAAAACTTGCATAAAGAGCATTTACACACATTGATAGAGGATTTGTATAATTTATAACCCAGGCTTCCGGACAATTTTCCTTAATTTTTTCTCCAAAAAACTTAAAAAAGCCCAGAGTGCGAAGGGCTCTTGAATATCCCCCTGGGCCAACAGTATCGCCAACAGGTTGATATATCCCATAACGCTCAGCATAGTGAACATCATAACGCATGTTTTGAAGAGAATAGGGTAGAATGGAGATTAGCACTACATCAGCCCCAGTTAGAGCACTATCGATATTCGGCTCCACAATGCAATTCCAATTGGATTTAATCTTGTTCTTATTTTGAGCAACCATTTTATAGAAGCATTTCTGGTTGAGTTCCGCCCCTTTATTGTCTATATCATAAAGGCGGATATCCCCTTCTAGTTTATCCTGCAATAGTAAATCAGAGAAATATTTCTGAGCCCAGTTTTTGCTCCCCCCACCAATATATGCGATCGTGATATTTTTCATCTTCCCTCCAAGCCCCTCTTATTCCTTGTATATTATCACAATAATATATGCTATTCTATATAACTAATCGTATTTATCGCCCAAATTAAATATATTTTTCATTGCAGAAAAGATGGGAAACTTCACGCATCTATTCCTTCTTTTTAAATTACTCCAGTTAATTAAACCTTTCTTTTCTTTTTATCTTATTCCTCGTCAGGACTACTTCAAAGTAATTTCAAGTTTTCCGCCATTCTTTACATCATCAACAGTAATCTCAAATACTTCCTGTTCTTTTCCATTTAAAGTTACCGATGAAAGATATATTGCCTTCTCACTCTCTCTTTTCACCTCAATGTAAAAGGGGGCTTCTAAATTAAGTACTGC
>JAQVQU010000044.1:3364-4706 GCA_028701415.1 Clostridia bacterium | reverse complement strand
TCTTCCAGTTTTTCTGCCACTGAATCAGGATTGCAATTTTTCAAGGCATAAAAAGCATCTGCGATATCTAAATTATGGGTAAGTTCTGGCTTTCTAGGCAGGCCCCTATTCATTTGATATCTTATATCCGATAGTTTCTTGGGTAATATCTCAGAATATTGGGAGGGGACGCCATACATTTCGGCCATGGAAAGCAGTATATTAACTAAGCAAGAAGATTGTATTTCCCTACCATAAACTGTGTTGTCCTGCATTAATTTAGCATTGTGAAAATACCCTTCCTCTGAAAACAAGCTTAAGAGTCCTTTTACTATTTCACTTCCTCTTTCAGGATAAAATAGAAATACTAAAGGAAGGTGAGTTTTATACATATCCCATAGTGTCGCAAAGTCATATACTCTCCCTTTTTTGCCATAAATAAATGGTCTCTTTAAGGTGTGGTAGAGAGCTGTATAAAATAGCTTTTCCACCTTAGGGGAAGCTTTTATATCAATCACATTTAACAGATCTTTCCATTCCCCCTCAACCTTTTCAGTATCTATCATTAAAAGTTTCTCTTCAGCTAAACTAAAACTATCAAGGGAATAAGATAGCAAAAAATCAACACCAGATCCCTCTAATTTTATATTGTTATTTTCACTTAACTTTGCCTCTTTCCCATTCGTAATCTTCATAACCCAGTATATTTTTATGGTTTTATAATCTGCAAGAATATGAATTGTGTCCTTATTCAAAGTAATTCCACAATCATATGTTCTGGGGCGCTGTTTTGAGTTAGATAATCCAGCATAACCAGGATAAATTGTAATCGGGTGAGCAGATTTAATCGAATATTTAAGGGCTTGGTTAACTACCTTAGCAGAAATTTCGCAGTCTTTGGTTTGCAAAATGTACCCATCTAAAAAATATTTCTCCTCCAAAATAACTGATTTACGTTTAAAAGGTTTAATCAAAAAATAGTTATAAAAATTCTTTACATCGCCTGTACCACTAGGAGCAAAATGAGTAATTCCTTTTATCAATTTCTTTCTAGTAAACTTAGATGGCGACCCTGCCGAAGAACGATTATATCTCCCGTATCCCGTTGGATATCCCCCGCTGTAAGGGACCGAACAAAAGGCAGAGAAGGGAGCTTGTGGAGATGGAGAAAGATTCCCTATATTGGGTTTATAAAAAAACCACTTATCCGACAATTCACTTCTCTTTCTCTTACCAAAAGCTTCACTTCCCCACTTAAAATTAATTATTGAATTATAATCTCTCATTTACCCTCTAACCTTTCTTTTGTCAAGTTGTCTCTCCTTTTAATTCATAAGAACAAAAGTCTTATATTACTAAACTA
>JAQVQU010000044.1:0-3264 GCA_028701415.1 Clostridia bacterium | reverse complement strand
AAGATAAAAGTCCTTAACTGCCTCAAAATATGCATCAATATTCTTCCAATCTGCATCAAAAGGAATATCACAGCCTGTGCTTATTATGAAATTGGAGTAAGCCGAGCAACGGAATAATAGATCCTTGGTTTCCGCGTATATTTTCTCTGGTGTTGAATTGCGAAAATCCACTGGATTAATGTTTCCCATCACTAATAATTCCTTTGGCATTATTTTCAATACTTCTTCCATTTTTACTGCATTTCCAAAGTGGTATATATCCGCTCCCGAATCCTTAATTGAGGGTATAAGAGGAAGGGTATTTCCGCAATTATGATAAACTGAGACAAAATTATCATCATTTATCTCTTCGAAAATACGTTTAACATAAACATTGGAAAACTCCTCAAATAATCTAGGAGAAAGAAGCCCCGCAGCTGGCTCAGCCATAATAACACCATCAGCTCCCATTTTCTTAAATGCTTTGATATATTTCATAATAAATTCGGTACATTTTTGAAGCAAAATATGTACTGATTCTTCATCATCAAAACATGCCATCATCAATTCAGTCATATCAAATAGTCTGCCCGCCAAAGAATATGGACCTATTACCCCACAAAACACTGGAACCTCGAAAATCTGCTGTTTGGCAAGTCGCACCCCTTCCAAATATATCGTTGTCCGGGCAGCACCTATGTTAGGAACCTTAACTTGTTTTGATTGACTAATGTCAGATATAATACCCTTGGTTACTGTAGGTATTTCATGAGAAGAAAATTTTATTTCTGCCCCAAAAGCCTCGGCTTCAACCGATAAGTCCATCATATTAAGGGCAGCTGATACATCACAATGATCAACTATTGCTTTCATCCCCTCAGCCTGTTTTCTGCTGTCTGTAACTAGTTCTTCTACCGTCGAAAAAGTCAGCGCAGTCGAAGGAAATGACAAAATTGGCATTGTTTTGGCCTTCTCTTCAATCATCTTTTTTATTATATGTTTCATGATTCTCCTCAGAAGCCTATGTATTCCATAAATTTGTCAGTAAAACACTCTTGTGCGTTTAGTTCTATAGGCATCGCTAATTCTACCACCCTTTGTTCATCGGCTTTTCCCTGAGCACACATTACAGTACCTCTTAAAGCTGCATTTGCTAGTGAAACACAGCGATCAGAAAAAACCTTGGGAATTAGACCACAAATTGTGGCACTATCAACTGAAATAAAACTCGAGAATCCCCCCGCAAGATATACTTTCTCCACGTCTTCATATTTTGCCCCAGCCTTTTCGAGCAAGGTTTCTAACCCGCTTCGGATTGCTGACTTGGCTAACTGAAACTCTCTTATATCTTTTTGTGTCAAGACTACATTATGGCAAATAGGGAATCCTTTATCTATTTTAAGGTATCCTGTACTGTCTATAATTCCCTTTTTTAAGAGTTCCGCCACTACATCTATTAAGCCCGTACCACATAATCCTATTGGTTCTTTTCCAAGGTGAGTAATTTCAGGGATATTGTCCCCTCCAAGAATAAACCTTGTAATCGCCCCGTCTGTTGCCGGCATCCCGCATGAGATATTGGCGCCCTCAAAACATGGCCCCGCGGCAGTAGCCGTTGTTATATATTCTTTACTATCAAAAACGGCTACCTCTGCGTTAGTTCCAAAGTCAATCCAAATATTTTTTCTGCCTTCCTGTGGCATTTCTGCCGTAACTAGTCCAGCCGCCACATCGCTGCCAACAAAAGCAGAAATCCCAGCAAGAGAACGAACTTTACTTTCAAAAGGGAAACCAAATTCTAAAGCACTTCCATTTCTTTTCCCAATAAATCGTGGTGTATATGGAGCATATCCAAGGGTGGTACAGTCTTCCCCCCAAAATATATGAAGCATGGTCGTATTACCACATACAGTTATTTCATTAACTTTTTGGAATCCATACTTTTTGCCAAGTTCACCTATTATCTTTGAAATTTCATCAATTAAGGGCTTTCTCAAGGCTTCCGTTCCCACTGTTTTAACCGCATTTATTCGAGTAATTACATCTGCGCCATAAATAGTTTGAGGATTCTTAAAAGTAACGGTTTCGCTTACCCCATCCTCTCCATCTAAAAGGGCTAGAGTAACCGTCGTGGTCCCGATATCCAACGCGAAGCTTGCAACATCACCCTGAAACATTTCGCTCTCAATTAATCCTTGATGGACATAAATATTAGTCCCATTTATAGGCAAAGAAACTTCTATGTCTTTTGTCAAAAAGGTGCGACAGGCAAGTACAGAAAAGCCATTTACATCAACACAACACTTCCCACAACGCCCCTTTCCTCCACAGGGCATAGGGATATCATATCCATTTCTTATCAGTACATCAGAAAGTCTTTCTCCTTGGAAAGCGAAAATCTGTTTTCCGTCGTTATTAATCTTAATAATTAATTCATCCATTTTAATACTTAAGACAGAAACTCTGCGCAATTTCAGCAGCACTGGCGGCATCAGCGGTATATGCATCTGCCCCTATCTTATCTGCGAATTCTTGAGTAAGTGGAGCCCCACCTACCATAACCTTAACCTTGTCTCTAATTCCCGCAACAATCAAAGCATCAATTATTTCCTTTTGATTTATCATTGTAGTAGTAAGAAGTGCGGACAAGCAAACCAAAGTAGCCCCGCTACTTTTTATCGCTTGAATAACCTTTGATCCATCAACATCAACTCCTATGTCTATACATTCAATGCCTACACCCTCTAACATCATTTTAACTAAATTTTTCCCGACATCGTGTAAATCTCCCTTAACGGTACAAATTACTGCCTTTCCTATAGGCTTAACTCCTTCTTTTAGCAAAGCTGGTCGAAGAATTTCTGCGCCTCTATTCATCGCACGAGCTGCAATTAAAACCTCGGGAACAAATATTTCTCCGCTTTTGAACTTAGTACCGATAACGCCCATGGCAGGAATCATCGCTTTGTTTAAAATATCTGCAGCACTAACTCCTGCGGAAAGTGCTTCTGATACTGCTAGCTGAATTTCCTTAGACTTTCCTCTCTGGATCAAATCATTCACTGTTTGCAAATATTCCATGCATTTTTCTCCTTTTATAATTTATGTTTAATTTTAGCATATTAGTATTTAAGATTATATATAAGAAATCGCTTTTATTATTAAAATCCAATATTTCGCGAGCATTTGTACCCTATCTTTTTTTTATTCAATGAAAAATACTTCGAAAAAATCTTTTTTATAATATGTACCCTATCTTTTTTTATTCAATATAGCAAGAACACC
>JAQVQU010000149.1 GCA_028701415.1 Clostridia bacterium | reverse complement strand
CCGCCGATAAATGCAATTTTATCCCCGCTCTTTATTTCCAAAGAAATTTCTGCAACGGCAGGATCGAGTGCATTTTCAAAAATAAAGCCAACATTATCAAACCTGATATTTCCTTTTAGCGGAGGAAGATCTATGTCGTTAGATGGTGGAATACTTTCCGCATCTAATACTTCGCATATTCTTCTGTAACTGACTTGAGCGTGGGGAAACATTGCAATTGAGAAAGTAATATTTATAATTCCAATCATGGCAAAAGCTACATATTCTATAACCGCAAGAATATCTCCCGCCGATAGAAGGCTATCAGGTTTTTGCATTTTCATTGTTCCAATATATAGAATTACTACAACTATCAAGTTCAGTAACATTATGGATAAAGGGGTAATTATCCCTATTGTAACGTTCCCTTTAATAATATTTTCTGCCATGACCATTGTTGCTTTTTTTGCTTTTTCCCTTTCTCTATCTTCCCTGTTAAAAGCGCGAATAACCCTGATTCCCGTCAATCTTTCTTTAATAGTCGCATTTTGTAGATCTATATATTTGTCAGATAATTCCCACAAGGGAAGGGTCTTTTTACCTACAAAAAAAACGACTGTCACCAGGATTGGGACACAAGAAAACATAATTATCGCTAGAGTCCAATCTTTTAAAAATGCGAGGATAGTCCCGCCTAAAATCGTCACCGGAATAGTCACAAGACTGCGAATAGCCCCATATGCCACTTGTTCTATTTTCCAGGCGTCCTCAGTAGATCTTGTTATTAACGCTCCAGTTCCAATTTCATTTACTTTTTTATATGAAAGAGTATTTACTTTTTCGAAAGTCATAATTCTTAAACGAGTAGAAAAGCCAGCCGAAATATCGGCAAGAAGTTTTACAGCAAAAATCATGGTTACTGCCCCAATCACAGCCAAAACCAACATATATATTGAAAATTTTAAAATATATGGAAAATCAAGCCTATTTATCCCGTTATCCACAATCATGCTAAGCAGTGTGGGCAAAGCCAAACTAGTTAGCACATTGACAAGAAGTAAAAATGATGACAACACAATCTTGTTCTTGTCGGGAGCAAAAATTTTTATAATCCTTTTCATTTTTTATATACCCATGCATGCATCGATGTGATGCGTTCATAATAATCTGATTATTCTAGTTAAAGCACATTGCTCCCCAAAAACCATAAAACCAGATTATTCTCTCCGAAAAGCGCAAGCCTCATATTCTTATGATTGTTAGTTAGGCAAACCAAGTTTCCCCTTGGAATCATACTAATAGTTAAACTATATGCGTTCTCACTTTTCGTTTTTTAATAATTTATCTTGGACTACTTTAGTTCTTCCAAAACCCTCAATATTTCTTTTCCAAGTTCCTCTAAAGTTCCTTTTCCGAAGGGATAAGCAACTCCCGCATCCTTAACGAGCTGACTAAAGAATTTGGTTCCACCGGCCCTTGAAAGTTCTATATACTTTTTCAAAGCTAAATCATAGTCTTTTCTTGAGGCGACAAGGAAAGCCATTGCAACAGTGCTGGCTAAGACATAGTCGATGTAATAGAAAGGTGTCTCAAAGATGTGCATTTGGAATTGCCACCTGGTTCCCTCTTCTAAATATGGGATTCCCTTTGTTGACATATATGGACGATATTTACTTTCAAGCTTATTCCATTCCGCTTTTCTCTCGGCAGGCGTAAGTTCTGGATTCTCATATATTTTATGTTGGAACTCGTCCACAATTACTCCATAAGGAAGAAAACTTAACCCTTCAGAAAGGTGTCTCTTTTTATATCCTTTTACATCTTCGAAAAACTTATCCATGTATTTCCAAGACAGATATTCCATACTCATTGAGTGACACTCGGCAGTTTCCATTCCTCCGACTCCCATCTCAAAATCACCATATTGAAAAGCCTGTTCCATAGCAAATGCGTGTCCAAATTCATGGGTTACAACATCCACATCATCGGCAGAGCCGTTAAAGTTGGCAAGTATAAATACCTGTTCATAATCGGCAAACTCAGTGCAATATCCTCCTCCCCATTTTCCATCTCTCGAATCGACATCAAATGCCTCGGTTGCAATCATTTTTTTCATAAATGCACCTATTTCAGGATTCATTTCGTTATACATTTCCTGGGCAGCTTTGAAAATTCCTTCTTTATCGAGTTTTGGGCGAGGATTGCCAGTCAAGCTATATACCTCATTATCGTAGAGCATGATTTTATCTATCCCCATTTCTTTTGCTAGATCTTCTTTCATTTTCTTTACTATGGGAACTATGGAATTTAAAACATTCTTTTTAAAATCTGCCACCATCTCCCGGTTATAGTCAATTCTTCCCATCCTGTAATATCCTAAAGTAATAAAATCCTTGTATCCCAGCTTTTTAGCCTGTAAATCTCTGATTTTAACCAGTCTATCCATAATTTCGTCAAGTTTTTCTGCATTTGCCTGCAAACCCTTTCCTATCGATTCTGCAGCTTGCTTTCTGACTTCTCTATCCTTATTGGTCAAATCCCCTCTAACCAAAGATAATGGGACTTTCTTTCCCTGGTAATCAAACTGCATTTGGGACATCAGCATATTATATTCAGTTACAATTGCATTCTCTTTTTGTTCCTCTTCGACAATCTTTGGATCGTGAGCTAAAGCCGCAACTTCCCACATCTTAAACAATACGGGATTCATTTTTCTTTCCAAATCTTTTCTGAATTTGCTTTCTAGCATCATCTTCCCGTATTCGCTCATATAGTTCATTACCAAAGGACCTATCTCATCATAATATTCCCTTTCGCCCTTGTAGAATTCATCCCTTGAGTCAAGAGTAAACCTCATGTTTGCAAGAGAAGATGCCGTGGAAAAACTCTTCATTTCCTTAATCAGATTTTCTCTAGCCTTTATAACACCATCCGCACTTTCTG
>JAQVQU010000148.1:1638-2936 GCA_028701415.1 Clostridia bacterium | reverse complement strand
GGAGCAGCTAGGACGCTAAGACCAGATTCTGACCTAACTTCCCCGTAAGAAATTATATCATTAATTGAAACATTCCCGCCCTTCAATATACAACCTAAAGACTTTTCCTCAAGTGTGGTAATACCGCCCTCTTTATTGCCCGGGCTGGGATTTTCATATATAGGCAAATTATTTGCCCGATAAAAATCCTTATAACTCTCAATAATAGAGGAAAGCTTATCAAATATCTCTTTACTCCCACATTTGTTTAAAATGCATTGTTCTGCCCCGAACATCTCGGGTATCTCCGTTAATATGGCATTTCCACCCTCTCCAACTATTCTATCACAAATACTCCCAACTAAGGGATTGGCAGTGATGCCGGATAAGCCGTCGCTCCCACCACATTTCAAACCTATAGTTAATAGGGACATAGGAAACTCTCTTCTTTTTAGATTCCCCGATTTAGTTAAGAAAGAGCGAAGAATTTGCATCCCATACCCTATTTCATCATCGACATCTTGAGAGTTAAAAAAATAAAACTGTCCCTTATCATACGAACTTAACTCAGTCTTTATTCCATTAAGAGTATTGTTCTCACATCCTAATCCCACAAAAAGAACAAAAGCCGCATTGGGGTTTCTAGCAATAGAACACAACAGTTTTTTTATGTTTTCAGCATCCTCTCCCAATTGGCTACAGCCAAATTGATGAGTAAGTGCGAATATCCCATCAGCCCTTCCCCCATTTTCTAGATTTGCCTTTTGGGCAAGCTCCTTACATATGCCGTTTACACAACCTACTGTAGGAATTATATATATGTACTTGCGTATTCCCCCTCCATTTATGTTGGGGTAACCCCAAAAGACTTTCCCTTGCGTCACTTTATCTAGTGTTTCTTTTTTTTGATAAACAAAAGACCTGCTCTCATTAAGACAAGTTTCCATGTTATGAGAATGCACCCATTCACCCTCGTCTATGTTGCATTTTGCTTTTCCTATAACTTCCCCATACTTTTTTACAGGATCTCCCTTTTTTATGGGGACACGAGCAATTTTGTGTCCCATAGGAACAACTCCATCTACTAATGAAACACTTACGTTATCTTTTGGATTTATCACAATTTTTTTCATAATAACTCTAACCTTTCCTCTTTCTCTAACAAAGAAATGTTTTCCTGTATCTTCTCATAGAGCCCATCGAAGCTATTTAAATCTATTCCCCAAATATTTTCTGACAAAAACTCCTTGATTGTTCCTCCGTTCAAGAAAAACTCAAGGTACACTGGATCATCATTTAACTCGTATGTCGCCAAAAAA
>JAQVQU010000148.1:0-1538 GCA_028701415.1 Clostridia bacterium | reverse complement strand
GAGGTTCTTTGGAATTTTTCCAAACTTGTGGTAATAATCAATGAATGTCGGCAAAACTCTTGCTTTCCACTTTGAAACACTGTTCAAAGAAATGGAAATAAGTTGATGGTTTAAAAAAGGGTTCTCGAATCTCTGAAGGGTATCCCAGGCATATTGCTTATTTAATTCAAAATCACCCTCTACAAATGGTAAAATTTCAAACCTCAAAGTACTCATTACGAAAGTTGATACCTCTGGGTGTTCCATTGCATCACTGACAGTTTCTAGCCCATACCAAAGTGCTGGAAAAACCATGTTCGTATGACTCCCGTTAAGAATCCTTACCTTGCGTTTTTTGTATATTTCGATATCGTCCACAATCCTCACATCAATCCCATTGTTTCCCTGAACAATATAGTCTGCAATATTCCCTTTATTTTCAATAATCCACAATCCAAAAGGTTCGGAAACAGTAAGAAGTTCGTCTTTTTCTTCTAACAAATCCTGGTAATACTCCTCATCTTTCGCTGGATACCCCGATACTATACGGTCAACAAGTGTGTTGCAATAATAATTTTTTTCTTGATTCCAGAAGTAAAATTCCTCAGGGAGATTCCACCGTTTTATGTAACTATTGACACACGCCTTCAGCCGATCAGCATTTTTCTCAATCAGTTCGACTGGCAATATATATACTCCCTCCTTTCCGGCTAAGAAACGATTGTATAAAAAAACAGTTAGTTTAGCAGGGTAGGAACTATTTTTCAAATCGTCCATTCTATCTTTTTCGCTATAATATATTCCAGCCTCAGTAGTATTGGAAATCACTATTCTGAGATCACTTTCCTTAGCCAGCCTTTCAAAAGATTTCTTGTCATAATACCGGAAAGCTTCTTTTACCACAGTAATTTTTTTGACTTTTTCAATCGGAGATCCACCTTCTATCCCACAAAAAACGATATGATAAATATTATTCTGCTTTACAAACTTATCTAAATTACCCCTTTCACCAGGTTTAACGATGCTTACAGAATAATCTCCTCCTTTCTCATTTAATACATCAAAATAATGATCTGCAAAAGCCCTGAGGAAATTTCCTTCACCAAATTGCGCTATCTTAATCATCTATCGCTCCCCTCTAAGAAGGCAATCCATTATCAACCCCTAAATACTCTATTCTTTTATTTTTTCTTTCTTTACGGAACCTGTCAAATATGCACTATCAAAATGCTTTTCCAACCCGTGAAATACATTTTCCCTCTGAGCATATCTAGGGGTAATATCCACTCTTCCTTCGCTATTTACAAGGAAGATAGTCACTCCCTCAACAAAGCAACATAACCGAGGACTTATCTTGTTTAGGAGCTTCAGAAAATATGCTTTCTTTCTTCGGTTATATGCGGAGTCATATTGCAATCCCTGGGAATACATCAGGCGAATACCTTTATATATTATAGAAGAATCATTCTTATGATCATGTCCGCACACCACACAGTTTGTGCTTCCAGACTCTCTAAAAGCTTCGAATATCCCCGACTTAATATTGCTAGCACAAACTG
>JAQVQU010000147.1 GCA_028701415.1 Clostridia bacterium | reverse complement strand
CTCGAAATTATGCAAATAAGAAGGCTTTTTAAAAGGTACGTGCATTGACTTTATATGCCCTCAATAGTATAATCAAATAAGTTTAATTGGAGAAATTTTATTACTTCGGGGGAGCATATGCAACTTGGTTTCGATAATGATAAATATGTGGAAATGCAGACTTCCAGAATTCTCGAGAGAATCGGGAATTATAATAAACTCTATTTAGAGTTTGGGGGTAAGCTCTTCGATGACTTACATGCATCCCGTGTTCTTCCCGGATTTGATGCAAATGTAAAAACTAAGATATTACAAAAACTTAAGGACAAAGCCGAGATAATTTTTTGTATCGGAGCTCCTGCTATTGAAAAAAATAAGATTAGAGCAGATTTTGGTATTACCTACGGAAATGAACTGATAAGATTGATGAAGCATTTGCGTGCTATTGGACTCAAGGTAAATAGTGTAGTAATTACACAGTACACCGGGCAACCATCTGTAACGATATATAAGAATCAACTGGAACAGATGGGAGAAAAGGTTCATGTCCATACTTTTACCGAAGGATATCCGAATGATATAGACACAATAGTGTCCGATAAAGGATATGGAGCAAACACATTCATAGAAACAACAAAACCTCTTGTAATAGTTAATGCCCCCGGCCCGAACAGTGGAAAACTAGCGACATGCTTGTCTCAGATATATCACGAGTATAAAAGAGGAGTAATGGCAGGGTACGCAAAATACGAAACCTTTCCAGTTTGGAATCTTCCGTTAAAGCATCCAATTAACGTTGCATATGAAGCTGCAACCGCAGATATAGCCGATAGAAATATGATAGATTATTTCCATTTGGAGGCATATGGTTTAAGTGCAGTAAATTACAACAGAGATGTGGAGTGTTTCCCAGTAGTTAGGGACATTTTGAAAAAGATAATGGGATCTGAGTGTTACAAATCCCCCACAGATATGGGAGTAAACATGGTAGGATATGCCATTACCGACGATAAGGTTGTGCAAGAAGCTGCCAAACAAGAGATTATCAGGAGATATTTTAAGACATACAACGAATATAAGATGGGAAGGGTTAATAAGGATACTGCTTTAAGGGTGGAAGTCCTGATGAACAACATGGGAGCCAAACCCGGGGACAGAAAGGTATCTGTAGTAGCTAACTTACGCGCTGGCGAGGTCCAAGGTCCCGTGGTTGCGCTAGAACTTCCAAATGGGAAAATTCTTACGGGGAGAGGAAAAGAGACAGTTAATGCCTCAGCCGCGGTCATAATGAACTCTATTAAAGAACTTGCAGGGATTGATGACTCAGTTAAACTTCTTTCCCCCATATCAATAGATACAATTCAAAAGCTTAAAAAAGATACATTAGGGCTTGGAATTACTAAATTAAATGTCCAAGAGGCTCTAATAGCCCTAGCTTTTTCAGCAGCCTCCACACCAGTCGCCGGAAAAGCGCTTGCAAAACTCAATGAATTAAGAGGTTGCGAGGCTCATTCAACTGTGATGTTAACCGAAAATGAGATTCAAATGTTTAATAGGATTGGGGTAAACATTACGTGCGAGTCTGAATTTGAAATATAATTTCTAATAAGACAATTAGATGAATGAATAAGTAGATTTTTATCGAAGAAAAAAACGTATTAGACAATTAATAGTCCCGAATGAAAATTCGGGATTTTTAAATAAAAAAGGACAATCTTTCGATTGCCCTAAAAAATAAATAATATAAAGAATGGTTATTTTCTGAATTGGGCAGTATCGATTTCTTTTCCGGTCTTTCTGCTTTCTTCGGCAGCAAAAGCATTCATGTGAGACTCGATGGTTTCGGACATTAAAGAGACTCTGGAAGTGAGTTCGCCAGTTTGCATAAGTTTAAGAAAATCTCGAGTAATACCTGCATCTCCCGACATGTGGCCAATAGACTCAAGGATTCCAAAACTGTATTTCTTTTTCTTGCCTGCAAAGACATTAACTTTAAATTTTCCACCTTCGCCGATAATTTCTCCCTTTGTTCCGCAGATTCTGGTATGACGGAAGCATTTATTTGAATGAGCAGTCATGGTTAGGGTGGCGTTGATGTCGTTTTCCAATTTTAAACTTACAACTTGGTTTTCGATAACATCATTGTCGCACTTGTATACACATCTTCCAAATCTGGAAGTTTTAAGTATTTCTCTGAATTCTTTCATGGAAGCACCTGGCTTTTCGCAGATTATTCTCTTATGCATAATCATATAAGGGAAAGAGTGAAGGGTGGGGCGAAGATAAATCTTATCTACGTGATAAGGGCATGTAGCTTTTTCGGGGCATCCGTCTAGACAGTGTGCGGGAGCTCCCTCGGGAGCATTTTCAGTAAGAAAAGCCTTTCTTGACCCTACGCTATATACTTTTAAGGCCTTTTTACCAGTTAGATAATATATCATATCCAAATCATGACAACATTTCGCAAGGATGGAAGGGCCTGTTTCAGCTTCTTTTCTCCAGTTGCCTCTTACATAACTATGTGCGAAATGGAAGTATCCCACATTTTCGATAAGATTGAGGTTGGTTACTTCTCCGATTATTCCGCTATCAATTACCTTTTTAATGGTGTCATAGTACTGAGTGTATCTAAGAACGTGGCATACAACCATATGGAGATTTTTCTCTTTTGCAAGTTTATCCAGTTCTTCACATTGTTCCTTGATAGGAGATACAGGCTTTTCGCAAAGAAGATGATATCCTAGTTCAAGTGCTTGTTTGGCGTGTCCGTAATGATCTCTGTCTTGAGTTGCAATAATCATAGCATCCGCGACTTTTCCCTGAGCGAAGAAATCCTTTTCATCTGAAAAAGCTTTATCTGAGGGAACATTTAAAGTCTTTGCCCCTGTTTTTAGAAGTTCAGGCTTTTTTTCGCAAACTGATACTATTTGTGCCCCTTGTTTTACAAAGTGCTTCGCGTACATAAATCCGCGATTACCAAGACCTATAAC
>JAQVQU010000004.1 GCA_028701415.1 Clostridia bacterium | reverse complement strand
ATGCGGCTTCGCCCAAAAATCATTCATTTTTCACCTTTCGACCAATTTAATATTGAATATAATTATATCACACTCGGATAACACAAACAAACAATGAAACAATTAAACAATATGCTTCATTTATTAGAAAAATAAATTAAAAAAATACTTAAAAAAAGAAGGTTGAATTTATCCCCTATTGAAAGAGCTTTTTTATCCTTTCCATTGCAATACAAGTGTTTTCGTAACTGTTAAAAGCAGTAAGACGAAAGAAACCCTCTCCACATTTACCAAATCCGCTCCCTGGTGTTCCTACTACATTAGCTTTTTTTAATAAAAAATCAAAAAAATCCCAACTATCTCGTCCACATTCAAGCCAAATATAAGGTGAATTAATGCCCCCAGTAAACCATATTCCAATTTCATCTAGGGTATCAGAAATTACCATAGCATTTTTACGATAATAATCTATATTCTTCCTGCATTGTTCAATTCCTTCCTCGGAAAAAATAGCTTGTGCTCCTCTTTGTATTATATATGAAGTTCCATTATATTTGGTTGTTTGTCTTCTCCGCCACATATTATTTATCGAGAGACCATCTAATCTTAGCTCTTTGGGAACTATAGTATATCCGCACCTTGTTCCGGTAAACCCAGCAGTTTTACTTAAAGAACAAAACTCAACACAACATTTCTTGGCATTTTCAATTTGGAAAATAGATCTAGGTAGACTATTATCAGAAATAAAAGCTTCATAAGCACTATCAAAAAGAATAATTGAATTATTATTTAAAGCATAATCTACCCATATTTTTAATTGTTCATAGGAATATACAGAGCCCGTAGGGTTGTTGGGAGAGCATAAATAAATAACGTCTCCTTTTAAATCAGGTGAAGGCAAAGGGAGGAAAAAATTTTCCTTATTTCCATTTACCAAACGAATATCTCTTCCTAGCATTATGTTACTATCCAAATATACTGGATATACTGGATCGGGAATTACTATTAAATTGTCATTAGAAAACAACTCTGAAAAATTCCCGATATCACTTTTTGCACCATCAGAAATAAATATTTCATCCAAATCAATACTTACCTTAGAGTTGCTAAAATAATAGTTTTGGATGGCATTTTGAAGAAAGATATAGCCCTGTTCATCTCCATAACCCCTGAAAGTATTCTTGTCGCCCATTTCCTGAGAAGCATCCTGCATTGCTTTAACTGCAACAAGCGGAAGAGGTAACGTTACATCCCCAATTCCCATCTTTATTATTTTTTCCACGGGATTATCGGTGCTATATTTTTTAATTTTTCTAGCGATATCTGAAAATAAATAGTTTTCTTTTAAATTAAGATAATTTTTATTTACTGATGCCATCATACCACCTTATTTAAGATACAAAAGTCTTTGGCAACGAGGGCATCTACAAGTAACATCCTTAGAAGTAAAAAATTTAGTTACCTCAGAAGAAATATCCTCGCCACATCCCCCGCAAAATTCTCCATCATAATCAACTATATACGGATATTTTTCAACACTATTCTTTAGGCTTTCATATGTTGCAATCTCTTCTTTTGTTAATTGACTACAAAGATTTTTCATTTCAGTTTCTATTGGTTTTAAGAATACGTCTTTAGATTGATTGTATATAGACCCAAATTCATCTCGAAGAGATTTACACTCTTTGTTCAAAAAAATCAATTGATTAAAATTATCTTTATTCTTATCCTCACATAAAATAAGTTTATTTAAACATTTTTCATAATTCATCAAATCATAAATATCATCCTCAATTTTTTTGATCTTTTTGTAAATGTTATCTACTTCATCAAGAGTCAAAGCTTGAGAAACTTTTGATTGTATATCATCTAAACTTAATTGAATAGTATTCTTTTTCTCTTCACATTCCGGTAAACTTGCACAAAGTCGTTTTATTTCTTCTTTTGTATCTTGTATTTCTTTTTGTTTTTTCGAAAAATCTTTCAAACTATTTTCATAATTAATATATTGCTCTGTATTTTTTACTTTTTCTGAAAATTCCGAATAATTTTTATCTAATTCTTGGTATTTTTTTAATAGTTCAATATTCATATTACTCCTTTGTTATTGGGTTTATACATGTTCTAGAAATTAGCACATTGGGTATATTTTCCTCACTTAACACCTCAAATATTAATGAAGAAAAGGAAGATTCACTGCTGAAATGACTGGTTGATATTATAGCATAATCAGAATCTTTTGCAAACCTAAGAACATGGTGTTTAAATTCAGAACTGATAAAGACATCTGCTCCAACCATAATAGATTTTTTTAGATTTTCTTCATCCCCACCTGCTCCATTAACACAAAATACTTTTGAAATAATTCTTTGTGGGTTTCCTACAAAAAAAAGTGTATCATCACATAAAATTTGATTTAATCTGTCTACAAAAAGTTTTAGTGTGGTGGATTTCGAAAGAGTACCAAACCCATTAAAACCATATAGAGATTCACAAGGATTAACTTCAATTTTTTTCATAAAAGCATAATTTAGACCATTTTTCACATTGTCGATATTTGTGTGCGCAGCATAAATTGCGATGTTGTTGTCAATACACATTTTCATAGCTAAAATTGCAGGATTATCTAGGTCTATATTTTTTAAAGGCGAAAATATTGAAGGATGATGTTCTATAATAATATTGCATCTCTTTTCAACTGCTTCCGCAGCTACACTTGGGGTCAAATCTAGAGATACAAGCGCGGATATATACTCATCATTTTGATTGCCGTAAATAAAGCCACAATTATCATAATTCTCGGCTAAGGAAATTGGGGCAAAGTCTTCAATAATTTTTGATATGTCTTTTAACTTCATTATTTCTCTAAAAAATCTCTTAATTTCTTTGACCTATTTGGGTTTTTCAGCCTTCTTAGCGCCTTTGCCTCAATCTGTCTAATTCTTTCACGAGTTACGTTAAAAACTTTTCCCACTTCTTCAAGTGTTCTTGGTTTATTGTCCCTTAGACCATATCTAAGAATTAATACCATTGCTTCACGTGGATTTAAGGTATCTAAAACTTTATTTAATTCTTCTTTCAACATATTTGTTTCTGCAACTTCCATCGGGGATATAGCACTTGTATCCTCTATAAAATCTCCCAAATGGCTATCATCCTCTTCGCCAATAGGAGTTTCCAATGATACAGGTTCTTGTGCAACTTGTTGAATCTCTATTACCTTACTTTCAGGGATACCCATTTCCGCTGCGACTTCTGCAGTTGAAGGTTCTCTGCCAAGTTTTTGCAACAATGATCTTTGAACTTTAGTTAGCTTATTAATTGTCTCAACCATATGGACAGGGATTCTAATGGTTCTGGCTTGGTCTGCGATAGATCTTGTTATGGCTTGTCTAATCCACCAAGTTGCATAGGTAGAAAACTTAAACCCTTTCTCGCAATCAAATTTTTCCACAGCCTTCATTAATCCAAGATTACCCTCTTGGATCAAGTCTAAAAATGACATTCCTCTGCCGGTATATCTCTTTGCAATGCTAACTACCAATCGAAGGTTTGCCACAATCAATCTTTCTTTTGCTACAGTATCTCCTTCAGCAACCCTTCGTGCTATATCCTTCTCTTCATCTCCAGACAATAAAGGAACCCTTCCTATGTCTTTTAGATACATTTTTACACTATCTCCAACATTTACTTCACGACAAATTTTTTCATAAATCTCAGCTTGAGACTCCGAATCTTCTACTTCAATTATTTTTATTCCCAGTTTATCCATTTCCGAATATATAATAGTCATCTCTTCCGCAGTTAAATCAAATTTATCTAATCTATTGGCTAATTCATCAGCCCTTACCGAAAACTTAGCCGAAAAATCAACAGCAATTTTCTCTATTGTTGCTTTAATTAACTCATCCCTTTCCATGATTTTATCTCCTTTTTATAGCATCTTTTATTTTATTTAATCTAATATTAAGCTCTTTCTGTTTTTGAGGATCTTTTTCAACCATTATTCTATCGATAATATCTTTCCTTTCTTTATCCAAAAAATATTTTTCTAAATAGTTAAGACTATAGTTAAAAACGCTCACAGGATCAACGTGTGAATCTAGATACTGCATCACTGTTTCAATTTCTATTATCTCTTCTTTTAGGTCATAATTATCATCTGACATTAGAGTCCCTATTATCGGCTTATCATTGTTTTGAATTTTTTCATGGCAATACTCCCAAATTCTCTTGTGAATAAGGGTCTGAAAGAGACCATCTATAATTGAACTATAATCAAAACGACTTATATCTAAAAAACAACCAGCTAATAAGACCCTAGCTGATAGGATAAGTTCGTTAACAGTTGTTTTCTTCTCATTGTCAAAAGCTTTTTTGTTGTCTGAATTTTCTTTATTCTCATCTTTCTCATTTTTATAGTTTTCAAGTTTTTCAAATACGATATTTTTATCAATACCAGCTATATTTGCTATCATTTCTGAATATAAACTCTGCACGACCTTATCGCTTGTATTTAATGCCATAATGCATCGATTAACAAACTTAACGCGTCCTTCATAGGAATTAGTATCAGATTGTTTTTGTATTGTAGTAATTTTATATTCATTTAGTGGCAATGCCTTCATTGTCAGTTGTTCAAATCCCTCCTTTCCAAACATTTTTACATAATCATCAGGGTCCATTTTGTCAGGGATCGTAATAACCTTTACCTCAACACCTGCTAAAGTTAAAATGTCCAAAGATCGCCAAGTGGCTATTTGTCCAGCAGAATCACCATCAAAGCAAACGTATACATTGTTGACAAGAGTTTTAATTTTTTCACACTGTTGCTTAGTTAAAGATGTTCCCATAGAAGCTATAACGTTAATAATTCCAGCCTGGTTCAAACTAATTACATCCATATAACCTTCGACTAAAATTAATGAATTAATGTCAAATCTCTCTTTTCTATATTTCGATATTAGGTTTAACCCAAAAAGGATATTGCTCTTATCAAATAAAACTGATTGAGGCGTATTTTTATATTTAGGTTTATCGTTTTCAAAAATTGCTCGGCCACCAAAGCCTAAAATATCTCCTTGTTTGTCAATAATCGGTATTATTATTCTTCTTGAAAAAAAATCAATTCCATTTGAGTTCATTAACCCTGCATCCATTATTGTTTTGTCAGAATATCCCTTTCCTCTTAAATATTTAACAATTCCTAAATCATCTGAAGAAAACCCAATCCCAAACTTAACAATTGTTTCATCTGATAATTCCCTTTTTCTAAGATATTCAAGAGCAACACTTGCTTGAGATTTTTGAAAATTTGAAAAATAGTATTCCGCAGCCAATCTATTAACATCCAAAATTTTAGCTTTTAATTCTCTTTTCATTTTTACATCTTTACTTTCTGCCCCTATAGGAATTTTAAAGCCTATTTTTTTAGCAATCCACTCAACTGCTTCATTAAAAGTCATTTTTTGGTACTCTTGCAAAAAATTTATTGCATCCCCAGTTTTACCACAACCAAAGCAATGATAATATTTATTTTCCTGATTAACCGTGAATGATGGGGTATTTTCACTGTGAAAAGGACAGCAAGCCCAAAATTTTGTTCCTTTCTTTTGCAAAGGAACAAATTCCTGAATGATGCTTACAATATCTATTTTTTCTTTTAAATCCTGAAACCACTTTTCTGAAAAATCCATTTTTAAAAACCCTTTTTTTTACTTTCCTATACATTTACGCAAGCAAACTGTTATTATCCTTAAATAATTTAATATTTCTTTAATTTAATAATTTAATCTCATATATGAAACTATAAAAATAAATCTTACGCGTTTTTCGTAAAAAAGGAATAAGCTAGTAAATAATGCATGTCAGTTCTCAAAGTAAGTGCAACTAGTGAATAATGCAAAATATGGATATATATTCTTCTTGACTTATTGATGCCATATTATGTAAAATAAACATGCAAATCGAATCAAAAGGGGGTGAGTAATAATGACAACAGTTTATGTAAGAGACAGCGAGTCTTTAGATAGTGCCGTGCGTAGATGGAAGAAAAAATGTGCTAATGATGGTACTATTGGTTATTTACGAAAAAAAGAAGCTTATGAAAAACCCAGTGTAAGAAAAAAGAAAAAAGCAGAAGCTGCCAGAAAAAGATTATACAAATAAATAGTCTCAAAAAATCTCCGGAAATCTCGGAGATTTTTTAAGTAAATTTATTCTAATCTTAAAGCATCTACTACATTTCTATTTGCAGCCATTTGTGATGGAATTAATCCAGATATAAAAGTCAGAACAAAACTTATAATTACTAATAAAAAAGCATGAATTGGATTTAAAATCATAACCCCAAATATGCCAGTAGCAACCCCAATTAAATAATTTGCTAAAGGAATAAATAGATAAGAAACTCCAATTGCAATTAATCCACTAAATAAACCAATAATAATCGTTTCAGCATTAAAAATACTGAATATATCGAGTTTCCTCGCCCCGATGCTGCGCAAGATTCCAATCTCCCTAGTGCGTTCAGCGACAGAATTTCCTGTCATTATTGAAATCATTATGCAGGACACAATTAAAGATATTGAAGCAACAGAAATCAATACTTTTGTTATCAAATCAACAGCTATACGCATATTGTGAATAAACATCTCAGATATATCAAAATAATTAATTTTATATTCTTCTTCTAACCCTTCGTTGTAATCATTTAACAAGTTTACCAAAATTGTTTTTGAATTAAAATCCTTAGGATATATCCCTATATATGTCGGGACTGGGTCTAATCCTATACTTTTTAAATACCCGGTTTTTTGTAAACCAGTCATAAAAAATGTAATTATATTTTTATCATCACTTTCTATAGGCATTGTGTGTCCCTTGAGAACAGAATTAGAAATATCAATTCTTTGTGCATTGCATATGTCTGATTCCATCGCATTTAATAAAACATATTCGGCTAAATCCGGCAAATAACATATGTTAGTCCCAACTAAATCAGTAGAAGCACCTGGTTTAATTCTTAAAACTCCAACTATTTCTAATGTCTCAGAATTATCAAGATTATACATATTTGACAAACTTGTTTGACTTTCTGGTATTTCGAAAAGACCTTCGTCATTTTCGACAAAATAATCATTAAAATGTATTAGCTTAAATTTTTTACCTATAACATCGTTAAAAGACAAACTTTCTCTAATAATTAAATCACTGTTTTCATCTGTTAAAATGCTTTTATTTAAATCTCGTTGATAAAAATCAATTTTGAATTCTTCAAGTGTGGGGATATCAATTGAATTATTCCCGTCAACAACCACTACTATTTCATTCTTATTTTCTGGATATTTACCACCGATTACATCATAATACTTAGAAATAAAGTCTATATTTCCGGGAAGTTGATTCCAATGGGGGGGTTCTTGACCATTTCCTCCTAGTACTGTTGTTGCTATTGTCATTGCAGTTGTCGCTGAAGGAACTTGACTAATGTCGGCATATTTAATTATTCCATGTTCATCATAGTACTCTGAAACTAAATTCATTCTTGTTCCATAAATAAAATTCATACCATCAATCAAATTTGTATTTATGCCTTTTAAATAGTTAATTAAATCAGGGGTTATTTTGTTTCTGCTAATAGAATTAGTAAAAAGACTCAATACACTTGCAGGACCCGCTTCAGTGGCTCCTTCTCTAAGCATAATTATTTCATCATCTCTGAAATCCCCTTCTTTGGGAGATCCTGTTAATCCTTGCATAGCATCAAAAGCAGCATTGTAATCAAGCGAGTATTCATAAATCCCTATTGGGACATTTGAGAGCATAGAAGACTGCATGTCTGCGATATAAACATTATAACCATAAGACAAAGATAAAACCAAAGCTATCCCAATAATTCCAATACTTCCTGCTATTGAAGTTAATGTGGTTCTTCTTTTTTTTGTCATCATATTTCTAAAACTTATTACTATTGCTTTTCCAAAACCCATTGATACCTTTTTAAAGGGTATTTCGGAGACATTACTATATTCAGCTTTTGTTCTAAACAAAATATTTTGCACTAGCAATTTACGCTCGCTCTTAATAGTCTTTTTATTTCGTTTCTTTTGCTTTCTAGCCTGTTCTGTTTTATTCTCTTTTTCAATCTTATCTTGTAATTCAGGGATAATTTTAGACTCGTTATTTGAATCATCTATGTTAGTAGTTAAAAAAGTTTCAGAAGTTGAGTACGGGTTCGAATCAGCAATAATTCTTCCATCTTTCAACTCAATAATTCTTGTACTAAATATATTTGCTAACTCTCTGTTATGAGTAACCATAATAACAAGTCGGTTTTTTGATATTTTCTTCAGTAATTCCATTATTTGTAAGCTTAATTCACTATCAAGAGCTCCTGTAGGTTCATCTGCAAGCACTATCGATGGATCATTTACAAGTGCGCGTGCTATTGCGACTCTTTGACTTTGACCTCCCGATAATTGTCCAGGTTTACGTTTTATTTCTGTAAGCATCCCCACGCTTTCTAACACTTGATAAACTTTCTTGCTTCTATCGGCTTTCTTATCTCCCGATATAGTTAAAGATAGCTCTATATTCTCAAAAACATTTAAATGAGGAATCAAATTATACCCTTGAAAAACAAAACCTATAGTTGAATTTCTATAAGAATCCCAATGATTGTCCGAAAATTCCTTGGTTGAAATACCATCAATTGACATTGATCCAAAAGAATACCTATCTAATCCACCTATAATGTTTAACAAAGTACTTTTTCCACATCCAGATGGTCCTAAAATTGATACAAACTCACTTTCCCTAAATTCTATTGAAATATCTTTAAGTGCTTCAATTTTGTAAGAAGGCATCTCGTAAACTCTACTAATACTATCTAACTTAAGCAATATCCCACCCCCTAAATAGAATAATTAAGCCATTTTATCCGATAGCAACTCTCCTCCGAGAATATGTATGTGCAAATGATAAACAGATTGGCAAGCATCTAATCCGGAGTTACAAACGATACGAAAACCTCTATCTAATCCTAAATCCAAATAAATATGACTCAACTTTTTTAAACATTGTGCAAGAATTTCTGTCTGTTCTTCTGTAATGTCCATCAAATTTGAAAAATGTTTTTTCGGGATCAACAATAAATGGATTGTCGCTTGAGGATTAATATCTTTTATGATAATCATATTTTCATCTTCATACTCAAATTTTGAACTAATTTCCCCTGAAATTATTTTACAAAACACACAATCCTTCATTATTCTTCAACTCCTATTAAACCATCTTGAAAGAGTCCCGTGGGTGTGATAGACGCCATCTCCTGTTTACTATCAGAATATACTTTAATATAGTATTCTGAATATCCAGAAAACAAACCACTTTTCTCTTTTCTTTCAAAAATAACATTTTGCTTCTCAAACAACATTTTCTTCAAAAAATCCTTCTCTAATATTTTTGATAACTCAATAATATTATGTTTTCTCTCTTTTATTATATCATTAGATAATGGTTTTAAATAATAGGATTTAGTATTTTCTCTTCGTGAAAAAGGAAATACATGTATCGAAGATAATCCTAATGATTTAATATTATCATAAGTTTCACTATAGTTTTTCTCTGATTCGGTAGGATATCCGACTATTATATCAGCGGTGATAGAAGATACGGGGAAAAATGATTTAATCAATCTGACCTTTTCCTCAATATTTTTTGAATTATATCGTCTTCCCATATCAAAAAGTACAGAGTCAGAACAGCTTTGTAGGGATAAATGAAAGTGTGGACAAAAATTATTTGACTTTACCAAAGCAACCATTAGATCCTCATCTATTCCTTCTAGATAGAAGGATCCAATTCTAAACCTAAAAGGCATATCTTTCATTTTTTCAATAAGAGTAACTAGACTCTCATTGATATCTTTCCCATACGAAGATAAGTTAATTCCAGTCAAAACAACCTCTTTAGTTAAATATTTTAACTCTTCCATCTCTGAAACAATGCTTAAAATATTTCTTGACCTAGCATTTCCTCTAAGTAGCGGTATAGTGCAATATGAACAGAAGTTATCACAACCATCTTGAATTTTCACAAAGGCTCTAGTCTTGTTTAATATAGCATATGAGGAAATATTCTCATATGCTATGTCATTTTTAGTATTTATTGGTTCAATTCTCTTATTTATTAATTCTATACTGCCTTGTATAATATTTTTTGTGTTTTCGATTAACTGATTCTTGTTGAGAACTCCAGTAATAATACTTGCACCCTTATCTTCATAGAACTGAGGGTTTTTTTGTGCAGCACAACCGGTAATAATAATATCCGCCTTGGGATTAATTTTTCTAATCCTAGAAATTATTTGCCTCGATTTTCTTTCAGCTTCTGCGGTTACAGAACAAGTATTAACAACATAAATATCCGCATATATGAGTTCATTGCTTGTTTCAACTCCGGTCTTTTCTAGTGCCCCTTGTATACAATCACATTCATATTGATTAACTTTGCATCCTATATTGAAAACTGAAACTTTTTTATTCATTATTAAATCTCATCATATTTTATTAGAACTGTTATTAGCCCCGTAATAGCCGCAGTTTCTGCTTTAAGTATTCTATTACCAAGTGAAACGATTTTTAAACCTGAATTAGCTGCATTTCTAATTTCCTCTTCAGTAAAACCGCCTTCACTCCCTATTACAATTAATACGTCTCTGTCTACCCAATTCAGTTGGGAATAAAGTGAGTTACCTTTCAAATCCTCATAACATATGATTCTATTTTTGAAATTTTTGTTCATGTTGAACAACTCTTCATACTTAATCGGTTCAGTGATTTCTGGTATCACGGCTCGGCCACATTGTTTTACTGCATCTAAAATAATCTTTTCAGCCCTAATCCTTTTAAAGTTTTTTATATTCGTTCTAGAACTTAAAAAGGGAATAATTTTATTTACTCCTAGTTCTACCGCCTTTTGTATAATAAAATCAAATTCTTTGCATAAACCTTGGCATAAAATAATTTTCCATTTATTCTCTACTTGATTTTTCTCATGGGATAAGATCTCAGCCTCAAGAGAGTCATCGAGTATTTTAATTATTCTACAATTATAATCGAAACCATCCCCTGTAAATACAACTATTTCATATCCTATTCTATGTCTTAAAACTTTTATACAATGAAAAAACTCATCTCCCTCCAAAACTATAATATTATTTTTCTTTGTTCCATAAAACCGTCTAATTTCCATTTCAAAACCTACTTGTGTTAATTATTATTATATAAATATAATTGTGCAATCCAACCATTATTGATTACTTCTTTTTCTAATGATAACCCTTTTCTTTGAAAAGCTTTTACTACAGAATCTCTATACTTTTCTATTATACCTGAACAAATCAGTAAACCATTAGGTAATAAATTATTTTCTATGTCATTAGACAAACTAATGAGAGGATCTGCAGTAATATTTGCAAGTAATATATCAAATTTTTGATTAATTCCTTTAAAAAGATCTGATTTAATAAAACAAACGTTTTTATCTACCAATTGTTTCTCATAAAATAAAAAATTTTCATTATTACTAAAATTTATAATATAATTACTCCTTGCTTCTGATAATGTAGCAAAATCAATATCAAGGAAACAGCATTTAGATCCTCCCAGTTTTAAAGCAGAAATGCCAAGAATTCCACTTCCAGACCCCACATCAGCAATAGATTTTCCTTGCAGTTGTATAGTTGATAATAGTTCTAGACACATACGAGTGCTTTCATGGTCCCCAGTCCCAAAAGAACAACCAGGATTTATATAAACCGGAATAGAATCTTCAAAATCTTCACTATCTTTCATCCAACTTGGTACTACTACAATTTTCCCACAACTAATTGGTTTGTAATATTTCTTCCATTCCTTTAACCAATCAATATTTACGAAATCCTTTATTGAAAATATTATCTTTCCATAATTAACATCTACTAATTTTTTCATCTCATTTTTTAAAAATTTAATAGTTTTCTCGATTTCACTTTCGTCTAAATAAGCAATTATTTCTATAGTATCTTCATATGGAACCATTAACTTATCGTCAACATAATCCCAAAAAGTACTGGACCCTAAGATTTCATTTATTGTATTTGAATCATTTATTCTTAATTCAACAATACCTAATGAAAAAAAGGAGCTTACTATATAATCAGCTCCAGTTCTTGATACTTTTATAGATAATTCTTTCTTCATATGTATAAAATATTAATTGTTTGTCAGTTTATTAAATTTATCAACTTTTGAATAGGAAGCATTTTCCAAAACATCCATACTTTCCTTAAGAGCTTTCCTTTGCTTAATCGAAAGGTTTTTAGGTAAATCAATAATTATTTTTATAAATAAATCTCCGTAAGTGTCTTTTCTTAGGAATTTTATTCCTCTTCTCTTAACCCTTATAATTGTTCCATCTTCGGTCCCCTCTGGTATGTCTATGTCAATTCTATCTCCACTGATTGTTAAAATTGAAACTTTCCCCCCGAGAATCGCCTGGGAGACTTTTATAGGTAAGTCTAATTTTAAATCATAACCTGATCTGACAAACAACTTATGTGGAAGGACACGGAATACAACTATTAAATTACCATTAGGAGCCCCGTTATATCCCGCGTTTCCTTCTGCATTGACTGTTAACATTTGGTTGTTGTCCACACCCGCAGGTATTTTTACCTTTATTGTTTTCTGTCTTTTAACTCTACCAGCACCACCACAATCAGGGCAGGGTTCAGTTATTATCTTTCCTCTTCCACCACAAGATGAGCAAACTTGCTGACTTCGCATAACTCCAAACATAGTTCTTTGTTCAACAATTACACTTCCCGTGCCCTTGCAATTTGAACAAGTACTATACGATTTTCCATTCTTTGCACCAGTACCATTACATGAGCTACAGTTTTCAGTCCTCTTATAAGAAATCTCTTTTTCTACGCCAAAACAAGCTTCTTCAAACGTAAGTGTCAATTGAAGCTCTATGTCCTCTCCGCTTCTCTGCCTTGAGGACCCTGATGAACGGGACCTAGAGTCTCCTCCACTAAAGACATTAAATAAATCACTGAATATGTCTCCAAACCCGAATCCACTTCCACCAAACCCAGCGCTACCCGAAGAAGACATTTGAGGGCCTTCTTCACTTCCATATTGATCATATAGTGCTTTTTTTTCAGGATTAGAAAGAACGCTATATGCATGTTGAATTTCTGTAAATTTTTCCTTAGCTTCTTTTTTCTTTTCTTCAGAGTCTGTAGCAAATACATCCGGGTGCCATTTTTTCGCTAAACTGCGATACGCGGACTTAATTTCGTCCGCGTTCGCTTCTCTGCTTATCCCTAGTGTTTTATAATAATCCTTTTCCATAAGTAATCTCTATTTAATATCATCTGGATCAACATTTATAGTTGGGCCATCTTCATTATTATCGGAAGTTGATGGATTAGCTTCCTGTTCCTTTTGATATAGTTTAGTAAAAATAGGATTGGTAACCTTTGACAATTCTTCGGTAATAGCTTTTACCGTTTCAACGTCTTCAGCTGTTTTTAATTTTTCTTTTGCTTCACTTGCAGCTTTCTTGAGAGTCTCTATATCCTGACTATCCAGTTTTTCCCCACTTTCAGATACGGTTTTATCGATTGCTAAAATGAGTTGTTCAGTAGTATTTTTCATATCAATCAAGTCACGGCGTTTTTTATCTTCTTCAGCGTATTTCTCCGCTTCCTTAACAGCACTATCTATATCCTCTTTCGATAAATTCGAAGAAGCTGTTATAGTAATATTCGCAGACTTATTTGTCCCTTTATCAAGCGCAGCAACCGATACTATCCCATTTTGATCTATCTCAAATGTAACCTCAATTTGTGGGATTCCTCTCATTGCAGGAGGTATCCCTGTGAGCTCAAACCTTCCTAGAGTTTTATTATCACTGGCCATAGCTCTTTCTCCCTGTAGTACATGAATATCGACAGATGTTTGATTATCTGCAGCAGTTGAAAAAACCTGAGATTTTTTTGTAGGGATAGTGGTATTTCTTTCGATTAATTTTGTGAAAACTCCACCTAGTGTTTCAATGCCCAAAGACAAAGGAGTGACATCTAAAAGAAGAATATCTTTGACTTCCCCAGCTAAAACACCCCCCTGGATAGCAGCACCCAATGCAACGCACTCGTCTGGATTGATCCCTTTGTAAGGGTCTTGTCCCATTACATTCTTTACAGCATCAATAACGGCAGGTATTCTTGTAGATCCACCAACTAAAAGAACTTTCTCTATTTCTTTTGTAGATAGTTTTGAATCTTTTAAAGCCTGTAATACAGGACCAATAGTAGCTTTTACTAAGCCAGAAGTCATATCGTCAAATTTTGCGCGAGTAAGATCCATGTCTATATGTTGTGGACCATTCTCATTGCTTGTAATAAAAGGTAAATTTATGTTTACTTTATTAATTCCAGATAATTCAATTTTTGCCTTTTCAGATGCTTCTTTAACTCTTTGCATTGCCATTTTGTCTTTTGACAAGTCTATTCCTGTTGTTTTCTTAAACTCTTCAACTACCCAATCCATTACTTTTTTGTCAAAATCATCTCCTCCTAAACGTGTATTTCCGTTTGTGGCCAAAACTTCCACAACCCCATCCCCAATATCGAGGATAGAAACATCAAATGTTCCACCACCCAAATCATAAACTAATATCTTCTGAGGTTTTTTATCTAATCCATATGCAAAGGCAGCAGCTGTAGGTTCATTAATAATACGAAGAACCTCTAGTCCTGCTATTTTTCCAGCATCTTTAGTCGCTTGTCTCTGACTATCCGAGAAATACGCAGGAACAGTAATAACTGCTTTGGTAACTTTTTGCCCAAGATAAGCCTCGGCATCATTTTTTAATTTAGTTAATATCATCGCAGAAATCTCTGGCGGAGTATATTTCTTCTCATCTACTACTACAGTATAGTTTGTACCCATTTCTCTTTTGATAGAACTAATCGTTCTATCGGGATTAACTATCGCTTGTCTCTTGGCAACTTGACCAACCAATCTTTCTCCATCTTTTGTAAAACCAACGACTGATGGTGTCGTTCTGTTTCCCTCAGCATTTACAATAACGGTAGCTTCTCCACCTTCCATTACCGCTACAACAGAATTTGTTGTTCCTAAATCAATTCCTATAATTTTCGACATAACATTTCTCCTTGTTTTTACCCTTGTGGGGTTATTTATATTTTTACACCGCAACTTTTACAGTTGCAAATCTAATTACTTTTCCTTTCCGTTTGTATCCTTTTTGGAATACCTGGACAACAGTACCAACTTTTTCTGGATTTTCTTCTTGCATCACAGCATTATGAAACAGAGGATTAAACGCCTCGTTTTCAGGATCAATTTCTTCAACTTCATACTTTGTTAGTAAAGAATAAAATTGCTTTGCAATAAGATTTATACCTTCTTTTGCTGATCCTTCCTGAACAATTTTTAAAGCTGAATTAATTGAATCAAGAACCAATAAAAACTCTTGTATTATTTCATTGATAGTATCGCTCTTGATAGAATTTTTTATTTCCTCATTTCTCTTTCTATAGTTTTCAAACTCAGCCTGAATTCTTTGCGCAGTAAATTTATAATCATCTATTTTCAAATTGAGCTGAGCTATAACCTCATTATTTATTTCAAATTCATCTGTTTTGGGGTCCTCAGAAACAGGTGTGTCTGATTCCTCAGCACTATTTAATTTTTCAGAATTATCTTTTGGTTCATTTAGATTTTCATCTTTATTTTTCTTTGCCATCTTCCTCTCCAAATATACTCGTTTCATCACATTTATCAATTATTTCACAGGCAGCTATACTATTAATGGATTTACTCAAATATGAAAGAACTCCCATAACTTTTCCATAATCCATTCGTTCCGGACCTATTACACCAGCCTGGCCAATCTCTTTTCCATTAATCGTATATTTTGCAGTCATGATTGCACATCGATCGATCCCACATGTTTCATCTTTTCCAATTTTAAAAGAAAATTCAATATTATCCGTTTTATCATCTAACAAATTCCCTAATAACAATTTATCTTCTAAAACATTCAAGGCCGATTTAGCCTGTTCTAAAGTCGCTCCTGGATAATTTAACATTTTATTTCCGCCTTCGACATAAACATTTTTAGCGGATTTATTAGAATAATTCTTTAAAATTTCAATTACACAATCCAATAATTCTCTGAAATCTGATAATTCCATTTCAACCATTTGAGATCTAGTTTTTAACTCGCCAACAGTATAGCCTGCAAAAATTTTATTGATAAGAACATTTGCATCTCGAATAAATGAAGAATTTGTATTTCTCTTTAAAGAAATAATGTTATCTTTTATAATTCCACTATCAGTTATTATTATCACCAAAGCGGAATTAGGCTCTAATCCTACTATCTTAATCTCTTTTATCAAAACGTTATTGATATTGTTGATTACTATTACTGAAGTATAATTTGTTATTTCACTTATTACTTTGGCTGACGTTTTTACAATATCTTCTATTTCATTAAATTTCTTATCAAAAAAATTATCTATTGTTCTTATATCTTTTTTCTTTAATGGCTTTTTCCCAATGAAATTCTCAACATAAAACTTATATGCAATCGAAGAAGGAACACGGCCCGCTGAAGTATGTGGTTGGACCAAATAACCCATCTCTTCTAAAGCCGACAATTCGACCCTGATAGTAGCTGAACTAATATCATTAAAATATTTTTCTCTAATTTCAGAAGAAGATACCGGGATTGGAGAGGAAATATATTCATCAACCACTGCCCTTAATACTTTCTTCTTCCGATCAGATAATTTATGATCCACTTGGCAAACTCCAATACATTGTGTTAGCACTCTTATATTTTGACTGCTAGATATATTATATTGACAGTATAATTCTTTGTCAAGAACAAAAATTTAAAATTTATAAAAAATCTTCAAATATAATATTTTGAGATAAAAAATACTCTTCTCTTATTTTTAAAAAATTTCTATTAAAAAATTCAAAAAACTTCAAGTTTTTTTCCATTGCTTCTGGAAACATTTGGAAAATACTCTTACCATAGGTTTTTTCAAATCTATTTAAATCTAATCCATAGTCGGTTCTTAGAGATAGAATCACTGTTTCCTTTGCCATTTCTTCTAGAGTTAGTACCTCTTCTGTTAAATATTCAGTAATTTTATCGTTAAAGTAATTCAATTTAGAAATTTGCAATCTTTTGTTACCGATTAAACTACATGCGCTTGGCCCAACGCCTATGTATTCCTTTCTAGACCAATATAATGTGTTATGTTTAGATTGAAAATTTTCTTTAGCAAAATTACTGACTTCATATCTTATATACCCTAATTCTAACATTTTATTTTTTGCTAAATAATAAATTTCTACTAAGTTATCATCTTCGGGAAAATCAATTGTCTTGTTTTTTAAAAAATCATAAAACTTAGTTCCTTCTCCAATTTTTAAGAAATACAAAGAAATATGTTTTACATAGTTGGAAACTTCATTTATATCATTCATTACGATATTTTCATTTTGCCCAGGTAGACCAAGAATCAAATCGCAGGATACATTGTCATAATATTTACTAATTTCTTGCAACGCATATATAATAGAATCACGGTTATGTCTCCTCCCACATTTTAGCAATACATTGTTATTTAATGATTGAACCCCCAAACTTATTCTATTAACTCCTAGATTTGAGTATTCTTTAACCCACTCAATTTCACCAGGATTAACTTCAATAGTAAATTCCTCACTATTTACTAAAAAAAGGTCACTTATTCTTTTAACAATCCTCTCAATGTATAAATATGGTACAATCGAAGGAGTCCCACCACCGATATAAATTGAAGAGATTCTTGTGTCAGGATATTGATTTGAAAAATATTCTATCTCTTTAATAATCTTTTTTGTAAAAAAATCTAATTTTTCTGTATCTAAAGCTACGGAAAAAAAGTCACAATAATAACACTTACCACTGCAGAAGGGAATATGTATGTATAAGCCTCTATCAGTCATCGTTAATTTTTAATATTGACATAAAAGCCTCAGATGGAATTGATACTGAGCCAAATTGTCTCATTCTCTTTTTCCCTTCTTTCTGCTTTTCTAAAAGTTTCTTTTTCCTAGTAATATCCCCCCCATAACATTTAGCAAGGACATCTTTTCTTACAGCCTTAACTGTTTCTCTTGCAATAATTTTTGATCCAATTGCAGCTTGAATTGGGATTTCAAACATCTGCCTAGGAATAGCTTCACGAAGTCTTTCAGTGATATTCCTTGCTCGAGAATAAGCTTTATCACGATGAACAATTAAGGATAAGGCATCACAAGTGTCACCATTTAGCAGAAAATCTACCTTAACTAAATTGTCAGGATTATATCCATCGAGAGTGTAATCTAAACTGGCATAACCTCTAGTCCTTGATTTCAAGGTATCAAAGAAATCATAAATTATCTCCGAAAGCGGAATTTTATATTCAATATGAACTCTCGTTGGGTCTAAATATGTCATATTAATAAATGTTCCTCTTTTTTCTTGGCACAATTCCATTATAGGTCCAACATAATCAGGCGGAGAAAATATGGAAGCATGCACTATTGGCTCAAGAATCTTATCAATTATAGATTGATCGGGTAGTTTTGTTGGATTGTCAACAGTAACCTCATCTCCGTTAACCTTCAGGACCCTATATATAACACTAGGAGCAGTTGTGACCAAATCTAAGTCAAATTCTCTTTCCAGTCTTTCCTCGATGATTTCCATATGTAAAAGCCCCAAAAATCCCACCCTAAAGCCAAAACCTAACGCATTAGAGGTCTCAGGTTCATATGTTAAAGATGCATCATTAAGCTTCAATTTATTCATTGCTTCTCGCAAATCATTATATCTGCTTCCATCGGCAGGATAGATACCAGCAAAAACCATAGGAGTTACTTTTTTATAACCCTTTAGTGGTGCAGTAGCGCCCTTTAAAGAATAAGTTATTGTATCTCCCACTGAAGTATCTTCTACATTTTTGATGCTTGCGGCAATGTATCCTACATCGCCTGCTTTTAATTCATCTATTTCAAGCATTGTTGGGTTAAAGATCCCTACCTCTGTGCACTCGAATTCCTTTCCGTTTGACATCATTTTGATTCTAGTTCCAGCAGCAATTTTCCCATCAATTACTCTTACATTACAAATGACTCCTTTAAAGTTATCGTAGATACTATCAAAAATCAGAGCCCTCAAGGGTCCCTCTAAACTCCCGGATGGTGGAGGAAGATCTTTGACTATACTAACTAATAATTTATCAATGTTAATACCTTCTTTTGCGCTGACTAAAATTGCCCTAGATGCATCTAAACCAATAATATCTTCTATCTCTTTCTTAGTTGCTTCTACATCAGCCGATTGAAGATCTATTTTATTAATAACCGGCAAAATTTCTAAATCATTATCCAAAGCCAAATAAACGTTTGTTAAAGTTTGCGCCTCAATTCCTTGTGTCGCATCTACTACAAGTAGAGCTCCCTCACAGGCGGCCAGGGAACGACTAACTTCATAAGTAAAATCTACGTGTCCCGGAGTATCTATCAAATTTAGAGTGTACTCTATCCCATCAAAAGTATATTTCATTCTTGCAGGAGTAAGCTTTACTGTTATGCCTCTCTCCCTCTCAATATCCATGTCATCGAGCATTTGTTCCTTCATATTTCGGTCAGCAACTGTCCCCGTTTCCTGAAGAAGTCTATCTGCCAAAGTGCTCTTTCCATGGTCAATATGGGCAATTATGCAAAAATTTCTTATTAGTTGTTGTCTATTATCCATTAACAAATCACCCATTATTTTTTTCTTTATAATCTTTTATAGCCGCTTGAATCGCTTCTTCAGCAAGAACTGAACAATGGATCTTTTGAGCTGGAAGCCCCCCTAATTCTGCAACTACATCAGCATTTTTTAAAGTCAAAGCTTCATCTACCGTTTTTCCTATAATCATTTCTGTCGCTATTGAACTTGCGGCAATTGCCGCAGCGCATCCAAAAGTCTTGAATTTCGCATCCACTATAACATTATTTTCAATTTTGAGAAAAACCTGCATTATATCACCACAAGAAGCGTTTCCTATTGTCCCTATTGCATTTGCATCTTTTAGGTCTCCAATATTTTTTGGGTTTTTAAAAATTTCTATTACTTTATCATTATACATAACTACCTATTCCTTTTTCATAATCATACAACGGTGACATTCTCCTTAAATCATCCACTGTCTTTTTTAAAACATTAAATACATAATCCATCTGCTGCTCGGTAGTATCGACCCCGAGACTAAATCTAATTGTGCTATGCGCCAATTCTTCCTTAACTCCCAAGGAAAGAATTACATGAGACGCCTCCAAGGACCCGGAAGCGCAAGCTGAACCGCTGCTTACAGCTATTCCAGCTAAATCTAATCTCATTAAAACACTTTCCCCTTCAATAAAGGCAAAACTTAGATTGACATTATTAGGAAGCCTGTTTTCTCTGTTACCATTTAAGTACACATAAGGAATTTCAGATAGAACTCTATCTATAAATATATTCCTTAAGCGAAGAATTCTCTGATTATTCTTTTCTCTATCTCTAACTGAAATCTCTAAAGCTTTTGCCATTCCAACAATCAATGGTGTCGGGGTTGTTCCAGCTCTAAGTCCTCGCTCTTGTTCTCCACCATTAATTAGTTTCCCCAATCTAGATCCTGTCTTCACGAAAAGAACTCCTATCCCCTTGGGTCCATAAAACTTATGAGCAGACATCGATAACATATCAATCCCTAATTCTTTTACATCGATTTTTTGGCTATCCATTGCTTGAACTGCGTCAGTGTGGAATAATACACTTTGTTCCCTACAAATTCTGGCAGCCTCTTTTATAGGTTGTAGCGTACCAATTTCGTTATTAGCAAACATTATAGAAGTCAAGATAGTATTTTCAGTAAATAAATTGGATAACTCTTTAGGATTGATCATACCTTCATTGCTTGGATTCATATATGTAATCTCAACATTTTGCTTTTCCAGCTCAGCGCAAGTATTTAAAATCGCAGGATGTTCTATCTGCGTTGTTATAATATGTTTATATTTATTCTTCGACACATAAACAGCGCCTTTTAAAGCCCAGTTATCACTCTCGGTACCACCAGAGGTGAAATAGATCTCGCTTGGGCGAGCATTTATACACTCGGCAATAATTTCTCTCGCTTCAGAAACCGCTCGGTTTGCCTCTCGTCCATAAGAATGAATGGATGAAGCATTACCAAATTTATCCGTGAAGAATGGGAGCATTGCCTCAAGAACATGTGGATTTAATGGCGTTGTTGCAGAATTATCAAGATATATTTTCATAATCAAACCTTATATTTTAAATTAGAAAACAAAATCATTAGAATATAATGGAAATCTATTTACTAATTCACTAACTCGATTTTTTACCTTAACCAAAGATTGCTCTTTTTCTTTTATAACATCAGCTAAACACTCACCAATAATAATCATTTCATTTTCGTTCATACCCCTTGTAGTAACACTTGGAGTCCCGACTCTCAGTCCATTAGGGTTAAAAGGACTAGCGGCATCATCATTAGGAATGGTATTTTTATTAGTAGTTATATTAACTTTGTCTAACATAATTTCTAGGTCTTTTCCACCTATACCCGTTCCCCTTAAGTCAATCAACATTAAATGATTGTCCGTTCCGCCAGAAAAAAGTTTGATTCCCTTTTCAGAAAGTGTTGTTGCAAGCATTTTTGCATTATTTATAACTCTATCCTGATAAACTTTAAAATCATCAGAAAGCGCCTCTTTCAATGCAATTGCTTTTGCCGCAATTATATGCATCAATGGGCCCCCTTGTGTACCAGGGAAAACGGATTTATTAATAAGTTTTCCAATTTCCTCATTATTGGATAGTATCATTCCGCTCCTTGGGCCTCTTAATGTTTTATGAGTAGTTGTCGTAACAACATCAGCATAATCAATTGGATTCATATGTAACCCTGCTGCAACAAGGCCAGCAATATGGGCCATATCAACCATTAATAGACATCCAAATTCATCCGCAATTTCTCTAAACTTCGAAAAATCTATCTTTCGGGGATAAGCACTTGCCCCAGCTACAATCATTTTTGGCTTGTATTGTTTTACTTTTTCTCTGATTTGTGAATAATTTATAAATCCATCATGATCTACCCCATAAGACTCAAACTTGAAATATTGTCCACTCACATTTACTGGGCTGCCGTGAGTTAAATGCCCACCATGGCTTAAACTCATACCTAAAACAGAATCACCAGGCTTTAATAAGGCAAAGTAAACTTGAAAATTAGCGCTACTTCCAGAATGGGGCTGAACATTAACGTATTTTGCATTGAATAAGCTTTTCGCTCTTTCAATTGCGATTGTTTCTACTTCATCTACATACTCACAACCACCATAGTAGCGCTTTCCAGGATACCCTTCTGCATATTTATTCGTTAAATGAGTCCCTGCTGCAGTCAAAACTGGGAGAGAAACGAAGTTTTCACTTGCGATTAATTCAATATTGTTTTGTTGCCTTCTTAATTCACGAACGATTGAACCGTAAATCTCTGAATCATAATTCTTAATTGTTGTTAAATCAATCATTTTTTCCTCCACCTATATATTTATTAATTAAATTTTGAATAAAACTTTTTGAGCGCATCTGAAATGCTTCTTTTTTTTCTCCTTGAACAAAGAAAAAAAATGTGGGAAGAGAAATAACATTATAAATCGATGAAATTTCTGGATTTTTATCTTGATCTATTTTTACAAATATTACTTTATCTTTATATTCATCTTCGATGTTTTGTATCACAGGTTTCATCATCTTGCATTGATTACACCAAGGTGCTGTTATTTCCATAAATACAAACTCATTATTATTAATTGTATCGTATAATTCGGTTATTCCTTTTTCAATTTCCAACATAATTTAATAAATCTCCTAATTACAAATAATTTAATTTTCCTTATCTCTTGTATCGCCGTTTTTTTCTTTCAGCGAATATTTCCCTAAGTCATCCTCATAAAGTATTTCTCTTCCCATAATTAATGATTCCAAGCTTTTTTGTTCTTCCTTTGATATCTGACAAGCTTTGCTCATAGAAGGAGAAAACCCTTTCAGCTTTTTTAGTATATACTTATCTAATAATGCAACTCCTACAAAAACTACTATAACTGATGAAATTGTAGCAATAAGTGATATCCAAAGTTCTAATTTATAAGTTAAACCAAGCACAACTGTCATAACTAAAATAGGCAATAAGTACACCAAAAAAGCTGATTTTAATACTGCGCTATCTGGCATAACAATTGATACATATTCTCCCTCTTTTAGCCCTTCAGTATTTCTTATTCTTACTTGAACATACATTTCTTTTCGTGGCATTAAACACATTTTACAGTTTTCACATGCAGTCTTTCTTGATAAACGAACTATTGCGTAACCTCCTCGAGTTACTTTATAAATAATACCATTTTCAATCATTAAATACCTTTCCATCGGGAAAAATTTCTTTCAGTTGTCTAACATCCAATGTGCTTGGAGCGTCAGACATTAGGCATTGAGCAGATTGGTTCTTAGGGAAAGCTATAACATCTTTAATGTTATCGGTTTTTCCTAATAACATTACTAGCCTATCTAACCCAAATGCTAGACCACCATGTGGTGGAACGCCATATTTAAAAGCATCCACAAAAAAACCAAATTTATGCATAATATCTTCCTGCGACAAACCAATTATCTCGAACATTTTCTTTTGAATATCCTTTGAATGGATCCTGATTGATCCTCCACCTGCTTCTTGTCCATTAATAACCAAATCGTAAGCTTTTGCCCTTACTCTTAAGGGATCTGATTCAAGATAAACCAAATCTTCATTTAACGGGGAGGTAAAAGGGTGATGCATTGCCGCAAGCCTATCTTCTTTTTCATCGTATTCATACAAAGGAAAGTTAGTGACCCACAATACATCATAACTCTGTTCATCAATTAGTCCTAAAGTTTTTCCAAGATAAAGACGAATGGCGCCTAAAGAATCAAAAACTGTTTTATTTTTATCAGCCACAATAATGAGAAGATCTCCCTCCTGAATATTTAATCTATTTTTAAGTTTATCCAAAACTATTTGGTCTAAATATTTTAATAATGAAGAGGAAATTCCTTCTTTCTTAAAAGCGATTGAGAAAACTCCCTTTGCACCGTATTCTCTCGCTACTGCAGACAATTTGTCAATGTCTTTTCTCGAATAATCTGCTCCACCTTTTATGTTTATGGCTCGAATACTAGAGTCTTTCTTTTGTGATTCCTCAAAGGGAGGAAATCCCGTATCAACTAGCACTTCAGAAATGTTTTCTAATTCGAGTGAGAATCTTGTATCCGGTTTGTCGCTTCCGAATCTTTCCATAGCTTCTTGATACTCTATTTTTTTAAATTGAGGGGGAAGATCCAATCCAATTGATTCTTTAAAAATATATCTAATTAAACCCTCTGCTATATCCATTACATCAGTAATGTCATCAACATAACTCATTTCAATATCTATTTGAGTGAATTCTGGTTGTCTATTTGCTCTTAAATCTTCGTCTCTAAAACATCTAGCTATTTGATAATATCTGTCAAAACCAGAAATCATTAAGAGCTGTTTGTAAATTTGAGGCGATTGTGGCAAAGCATAAAATGTTCCTAAATTAACCCTGCTTGGTACTAGATAATCCCTCGCACCCTCTGGGGTCGATTTTCCTAAAAATGGGGTTTCTATGTTAAGAAAACCTTTGTCCGACAAGTAATTATGTGTAGCCAAGCAAATCTTATCACGTAGAATAATTAATTTTTGCAGGTAAGCCCTACGCAAATCTAAATATCTAAACCTAAGTCTCATTGCTTCATTTACATTACTTTCTTCGGTTATATTGAAAGGAGGAGTTTCAGCTTCCGATATGATACGAAGTTCTGTAACTAATATCTCTATTTCACCTGTCGTTATTCTTATATTAACGTTATTCGCTGATCTTTTTGATACCGTCCCTTTAACAGCTAAAACGAACTCGTTTCTTACCGTTTGGGCCTTTTCAAAAGAGCATTTATCTATTTCACTGCTAAATGCTAGTTGAATAATTCCGGTTCTGTCTCTTAAATCCACAAAGACTATACTTCCTAGGTTACGATATTTTGCGACAAAACCCATAGCTGTTACTTCAAGTCCTACTTCTTCTGCAGAAAATAGCCCACACATTTTCGTTCGTTTCATCCCTGTAAGAAACTCTGCCATATTTATCTCCTAAAAAAACTTACTAATTCAATTTTATTTAGTTCAATGATTTCCCCATTTGCCATATTTTTTAAAGAAAATATCCCTGAATTCACTTCAGTTTCACCAATAACCATCAAATATTTAAAACCCATCTTGTTCGCGTACTTTAATTGAGATTTAAAACTTCGTCCAGAAAGATCATTCTCTGCAGAAATTCCATTTTCTCTTAAATAACTAATTACTTTCAAACATTCATTTTGAAAGGAATCATTTTGAGGGATAACAAAGACTTCAGTAGTTTCCTTTTCTCTAATTAAAACTCCCATTGCTTCCATAAGTAAAAGCAATCTTTCAATACCTAAACCAAAACCAACAGCGGGCGTGGATTTTCCTCCAATTTCTTCGACCAGATCATTATAACGTCCCCCTCCGCATACAGTTCCTTGTGCTCCTATTTTTTCCGAAACAAACTCAAACACTGTTCCCGTGTAGTAATCTAAACCTCTGACAAGATAAGGATCATTTGTATAATCGATAGATAGAGAATTTAGTCCTTGTTCAACTGTTTCTTTGTGTGCCTTGCATTCTGCGCACAAAAAATCTGTGCATATTGGAGCATTCAAAATGACTTTTTTACAGGATAACTCTTTACAATCCAAAACTCTTAATGGATTCTTATTAATTCGAGCATTGCATATCGGACACAAATCTTCGCTATTTTTTGAAAAAAATTCTTTTAATGCATCATTGTAATTTTGCCGACATTTTTTACATCCAATATTATTAATTTTTAATGTCAAACCTTCAATCCCAAGTTTTCGGAAAAAAGATGAAGCGATAGAAATTATTTCCACATCTGCTAGTGGATGGTAAGTTCCAAAAAGCTCTACACCAAACTGGTGGTGTTCCCTTAATCTTCCTGCCTGTGGTTTCTCATACCTAAAAACAGAAGTTAAATAATACATTTTTATAGGTTGAGGTAAGGAACCCAATCCGTTTTCAATATATGCTCGAGCAACACCAGCGGTTCCCTCTGGCTTAAGGGTAATGCTTCTATCTCCTTTATCCAGAAATGAATACATCTCCTTGTTTACAATGTCAGTAGTATCGCCAACTCCACGTAAAAAAAGTTCCGTGTGTTCAAATGTAGGAGTTCGTATCTCTAATAGCCCATGAATACTCGATAATTCACGAATTATATTTTCGATGAAATGCCATTTGTATGATTCTTGCGGCAAAATATCTTTTGTTCCTTTTGGTATATTAATCATTTCACCCTCATAGAACATATCTCTTTAAATTTCTTAAGCTTAAAGATTGGGACATATGTTCATCGACATATTTTTTATCAACTACAGTTTCTTCTAAAACTTTATTTCCAGAGACAAAACTTATATCCTCTAAAAGATTTTCTATTACAGTATGTAGCCTTCTGGCTCCAATATTTTCATTGTTTTCATTTTCAATAAATGCAACTTTAGCAATCTCTTTTAGGGCTTCTTCGGTAAATTTTAAATCAATATTATCTACTCGCAGCAAGGCCGCATATTGCATTATTACTGCATTGTCTGGCTCTTTAAGAATACGAAAGAAATCTTCTTCGGTTAAACTCTTTAATTCAACTTGAACAGGGAATCTTCCCTGCAATTCTGGAATCAAATCGCTCACTTTCGATATATGGAAAGCCCCAGCAGCAATAAATAATATGAAATCTGTAACCATATTTCCATATTTTGTGTTAACAGTACAACCTTCGACAATAGGAAGAATATCTCTTTGAACTCCTTCTCTTGAAACATCTGGGCCATGAGTTTGTCCTCGAGAGGCAATTTTATCTATTTCATCAATAAATATTATCCCATCTTGCTCGGCCCTTTTCAGCCCTTCAGCGTTAATTGACTCATCATCTATCATCTTGTTTGATTCGTCATTAATAAAGAACTTATATGCATCTGCAACAGAAATCTTTTTCTTTTTTTTCTGTTTGGGAAGCAAATTACTCATAAAATCTCCAATATTTGTTTCATTTCCACCTAAAGGGCCTAATTGAAGAGCCTTATTAGGAACGGGCATTTCCATTTCAAGGTTAATATTATCAAGTTTCCCTTCCCTCAATTCGAGGCCTAATTGGTCCATTATCTCTTGGTCCGACATAATATTTTCTTCAGGAGCAGAATTTTCTCTAAGAGTTTTCTTTCTTACTGGTAAAATTGCCTCGACAATTTTCTTTTCAGCAGCAGCTCTGGCTTTTGGTTCAACTTCAGAGATTTTTTCCTCGCGAACCATTCTAACCGAAACTTCAACTAAATCTCTTACCATTGATTCAACATCCCTTCCAACATAACCAACTTCGGTGAATTTAGTTGCTTCAACTTTTACAAAAGGAGCTTTTACTAACTTAGATAATCTCCTCGCTATTTCGGTTTTTCCTACTCCTGTAGGCCCCTTCATTATTATATTTTTAGGAGTTATCTCATCCCTTACTGCCTCAGGTAGCATAGATCTCCTATAACGATTTCTTAAAGCAATAGCGACAACTTTTTTCGCTGTGTCTTGTCCGATAATAAATCTATCTAATTCCTTCACTATTTGATTAGGTGTTAAATCCATCTTGTTCTCCTTTTCATCTGATAACATTATACTATAAAGTATCCTTCTCCATACAGTAAATAATATCTATTGTTTGTCCTAATCTATGATTTCCACAGTAAGATTATGGTTAGTAAAAATACAAATCTCTCCAGCTATTTTCATAGCATTCTTGACTATTTCCTCAGCATTCATATTTGTATGTTCCAAGAGTGCTCTCGCAGCAGCAAGAGCATAATTACCGCCACTTCCAATGGCGCAAACTCCGGTTTCAGGTTCAATAACTTCCCCTGTTCCACTTACTATTAACAAATTATCTTTATCCGCTACAATCATCATCGCATCCAATTTTCTAGCATTATCCTTTCTCCATAAATCTGCCAATTCTACAGCTGCTCGAAGTAAATGCCCACTATACTTCTGTAACATTTCTTCAAACTTTTCGCTTAATGCAAAGGCATCACTAACAGTTCCTGCAAATCCAATAATAACTTTATCCGAAAAAATCCTTTTTACCTTAATTGCATTGCCCTTAAAAATTACGCTTTCACCCAATGTAACTTGTCCATCTCCCGCGATTGCAGTGATCCCATCTTTCTTCACGGCACATATTGTAGTCCCTTTAATATTTATCATTTTTCACACCTCTAATAACTTAACATATTCTCTAACATTTTTAAGTGAATTCATTACTATAGCATCTTTTCTTTGGCTCTTATCTTTATATTTTATACTATCAGAAGGAAATAATCCAAAATTTGCGTTCATTGGTTGGAAATTATTGTTTTCTTGGGAAACATATTTCATCAAAGCACCTATAATTGTGTTTTTAGGAAAATCAATTAAACATTCTTTTCTCATAAATCTTGAAATGTTAATTGCAGCCACGATTCCAGAAGCAGCACTTTCCATATAACCTTCAACTCCAATAATTTGACCCGCAAAAAAAATGGACGGATTTTTCAATAGATTACCAAAGGAACTTAAAAGTTTCGGGCTATCCAGGTAATTGTTTCTATGCATAGCACCATATCTAATAAATTCACAGTTTTCTAAGGCAGGAATTAATTGGAAAACCCTATTCTGCTCAGGGTATTTCAGATTTGTTTGAAACCCGACAATATTGTATGAATCTCCCTCAATATTTTCCTTTCTCAATTGTACAACAGCGTAAGACTTGCCAAAAACATCGTTAGTAAGTCCTACTGGTCGCAGAGGACCAAATCGCATAGAGTCTATTCCGCTTCTTGCTATTTCTTCGATAGGTAAACAACTATTGAAAAGTTCTCTTTTTTCGAATTCTTTTAATATTACAGTTTTTGCATCAACTAATTCTTTATGAAAGCTAATATACTCCTCTTTACTTAAAGGACAATTAATAAAATCTGGGCTCCCTTTTCCATATCGAGTTCCAAAAAACGCTTTTTTCATATTAATACTCTCTCCTGATATTATGGGAGATATCGCATCAAAAAAATGAAAATTTTCCTTCCCCGTAGTGTTAATAATAGCTTGAGATAATTTTGAGCTTGTCAAAGGTCCAGTAGCTATAATTGAATTTTCCGAAAGATCCGTTATCTCTTGATTTATTAAATTGAACTTAGGAAAAGAAAATAAAATTTTTTCAATATTTTCTTGGAATATCCCTCTATCAACAGACAATGATTCACCTGCAGGTACCTTTGATCTCTCTGCAGCATATAAAACGAGTGAATCAAGAATTCTCATTTCTTCTTTTAACAAACCTTGTCCTGTATGCAAGGAAATGCTTTTTAAACTATTGCTACAAACTAATTCACATAATTTTGAAGTCCTATGGGCAGGAGAAAAAACAAGAGGTCGCATTTCATATAAATCAACATGAAAACCTTTTTTTAATAAATAAAAAGCTGCCTCGCAACCAGCGAGGCCACCACCGACGATTTTAATCTTCATCTTCCCCAAAATTGGCTTCAATGGTCTTATTACATTTACGGTTTGTACACACATATTGCGTGATACCACCCGTTTTAACAACTTTCATTATAGATTCACAATCGGGGCATAGAATAGGTGCGGGTAAATCCCAAGACATAAATTTACATTCTGGATAATTATTGCATCCGTAAAATATTTTGCCTGCCTTAGTGTGTCTAATTATTACCTCTCCACCACACAAAGGACACTTTGCCACAGCTTCAACAATATTTTTTATATTTTTACATTTAGGATAGTTAGGACAGGCTAAAAATTTCCCATATTTTCCATCTTTAACAACCATCATCGCTCCACATTTATCGCATTGGACATCGCTTTCCTCCACGGGCATTTGGACTTTTGAAGAAGATTTTTGTGCATAATCAATGTCTTTTGCAAATGATGGGTAGAAATCTTTTATAATCCCCTTCCAGCTTGCCCCATTCTCAACAGTATCTAGCGATTCTTCCATTGTTGCTGTAAATTTAAGATCTACTATTGAGGGGAAAAACTGTTCTAAATACTCGGTAACCCTAATGCCCAGAATAGTCGGTACTAGTACCTTCTTTTCTTTTGTAACATAAGCTCTTTTGAGCAAAACAGACATTACACTGGCGTAAGTTGAGGGTCTCCCAATACCATTTTCTTCCATTGATTTAATTAAAGAAGCTTCGGTGTATCGAGGAAGTGGTTTAGTAAATTTTTGTTCTGATAAAAGATTATTCAATCTCAAAATTTTGCCTTCTTCTAAAGAAGGGAAATCAGCAGTGGCAATATCATCTTCATCCTCAGCCTTATACACATCATAGACAGCAGTATAGCCTTTCTTATCGAGAGTTTTTCCAAATAATTTAAATGTATATGTGTCCTCATTATCTCTAAAAGCACTTATGCTAACAGTAGTTGTATCATAAATAGCCTCAGCCATTTGACTTGCCAGAAATCTTTCGTATATCAGTTTATAAAGTTTAAATTTGTTTTGAGGGATTAATCCTTTAAGACTTTCCGGGGTTCTTTCTAGAGATATAGGTCTAATCGCTTCGTGTGCATCTTGTGCATTTTTTGCTTTTGTTGAATAAAAATTTGGTTTTGAAGGGACAAACTCAATTCCATAGTTGTTTATAATAAAGTCCTTAGCAGACTTTTGCATATCTAAGGAAATTCTTACCGAATCTGTTCTAATATATGTAATAAGAGCCGTGTGTCCTTCCCCAGGGATCTCCACCCCTTCATATAAACTTTGAGCAATTTGCATTACCATAGGCGCAGAAAATCCTAATTTTTGTGAGGCATCTTGCTGCATAGTACTAGTCGTAAAAGGAGCTTGAGGTCTAGCCACTGTTTTTGTTTTTTTAACAGAATCAACTTTCCAGTTTGAAGTATTTAGCTTTGATAAAATTTCATCTGCTTGTTCTTTATCTTGAATTTTAATTTTTTTTCCGTTCTTTTCGCTCAATAAAGATTTAATATCCTTTCCATTATCTAATGTATGAACCGCAGTTATGTTCCAATACTCCTGTGGTCTAAAAATCGATATTTCTCTTTCTCTATCCACAAGCATTTTTAAAGCAGAGGATTGTACCCTTCCTCCTGATAGTCCAGTTTTTATCTTACTTGATAAAACAGGGCTAATTTTATAGCCAACAAGTCTGTCTATTACTCTTCTAGCTTGTTGTGCATCAACGAGATTCATATTAATTTCTCTAGGATTAGAAATAGCGTTATGTACGGCTTTATAAGTTATTTCATTAAACTCAATTCGATTCTTCTGTTCTTTTAAACCAAGAGCATTAGCTATATGCCAACTTATCGCTTCACCCTCTCTATCAGGGTCAGTAGCAAGATAAACTAACTCACTTTTTTTTACAGCCGATTTAAGTTCATTAATGATTTTATTTTTTTGTGAATCAGTTATTACATATTGAGGCTCAAAATTATTGTTGATATCAATCCCAAGTGAATTTTTAGGTAAGTCACATATATGTCCAACTGATGCCATAACTTTAAAATCCGGGCCAAGATATTTTTGTATCGTTTTGGTTTTAGACGGGGACTCAACTATTACTAACTTCATTAGCATCTCCAATTATAAAAATGATATTTTATTATTTAAGCTTACTGGCTCTTTGAAAAAGTAAATAAAGACTATTTATTTATATCATCGGATTGGTTCTGTTCTTCATCTACTTTTGATTCTTCTTTCTCTTCTATCGAGTTGCTAAGTCGGGAAGAATCCTTTTTCTTTTCGATTCTTCTATTCCTGGTTTCGGTTATATCGTCTTTTATTACAGAACCTAATTCCTTTACCCAGGCTAAGGATACTTTACAAAAATTTGATAAAGAAATAAGAATATTTTTTGAAACACGACTAACAAAAATACCATATCTTGTATTTATTGCTTTTTGAAGGACTACTTTTTTATTAACAATAATATCGTAAGCAACTATTATGTAAATAACTATTAGAACTAAGGAAATAGCTCCAAATACGTATAGAATTGGATTGTTTGTATATGATATTTGTGCCACTCCATTAGTATCATATCCTGCTACTAGATAAACATAAGAATTATTAATGAAAATAAAAGCCGAGTATAAAGCAAATACTATATATAATCTTGTTTCTTTCAACAAAACTGCAACAATAAAAAGAAGAGGAAGAGAAAGGATTAAAGCCTCTGGTCTCATGTTATTTGAAAAAGTCCATATTGTCGCGATAAGTCCAGAAGAAAGAATAGTTAGATTCAATCTATTTCTAGTTTTAAAATATACAAAAGAAAAAACAATCAAAATAAATATGATAAAAATGATGTCAACAACTTTTGATTGAACCGTTACTTCTACAAAGTTGTTTTTCAGCATTGCTTGGAAATTAAATGCATTTATTGAATATAAATCAGGTCCCTTTAAAACATCAATATATTTATCAAATGCAATAAAAGCATCTCCATCGCCTATTTTTACGATATTAAAAGGTAATGTAACTAAATAGAATAAAATAAGTGAAAATAGTATGGTCAACCCAGGAACAAGAAGTGCCTTCCAGTCTTTCTTTTTAACTGATTCAACAACAAGAAATATTGTATACAGTAAAACCATAGGTGCCAAGTAAATAACAAAAGGTGAAGTCATACACGCTAAGAAGAAAGCAATTGCCGAAGGTAAATATCTTTTTGATAGAATAAAGTAAAAAGTAATAATTATCAGCATTGTCGAGATACTTTCAATTGCTCCCCATCCTGAAGACATTACAAACAATATTGGTAACAATCCCCAAAATCCTGCCATAATTGTGGCAGCACTTCTGCCTTGATACCTTTTAACTAAAATATAAATGAAAAATACAGAAACAAGATCTGCTGCTATGGTAAAAATCTTATTAATAGTAACAACTGACAAAGCAACCGATGAGGCATCTATTCCAGGGATATTATATAGCCCTTGGCCAATTAATCCGCTTATCGCGCTTAAATATAGTGGAATAGGCAAAAATACATTAGAATTATACTGATAAAAATAGGGAGTGCCATACTTTGCTATCCAAGTGCCTTGTGCTGAAAGATTTTCTAAATAATATCCAAAATAAGTTTCAGTTATTCTGCTACTCCCAGCAACTATTGATTCAACCAAAATAATAATTAATCTAACAAACAAAGAAGACAGAATAACTATCGTTGGAGCAAAAAATTTAGAGTCTTTAAGTTTATTATATAATTTATTTTGGGATGAAATATTATCATATGACATATCTCTGGATCTTATTACATAAAAAATATAGGCCAGCAATAATGTCCCTATCCCACCTAAAATAACGAATGTTAAATTGCTTTGGCGACTTTGGCCAAAAATAGAAGGTCTTAAATCAAAAATATCATATCCATTATTAGAACCTTCAACAGCAATTGCCTCAGATACTCTAACAAGACTTATATTACTAATAGTAGCGATTGCTTTTACTGGATATTGTTCCGTGCCTAAATTAATAGTAATGTTGTATTCCCTTGACCCACTAGTTTTAATATAAAAAACTCTCTTTCCATTCTGCTGAACAAACGTTTCTTGTGCTTTTTTATCTCCAGTAACGTTAAATAAAGGGTCTTCTAAAAAACCAACAAACAATCCAGGATGATAATTACTGTTTTCATCAAAACTAGACATTTGACTTATGTTAAAATCATACTCAATTTTGAAATATGAATAAGGTTTAAGCAAAACTTTTTGAGAAACCAATCCATAACCTGAAGTTGTAGTATTTATTGTTAAACCATTAGGCCCAGCTGAAAAAGTTGAGGTATTTGCTCCATCTGTTTCAAAATCCCAATTATTATCCATTTCAGTTAAGCTTGAATAGTTAAACATACTTTCACTTTCAGATTTCCCTTGAAGGAGTTGCACATCAAAGCTATTTGCATTAGACGAGCACCCTGAAAATAGAAATGTAATCGAAATAGTTAAAAACAATAAAGCAACTAATAGAAACCTTTTATTCAAAATTTTATGCATTTTTTTACCCAAAATATATACAAATCACGGCGAATAAAACTATCCGCCGTGATTATTTTAAAAACTAATAACGCTTTTCAGCTTTTACCCTTGCCGCTTTTCCTGTCCTTTCACGTAGATAGTATAATTTTGCTCTTCTAACTTTTCCTGGACGGGTCACAGTAATGTTAGCTATTTTAGGGCTATGCAACGGGAAAGTTCTTTCCACGCCTATTCCCTGTGCAATTCTTCTTACAGTAAAAGTCTCTCTAATGCTACCATTCTTCTTTGCTATCACAGTCCCTTCAAAAGCTTGCAATCTTTCTCTAGTTCCTTCAACTATCTTTACCATAACTTTTACCATGTCACCAACTTTGAACGGGGGCAAATCTTTACGCAAGCCCTCTTGTTCAATAGAATCAAGAATATTCATATATACCTCCAAAAAATAAATAACGTACTTGCGAGGCTTGGATTTTTTCTCGTATAGGTCCGTTACAAAACCTAGTATATAGTATCAAATAGATTTTTTATAATCAAGCGTTTTTATTATATATATATATATATTGGACACAGAAATTCTTTTACTCAAATTATAAATTTCTTAATAAAGGTCTTTCTGTGAATATCACAAGGTCCATATTTCTTAATCATCTCAATGTGATGTGAGGTTCCATACCCTTTGTGCTCATCAAACCCATATTCAGGATAAATTTCTGCGAAGCGCATCATCAAATTATCTCGCTCAATTTTTGCAATAATCGAAGCACAAGCTATTGAATAACACTTAGCATCCCCTTTTATAATAGACTTGCATAAGTAATTTTTTATTGTAATAGGCACTGCATCTATTAAAACTATTTCCGGAAGAGGAAACAAGGAAGTTATTGCATTAATCATTGCTTTTTTTGTGGCATTGAGTATATTAATTTCATCTATTTCCTCAGGCGAGACAAAAACAGTTTTATAGTCAAGCACAGAATTTATTAGTTTATTATAGAGATCATTTCTTCTATTAAGAGATACTTTTTTACTATCGTTAATTCCTTCAAAATCAATGTTCCTACAGGGAATACATGCACAAGCAGCAACTGGGCCAGCAAGTGGGCCCCTACCTACCTCATCTACTCCACATATCAAAGTAATATCTTCTTTGGGAAGAATACTATTCTCGTAAGTAAATAACGGATTCATTACTCCCCCTTATATAAAAAGTCTTTATGAATTAGAGCTATATCTAAACAGATTTTCCCCAAAAAACCTTTTCTAAAATCGTTTACAAATGTTCTTGCCGCCCTTTCTAGGTCTGGCTTACCCCCAGATAATAAGAAGCCCCTAGAAAAAGCAATATTTTCTATATGAGAATTATTTTTATGGTTTATTATCTCTGCATACCTTTTAATAATATTTTGGGGAGCTATTTCTTCAATTTGCAAAAAAAGTTTTTCTGCCAACTCTAAAAAATCGAATCGTTCATCCTTTATACTTCCAATTGCAGCTAATTTATAGGCTTTCTCCTGATTTTTAAAATCTGGGAAAAGAAGACCCGGGCTATCCATTAGTTCTATATTGTTATTAATTTTAATCCATTGAATTGAACGAGTAACTCCCGGTCTGTTTGCTGTCTCGAGTTTTCCCTTAGATGCAAGATTATTTATTAAAGAAGATTTGCCACTATTTGGCACTCCTATGACCATAGATCTTGGAGTCCTAATAGTATTTTTTTTCATATATTTTTCAATTAAATTTACATGCAATGAATTCAATGCTTCCTTGACAATCCTTGCCTCTTCAAGGGATAAACTGTTCGTAGACACGCAGGGTAGATTCAATTTTTTAAAATAATTTAACCATAGATTCAAATCGGCTTTTGATATAAGGTCAGATTTGTTAATCACATATAAGACCGGTTTATTTCTTATTAGCTTATCGAACTCTTCATTTATACAAGATAGTGGTGCCCTTGCATCAAGAACATATATAACGCTGTCAACTAGGCATATGTTACCTTCTAGTAATCTATAAGCCTTGGTCATATGTCCAGGATACCAATGTATAAACATAATCTACTCCGAAAGATCTGGCCTTTTATTATTTGTTATTAATCTACTTTGAGAATTTCGCCATTTTTTAATTTCCTCGTGATTGCCACTTAATAGAACCTTGGGAACGGTTATACCTAAAAATTTCTGAGGCCGTGTATAATGTGGATACTCTAATAAGCCATTTGAAAAACTATCTTCTTCTGCTGATAATTCACTTCCCAAAACTCCAGGAATAAATCTAGAAATACAATTTATTATAACCAAAGAGGCAAAATCACCTGATGTAAGAATATAGTCGCCTATAGAAATTTCTTTGTCGATATCCAAATCAATAACTCTTTGGTCAACACCCTCAAAGCTACCATTAAGTAGCGTAATCCATTTTTCATTGCTTAATTTTTTTGCTAAGCTATGATCAAATTTTTCGCCTTTGGGAGACAAATAAACTCTTAAAGATTTATGTTCAGGATCAATATATTCTAGTGCTGAATGAATCGGTTGGGGAGTCATAACCATCCCTGCCCCCCCACCAAAAGGCATATCGTCACATTTCTTGTGCTTATCCAACGAATAATCACGAATATTGCTAACAGAAATATTAATAATCTTATTTGTTATAGCTCTTCCAATAACACTGTAGTTTAAACTATCATATATTTCTGGCAAAAGAGTTAATACACTAAACTTCATAAACTCTTACCTTTTCTAATTCTTTTTCAATAAGAATTATTTTTTTATTATCGATATCAATTTTTTCTATAACTTCTTGAAGAGCTGGAAAACTATAGTTGCCTTTATCTGACTCAACAAAGTAAATATCCACGCTATTTCCATAATTCATAATTTCACGTAAAAACCCCTCGACTATTCCGCAGCAAATCACCGAAAAACCCAAAATATCGTGAACATAGTATCTCCCAACCTTATCGGGCAAATCAATCCTATCTACAAATAGATCCCCATTTAAGCTTAAAGCAGAATCTCTATCATCTATCCCTTTAAGTTTCAATAAAACCCTTTCCCCAATTGGGCGAGAAGATTCAACCTCATAGTGCACACCATTTATAAATAAATTTTTTATTCGGCAAAAATCCTCCGTGCTATCGGTATATGGAAGAATTTTAATTTCTCCTTTTATCCCATGAGCCGTGAGGATTTTCCCTACTAGTACATTATCTATCATCTTTCACTAATTATGACATCATAGTGCTTATCCGAATTCTGTGCAGATGCCTTTACAATTGTTCTAATTGCTTTGGCTATTCTCCCTGACTTTCCGATAACTTTTCCTATTTTATCTGCATCAACCTGAACACGAATCTCAACTGTATTTCCGTCTTCAACCTCTACAATGTCAAAATTATCTTTTGATAAAATTTCACCTACTAAATAATCTACAAGCTCTCTCATTTTTTCTCCTTACGCTCTATATTTTTTTCGCAGCAGCATCTATGGCTTCACTTTTAGAGTCATCAGATTTCTTTGCTTTAGCTGAAGGCGCGATAATCCCTTCTTTCACAAATATAGACCTTACTGTGTCGGTTGGTTGGGCTCCATTAGCAAGCCACTTCTTTGCTTTTTCTGCATCAATTTTGATCGCGACTGGATCAGAAATTGGATCAAAAGTACCAATCTGTTCAATGTACTTACTATCCCTTGCCTTTCCCGAATCTATCGCAACGATACGATAAAAAGGTTTCTTCTTTGCGCCCATTCTTGTTAACCTAATTTTTACTGCCATTTTTTACCTCCAAAATATTATATTAGAACGGGAATTTAAATTTTCCCGAACTTACTTTTTTCATCATTAATTTCATTTGTTCAAACTGGTTCAAAAGTTTATTCACCTCTTGTACTGAAGTTCCGCTACCCTTCGATATTCTTTTCCTTCTAGAAGCCTTAATAATTTCTGGTTTATGACGCTCCTCTGGAGTCATTGAATAAATGATTGCCTTAGTCCTATCAAAAGACTTATCATCAATATCTTTTGCACTTACTTTTCCAGATAGGCCTGGAATCATATCCAACATATCCTTCATACCACCCATCTTTTTAATTCCATTTAATTGATCTAAATAGTCTTCAAGATCAAATGAGCTATTCTTTATTTTTTTTGCTATTTTTTTTGCATTCTCTTCAGAAATTGCATCTTGAGCCTTTTCAATAAGAGTTAATACATCCCCCATTCCAAGGATTCTTGAAGCCATTCTGTCAGGGTGAAAAGGTTCAATATCTTCTAATTTTTCTCCTATCCCAACATACTTTATTGGTTTGCCACAAATTGCCTTTATGGACAAGGCAGCTCCGCCTCTAGTATCCCCATCTAATTTGGTTAAAATCACTCCTGATATATCTAAATCTTGATTAAATCTATCTGCAACATTTACACTATCTTGCCCTAACATACTATCAACAACTAATAAAATTTCAGTGGGTTTAACTGCAAGCTTAATGGATCTCAATTCTTCCATTAATTTTTCATCTATATGCAACCTACCCGCGGTATCCAGTATAACGGTATCGTACCCATTTGTTTTAGCATATTCAACAGCTTGTTTTGAGATTATAATGGGATCGATTTGGCCTTTTTCAAAAACTTGAGTTTTGCTTCTTTCCCCTATAATTTGTAGCTGTTTAATTGCCGCAGGCCTGTATATATCACAAGCAGCGAGCAATACTTTTTTGTTATCTTTAGCCAGAATCTTTGCAAGCTTTCCACACATTGTCGTCTTGCCAGAACCTTGAAGCCCGCACATCATGTATACCGAAGGAAGAGAGTCAGAAACCATTAGTTTGGAAAAGCGACTACCCATTAATTCAACAAGTTCATCATTTACAAGTTTTATTACTTGTTGAGAACTATTCAAGCCTCGTAAAATGTCTGACCCAATTGCCTTGCTTGTAACTTTATTAATAAATTCTTTTGCTACTAAGAAGTTTACATCTGCTTCAAGAAGAGCCATTCTAACTTCTCTCATCGCTTCTTTCAACTCAAGCTCAGTTAATCCAGACTTATTTTTAATCTTACTAAACGCATGATTAATTTTTAAAGATAAAGTTTTAAATAATGCCATTATAATTCTTCCAAAATTTCTAAAATGTTTTCTAATTTATTTGAAGTATCGATATCACACGATGTCTTTAGCTTGATAATTTCATTTTTTAAAACTTGAGTCTTTTTGACTAGATTTAACTTGCTCTCAAATTCTTTTAGTTTTGAAGTCCCTCTATTGATAACATCTAAAGCGGCTTGTCGGGTAATATTGTTCAGCTCTGCAATTTCCGACAAAGAAAGATCGTCGTCATAATATAAACGTATCAAACCAGCCTGATAGTCTGTTAATAAAGAGCTGTAATAATCATTTAACAGGGATATCTCTAATTTATCTAACTTATTCATCGTTCTTCAATTCAAAAAATCTGCCTTGCTTGTGTAAAGTATTTTTGTTTTACACTATTTTACTTTTAAATAATAAATATGTCAAATGAATGTAATAATAAATCTAATCTAAAATGGCATCTATAAAATCTTTTGCATCAAATGGGATTAAATCGTCAATTCCTTCCCCGACTCCAGCATAATAAACTGGGATATTCTGCTCTTCTGCTATTGCCATAACAACTCCGCCTTTAGCTGTTCCGTCTAGCTTAGTTAGGATTATACCATCTATTTCTATTGCCTCATTAAAAACCTCAACCTGTCTTACTGCATTTTGTCCAGTTGTCGCATCTAGCACTATTAAATTTCGACGATCAGAGTTGGGTAGTTCGCGGTCTATAACTCGATTAATTTTCTTCAGTTCTTCCATTAGATTTTTCTTATTATGTAATCTTCCTGCAGTATCTACGATTATTACTTGTGTCCCTTTAGTTTTTGCAGAAATTAGAGTGTCAAAAACCACAGCGGCCGGGTCACTCCCTTCAGAATGAGAAATTACCCTTACACCTGCTCTTTCCGCCCAAATTTCTAGTTGTTCGCTTGCAGCGGCTCGAAAAGTATCGGCAGCCGCAATTACAACACTTTTTCCCTGAGAAACAAATAATTTAGCCAACTTTCCCACGGCAGTTGTTTTTCCAACTCCATTAACACCAGAAATTAATATTAAGAGAGGGAATTCATAATTTGGTATTTCATAATCAATCGTCTCAAGTAATATTTTTTTTAAAAGTGTCTTAGCCTCTTCAGGTTTAGAAATTTTTTTTGATGGGATTTCAGTTCGCAATCTATTTAAAATATTTTCTGTTGCAATATAGCCCATGTCGGCTGATATCAAGGCTACTTCGAGTGCGTCATAAAATTTCTGGTCAAGTTCTTTAGTTTTAAAAGCTTCGAAAAATTTTCTACTAATACTTTCTCTGGTTTTTTTTAAGCCTTCTTTTAATTTTAAGAAAAATCCCATGAATTATGCCCCTTTATTTACATGTTTTTCGGCTTCCTCAAGCTTTACTTTTACTATTTTGCTAACTCCTTTTTCTTGCATTGTAACTCCATACAATACATCACATAGAGACATTGTCGGTTTTCTATGCGTTATCACAATAAATTCAGTATCTTTAGAAAACTTGGATAAATACTGGGCAAAAAGCCTAGCATTAGACTCATCAAGAGAAGCGTCTATTTCATCTAGTATGCTAAATGGCATAGGAGTCAATTTATTTATTGCAAAAAGAATGGCTATGGCTGTAAGTGTCTTTTCCCCTCCAGAAAGCAATTCTATTGACTTCAAGTCTTTTCCTGGCGGTTGAGAGTCTATATTGATTCCCGCTGTTAACGGACTCACTCCCTTTTCAAGGCTTAAATGTCCTGTCCCCCCTCCGAACAAATCTTTATAAGTAATTTTGAAATTTTCACTAATTTTCTTGAAATTTTCGGTAAATCTTTGTTCCATCTCTTTTGTTAAATCAGTGATTATTTTTACTAGATCTTGCTCAGCTTTGGATAAATCATCAAATTGTTTTTTCATGTCATCGTATCTGATGCTTTCAGAATTATACTTGTCTTCGGCCAATTCGTTAATAGGACCTATTCGCTCAATCTTTCTTCTAAGACGGAGAATCTTGTCTAAGGATTTTTCTACATTGATATTCTGTGAAATCTGTCCTAGCCCTTCTTCCATCCAGTAAGTTTTACATTCTTCAACGTTAAGTCCATAAGTTTCAAAAATTCTAGAGGACATATTCTCAATTTCCAGATTAATTTTTTCCAGATTATTCTCTTCTCTAATTTTCTTTTCATTAATATCATTGATTTGTATGTTTTTAATCGCTCTCTTTCCATCAATATCCGTTAACTCTTGATTTAAATTCCTTTTTTTAGAATCAATCATCTCCAAGTCAGTTTGCGCTGCTTTAAGTTTTATACGATCTCCTTCAGAAAATTGATCAATATCCATATTTTTTTGTATGTTTGCAATCTCGCTATCCAAAATTTTTATTTCGACTTCTAATTCTATTTGTTTTTTTTCTAAGGATTTATATTCTAATCTATAATCAGATATATCTTGTTCAGTTTTTTCTCTAGCAGTTTCTAAAGATTTTATCTTTACGTAAATATCTGTCAATTCTTTTGAAATATTGGATCTTCTTTCTTTATCTTTGAAATATTTATCTTTTGCTTCTAATAAAAAATCATCAACAGAAACCTTCTGTTGATTTACGGCAGAATAATTTTTATCACTTGAACTGAGCATAAAAGACAATTCTTCAACTCTTTTTGATATTTGCTCAATAAGGTTTTCATTTTTTCCTATTTCGGAAATAATTGTATCCTCTTTTTCACAAATACTAGTAAGTTTCCCCCCCAGCTCAATCAACTCTTTTTCAATTTGCGTTAACCTTGCAGCACAAACATTTAATGCTAGTGAATACTTTTCTTTTTCTTCTTTTAACTCTTCAATCAAATCAGAATTTAAGGAAATATCTTTTACACATTTTTTATATTTCTTTTCAAATTCTTGAGATTCGGTCTCCTGTGACAAGATTCTTGAACTCCGGGTTCTAGAAGAACCTCCGGAAATAGCTCCGCTCGGCAAAAAAGCTTCTCCATCTAGAGTAACAATTCGAAAAGAATAGTTGTATTTTTTTGCTACAATGATAGCAGTTTCTTTATCTTCTGCTATTATAGTTCTACCAAGAAAACTGGAAATAATTCCAGAAAATCTATGTTCATACCTTATCAAATTAGAGGCACATCCAATGATTCCTCTTTCAGATAAACAACCTTCATATTCTTTTTGTAAAGGATGCGGCTTCACCGTAGAAACTGGCAAGAATGTTGCCCTTCCATAATTATTTCTTTTAAGTAAATCTATTAAAATAGATGCCGATCGCTCATCAGGAGTAACAATATTTTGTATTGAATTACCCAAAGCAATTTCAATAGCCACCATATATTCTTTAGGGACCGAGATAATTTCAGCTAAAGTACCTATTATTTGGGATGAAATATTTTTATCTTCTTTAGCCGACTCCATAAGATTTTGTATAGCTGCATCATAACTCGAGTAACTTTCAATATTTTCTTTTATAGTAGTAAGCTTAAACTGAAGATTTGATCTTTCAGCAATAAGTTCGCTCCTCTTTAATTCTGCTTCGATCAATTCCTTTTTATTTGACTCATAATTAATCTCAGCAGCCGATTTTTCCTCTAGTTTGAGTTTATTTTCTGTACTAATTTTTTCAATTTTGGCAATAAGCGATTCTTTTTGATTCTCAATATCTGATAGAAGTTTCTTCTTTTCAGTTAAAAGGGTTTTATTGTCTTGAAGATTTTGTTTTAATAAGTTAAATTCAACTTCGTATTTCGCTCTATTTTTATCAATCTCTGCACTAGCAGAGACCCTATCAAGCATCAATTGTTTACTTAATTCTATCTCTTTTTCCTGCGAATCCACAGATTCATTTAATTTAGAATATTCTGCAGACATTTTTTGATGATTATTGTTTTCTCTATCTAACTCATCTTCTATTTGCTGTTTATAAGCAATTTTATCAATTATATCTTTGGCCCGAGATTTCATTATAACTTGATTCGATTGATATTCTGAGTTTTTTTTGTCTCTACTTTCTTTTTTATAAGTTAAAGTTAATGACAAGTTTTCAGATCTTCCCAAAGCTTTTTGTGCTTCTACTGTAAGAGTCAATATTTGGTCATGTAATCTACTTGAAGAAACATCTAGGTCTGATATCAATTTTAAAGTATCATTATATTTTTCATTCAGTTGAGATAATTCTTCTATCTCATTTTCATAAGTTTTCGTTATCTCTTTTAACTTTGCTTGGGTTTGATTTCTTGAAAAATCAGTATTCTCACTTTGAAATAAAAATAGATGAATTTCTTCGTTTTTAAGTTCTTTTCTAGTCTTTTTAACTTCTATTGCTTGTTCTGCTTCCAACTTAAGGGGCCCAAGGTTTTGCTCGAGCTCCAACATAATATCATTCAGCCGGGACATATTATCTCTTGTACGAGACAATTTATTCTCACTGGAATTTTTCTTATCTTTATGTTTAGATATTCCAGCTGCCTCCTCAAATATCTCCCTTCTTGCTTCAGGTTTATATCCTACAATACTATCAATTTTGCCCTGTCCAATAATACTATATCCTTCTCTACCTACTCCAGTATCTCTAAATAAATTTACAATATCTTTCAAATTACATCTTTGACCGTTAATAAATGAGGAACTTTCCCCACTTCTGTCCAATTTTCTTGTAATTACCAATTCCTCAAAATCTATAGGATATAGATGCTTTGAGTTATCTAAATATATAGAAGCCTCACAGTAGGACTGAGACCTTCTGCCAGTTTTTGTTCCGCCAAAAATCAAATCTGTATTCTTAGAAATTCTTAAAATCGAGCTTTTTTGCTCACCTAAAACCCATCTAACTGCCTCAACTACATTTGACTTTCCACAGCCATTAGGGCCAACAATACCTGTAATATTTGTATCAAAAATAATCTCTGTTTTATCAGCAAAAGATTTAAACCCTTGAATTTCGATTTTACTTAAATTCAAAACAACACCCCATCAGTAAAATGCTAGATTACATTTAAGTTTTATTATAACTTTTGAAGGAATAAAAGGCAACAAAATATAGTTTTTCATATTAATAAATCCGAAATGTAGGAGGGTATGTAATAAAAAAACTTACTCAATAAACAAAATTTAAATTTAAAAGGTTCTCTCTAAAGATTAAAGCCTTAGCCGCCTCTTGTTCAGCTTTCTTTTTGGAATTA